>JAMOQT010000001.1 GCA_027063865.1 Nautiliaceae bacterium
TTCTTTTTGAAGTTTCTCAATCTCTTCTTTGTATTCTTTTACTACTGTCCCCCGCAATGGTAAAATACACCAGCAACGCAAAGTAAAAGTGCTCCAAAAAAAAACCAATAAATTAGATAATCTTTCTTAAAAAAAGAAAGGTATAAATTGATAAGTTACGAGGAGTTTATAATGATACATACTTTAAAAGAACAGGGTTATTCAATAAGAGCCATTGCAAGGGCTACAGGATTAAACAGAAGAACGGTAGCAAAAAGATTAAAAGAAAAGAGTCCTAAACCTTACAAAAAAAGAGAGTCTAAAAGCAAACTTGATGATTTTAAGGAATATATCGAAAAAAGAATAAAAGAGGCTTTACCCGATAAAATACCTTCACCGGTAATATTCGAAGAGATAAGAGATATGGGATATAAAGGGAAAACAAGGATATTACAGAGTTTTATGAAAAAAACATATGAGAGGCATTTTCCAAATAAAGATGACAAGGGAGAAATTATCAGGTTTGAAACAAAGCCCGGATTTCAAGCCCAGTGTGACTGGACGGTATTAAGAATCGGTAAAAAACCTTTATACGCATTCGTAATGGTTTTAGGATACAGCAGGTTTGCATATGTTCAAGTAACTGACAATATGAGACAGGAGACATTTCAGCAGTGTCATATAAACGCATTTGAATATTTCGGAGGAATACCGCAGACAATACTTTACGACAATTTAAAAAGCGTTGTTATACAAAGAGATAAATATGGAAAAAACAATCACGGATTTAACAATGCGTTTTTAGATTTTTCAAAAACATATAAATTTATTCCAAAACTGTGTAAACCGTTTAGGGCTAAAACCAAAGGAAAAGTTGAGAGGTTTAATTTGTATCTTAAAAATAACTTTTATAAGCCCCTAAAAGCAAAACTAAAAGGTAGCGGAATAGAAATAGACAAAGAGGTTTTAAACGCTCATTTGTCTTCCTGGCTGATTAAAGCAAACAACCGCATTCATTCCACCACCAAGGAAAAACCTTCGATAATGCTTGACAAAGAGAAACCTTTTTTAGTTTCTCTTGAAGGGATTATAGCAATAAACAGGAAAAATAAAAAAGAAAAAGATAAAAATAAAGATAATCGAATATCAAGTATTAAAGAGTTGGAAATTGACATCTCTTATTTTACAACTTTAAATGATTACGAAAATTTACTGCAAAATAATATAAACAATATAAACACATCAAAGGAAAACAGTTATGCTTAATGAAAAAATAAGAGAATTGTGCGAACTTCTTAAATTACAGGGTATATACCAAAGCTATGCATATATAAGCGATAAAGCCTCAAAAGAAAACATTTCATATTCACAGTATCTGTATGAGGTGTTAAAATCCGAATATGAAATTAAAGACAAAAGGGCAAAAGAAACTTTATTGAAATTCGCTTCATTTCCCAAAATCAAAACGATAGACACATTTGATTTTTCATTTGCAAATGTCGATAAAAAACTTATTGACGAAATTCTTACGATGAGATTTATCGACGAAGCAAAAAACATTTTACTTTTAGGACCCAGCGGAGTCGGAAAAACACATTTGGCTTTATCCATAGGATACAGTGCAACTCAAAAAAGAATTAAAACCAAATTCATTACGGCAAGCGATTTAATCTTACAGCTTAAATCGGCTCATATTCAAAACAAACTGGACAATTATCTCAAAAGGGTGATTATGCCTTCAAAGCTTTTAATTATAGACGAATTAGGGTATTTCAGGCTCAATGAGCTTGAATCAAACCTTTTCTTTCAGATAGTCAATAAAAAATACGAAACAAGCTCGATTATTATTACTACGAATTTAAACTTTATCAAATTAAAGGAGGTGTTTAATGACAACGAAGCCATAACTACCGCTATACTTGACAGATTAATTCATCACAGTCATATTATTAACATTCAAGGTGAAAGTTTTAGGTTAAGAGAAAAAAGAAAAGCCGGTTTATTAAATTTCGGCTCAAAAAACAGCTGAGTTTTTATGTTGTTAAATGGTGCATTTTTACTTCGCATATTGGTGTATTTCTGGATTGCGCTTGACAATAAGCGTAAAGTATATAGACTAATCGCATCTGTGGTGATGTGCCTACCAACGTAGAAGCGATAATAGCATTTTTAGAATTGATATTATATGTAAATCCGAAGCCCATCTGATATATTATAGTGGAAGGATTGA
>JAMOQT010000002.1 GCA_027063865.1 Nautiliaceae bacterium
GAAAATTTATTGAAAGACGAAGATTTGAAAAAATATTTAAACGATGAGGAAATAAGAGGGCTTTTTGATTACAACTATTACACAAGAAACGTAGACAGGATTTATAAGAGAGTTTACGGGGAGTAATATAAAATGTAAAATGTAAAATGTAAAATGTAAAATGGAAAATGGAAAATGGAAAATGGAAAATGTAAAATGGAAAATGTAAAATGGAGAATTGAATTAGTTAATTTTAAAACGTCAAAGGATTATGAATATAATCTTAAGAGGGTAATAGAGATTATTCAAAATTCTCCTGCCGGTTTTCTTCTTTTTCCTGAAGTGTGTTTAACGGGATTTGATTATGAAAACTGGGATGAGGTTAATAAATTCGGGGAATATGCAATAAAAGAGCTTTCGAAACTAAATAAGTCTTTTGCGCTTACATTAATATATAATAATAAAAACTATTTTTGTCTGTTTGAGAATGGTTTAAAATATAAGAGGGCAAAATATAATTTATTCGGGGATGAAAACAGGCATTTTGAAATAGGGTGTAAGCCCGAAATTTTTGAATTCAGAGATTTAAAATGCGCAAATCTAATCTGCTTTGAGCTTAGGTTTCTTGAATATTGGCAAAATTTTAGAGGTGTGGATATAATATTTGTACCGGCCCGTTGGGGAAAAGAGAGGATTGAGCATTTTAAAACACTGAATAAAGCATTGGCACTGTCTACCCAATCGCAGGTAATTGCCGTAAATAGCGCAAACGAGTATGCGTGGGGATGTAGTTTTGACGCGTGGGGTGAGGGTGTTGAGTTTGATATTGATAGAAACATCTCTTTTATTGATTTGAATAAAAACAGAAAAATCAGAAAAAAACTGAATATAGGAATAGAATGAGTAAGTTACTTGCGGATAAAATAGCGGATTATGTAGACCTTGGTCCGAAAGAATATAAGGCATTTTGCGAAATAGACAGGAAATATTTTGTTCCTTTCGGGTTTGAGAGAAAAGCTTACGATATAACACCTCTTCCCCTTGCGGATGATTCTACAATCAGCTCGCCTCTTACAATCGCTAAAATGACCATGTATCTGGATTTGGAAAATGTTGACAGTGTGCTGGAAATAGGATGCGGCAGCGGCTATCAGGCTGCAATTTTAAGTAAAATAGTCCGCAGGGTATTTACAATAGATAGAATTTGTAAATTGGTCGAAGTAGCAAAAGAGAGGTTTAAAAAATTAGGGCTTTATAATATTAACGTTAAATGTGATGACGGGAGATTTGGCTGGAGGGCATACGCTCCGTTTGATAGGATACTTTTGTCGGCGTATATCGAAGATATGGAAAAAGATTTGTTAAACCAGGTAAAAGATGACGGGTTTATTTTAGCCCCCGTCAAAATCGGAAACGAACAGGTAATAACAAGATTTTATAAAAACGGCAAAAAAGAAACACTTGAAGCGTGTGAATTTGTGCCGGTAAAAAAAGGCATAATAAAATAATCAGTTTTGCAAAAATTTTCTTATTTCTTCGATAGGCATAGGTTTTGCAAAATAAAATCCTTGAAGAAAATCGCATTCAAGCTCTTGCAGTATTTTAACCTGATTTTCGGTTTCTACGCCTTCGGCAATGGTTTTTAGGTTAAATTTATGTGCGAAATTTATTATTGTTTCAACAATAGCTAAATCTTTTTGTGAATTTTCTATGTTTTTTATAAAAGACATATCTATTTTTAAATAATCTGCCGGCAAGTCTTTAAGATATGTTAAAGATGAATAACCGGTCCCGAAATCGTCAATTGAGAGTTTAAAACTTTTTTGCTTAAAATATTCAAATATTTCTTTTGTATAATCTATATTGCCAGCTATTTCCCTCTCTGTTAGTTCTATAATGACAGGAATGTTTTGTATTTTGCTAAACAGTGATTCTATATGCTGCTTATCCGTTAGAGATTTACCTGAAATATTAAAAGATAGAGGAATTTTAAGTTCGTTTAAATATTCAAGATATTTTGGAAACATAAGTTTTTCAATTTCCTTGATATAGCCGCTATTTTCAGCAAAATCAATAAAAGAATTAGGGTAAATTAATTTGTCATTATGTTTGATTCTAAGCAGTGTTTCGGCACCTGCAATTTTTAATGTTTTTGAATTTACATAAGGCTGAAAATAATAAACAAACTCTTTATTTTTAATTGCTTCGATAATCAAATGTTTAATATCGGAGTATTTTATTATTTTCTGATTTATTTCAGCGTTGAAAAATTCATATGTAAAATCGCCTTTTTCTTTGGCTATTTCAAGGGCTAAAAACGCTTTTTCAATTAGTTCCGTTATATTCGTTGAATCCTTGGGATAAAGAGAAATACCAATATTGATGGAAATTTTATTATTGAAATCTTTTAAATTTTTAACTTTATATAAGATTTTATGGATAATAGAATGCAGATCGTTAATTGAGTTGTATTTAAGAAATACAGCAAATTCATCTCCCCCGATTCTGCTTATAATGTCCTTTTCATAAAAAATAGTCTTTAAAAAGTCGGCAAATTTTCTAAGCAGGTAATCCCCCGCCGCATTTCCGTTTAACTGATTGAAAATTTTAAAATCTTTTAAATCTATGATGATGCATGCATAAGAATATTTTGAATTTATTGATTTTGAAATTAAATTAATAAATTCATTTCGGTTTGGAAGTTCGGTTAACAAATCTTTTTTCAGTTTGTTTTGCAGTGTTTTTTCGTGTGTTATGTCGATGGCTAAAGAGATATAATATTTTTGATTATCAGGTGTGGTAATGGGAATAATTTTATCTTTTAAATAAAAAATATGTCCTTCTTTGTCTTTGTTTATGATAATTGTTTCAACAATTTTATTGTTTTGAAGTTTTTCCCATATCTTTTTGTAAAAATCTTCCGAATGGTATCCTGATTTGAAAATTTTCGGGTTTTTGCCTAAAAGTTCTGGAATTTTATATCCGCTTATTTCTTCAACACTTTTGTTTGCATATAAAATATTTGCATTTTCGTCGGTAATAATAACCCACGAGTATGCTTTATCCAAAGCCTCTTGGAGTAGTTTTAAATACGTAATATTTTCGGCTTTTTTTAAAGCAAATTCGATATCCTGCTTTGCTTCTTTGAAAATGGAAACTGAAAGGTCGTCAAAATCTTCCGTATATTTTGAACAAATTGCGATAGCCGCATATAAGCGATTGCTTTTAAAAATAGGGAAAAACAGAATTGATCTGAAATTTCTCTTTAGCAGTGTGTTTATGAGCTTTTTATTAGGGAATTCGATTTTTGTTAAATCGTTTATAATCATAAATCTTTTTTCAAGCATATATTTTGTAGCCATACATTTATTGGTGTATTCAGGATCTGCTTTAAAATTTTCACGGAGAAAATTTAAAAAACTTTCATCATAATTGCCTACGCAATATTTTGGGTCCATGTCTGCTGAATCAGGTTTTTTTATTGAAGCGCATACTAATTCGTAGTTTCCTTTTTTTAAAATTTCTTCCGCAATGTTTGAAAAAATTTCTTTTTCATTATCTTTTGTAATTATTGTTTGATTTATTTCTTTAAGTATGTCTATTAAAAATTCTTTTTTATATTCGTTTGTTACGTCTATTCCTATTACAAGTCCGGCAGTGGAACCGTCATTTAACTGTATTGTCTGCGTGAAAAATTTTATCAATAAACGTTTGTTGTTTTTGTTCCAAACCTCCATAGGCTCATAAATTGCTGGAAAGTCTTCGCCTTTTAGTCTTTTTTTTACAACTTCTTTGATTTTTTCTCTTTTTTCACCAGGAGGGAATATTTCTTCAGGGGACATATTTAAAAATTCTTCATAAGTAAGTCCTAATACTTCTTGAAATTTTTTATTTGCATAAATAATTTTTTCTTTATATATCATTACCCCGACGTATGGCTGTTTGTTAAAAATTTCAAGAAACTGTTTAAAATCCATTTTTTCCTCTAGTATTTTTGTTTAATTATACAATATTATTTAACAATGCAAGTGTTTGGTTAAAAGAAATTAATTCATTAGGGGGTTGTTTTAGGAAATTTTCCATTGCTTCTTTTTTGTTTATTGCTTCGTCAAGTTCTGGGTCGACTCCTTTTTGATAAGCTCCTATTCTTATTAAAACTTCGTTTTCTTTAAGAAGTGAATATAATTTTTTAAATTTCTGCGCTTTTTGCAGATGTTCGGGTGTGACTACGTTGCTCATAACCCTGCTAGCGGAATTAAGTATATTGATAGGCGGATAAATGCCGCTGTCAGTGAGTTCCCTGCTTAAAATAAAATGCCCGTCAAGTATGGAACGAGCCTGATCCGCAATAGGATCTGCCGAAGTGTCGTCGCCTTCTACAAGTACGGTAAAAAATGCGGTAATGGAGCCTTTGCCTTTTTCCTTTCCGGCCCTTTCCATAAGTTGCGGCAAAAGCATAATCGCACTTGGCGGATATCCTTTGGAAGTGGGAGGCTCTCCCATAGCAAGTCCGATTTCCCTTTGAGCCATTGCAAAACGTGTAATGCTGTCCATTAAAAATAAAACGTCATGCCCCTGATTTTTAAAATATTCTGCTACCGCCATAGCACTGAACGCCCCGTATTTTCTCATAAGTGCCGAATCGTCGGACGTTGCAACGATTATAACGGTGTTTGTCAAATCACCGCCTAAGTTATGTTCGATAAATTCCGGAATTTCCCTTCCCCTCTCACCGATTAGCGCTATAACTTTTATATCTGCATTTGCACCTTTTACAATCATACTCATAAGAGTCGATTTTCCAACCCCGCTTCCGGCAAAGATACCTAGTTTCTGACCTTTTCCGCATGTTAAAAGTCCGTCAATTGCTTTTACTTTCGTTTCAAACACTTCATTTATTACGCCTCTTTTCATAGGTGAGATGGGTTTGCTCATAATGGGATATTTTGTATCAAATAATATATCCCCTTTATCGTCTATGGGGTTCATAAACGGATCAACCACTCGTCCGAGCAGTCCTTTTCCTACCGGAATCTGCATTCCGTTTTCGTCGATGTAGATTTTATCGCCTATTTTAAACCCTTCAAGAAACGAAAACGGTGTAACTACAAAAGAGTTTTCATCAAGTGCCGTTACCATTCCGAGTATTTCATGATTTTCCGAGCAGATTTTTACAATATCGCCGATTGATGGATTGAGCCCGGTGGCTATAAGGTTTGTGGGATTTATTTTTTTAACAATTCCAAACGGTTTGGAAAGCGGTTTTTTGCCGATTTTGTTTTTTATGCTTTTAAGAGGCATTGCAATCCTTTAGTGAAAAATGGTAAAAATGGTGAAAAAAAGTGAAAAGGGTGAAAATGGTGAAAAAGGGTGGGTTAAAATTCTCAATTCTCAATTCTCCGTTTATTAAAAGTGTGTATGAATGGGTGCGTTAATGATATTAAAAAACTCTTCCCTTGTTTTTTCCTCTAGAAAAATTCCTCTTAAAGCGCTGCTTGAAGTGTATGAATGTTTGGTTTCTACGCCTCTCATTTCCATGCACATATGTCTTGCGTGAATTACCACGCCCACGCCTTTTGGCTGGACTACTTCCATAATGGCATCGGCGATTTGTTCGGTTAATTGCTCTTGAATTTGCAGTCTTCTTGCAAATACGTTTACCATTCTTGGGATTTTGCTAAGTCCCACAACTTTTTTATCCGGAATGTATGCCACATGTGCCCTTCCAAAAAACGGCAGTATATGATGCTCACACAAAGAATAAAATTCAATGTTTCTGACCACCACCATTTCGTTGTTTGTGGATTCGAAAAGTGCATCGTTAAGTACCTCTTTTGGGTCTTTGAAATAACCGCTGCAGAGGTATTCGAAACTTTTTGCAACTCTTTTTGGGGTTTTGATTAAACCGTCTCTTTTTACGTCCTCTCCTATTGCTTCAAGTATCATTTCGGCTGCCAATTCAAGTTTTTTTAAATCAACGCTCATTGTTATCCTTTAAAATTTTTGGTATTATACCCTTTAAAAAAAGGATTTTAATGTTAGAAGCAAAAAAAATTGACTCTGCCAATAGTATAATCAAAGCTACAATCGAAAATCAAGACTTAGAAGCAAAAAAAGACAAAATTGCAAAACAAATCGCAAAAAAAGCAAAAATTCAAGGTTTCAGACCCGGAAAAGTGCCTGTTAAGTTAGTTAAAAAAATGTATGCCGCTGATATTGAACAAGATGCAATAAGCGAAGCGGTTAGGGAAGTTTTGGACAAAGGTGTTAAAGAATTAGGCATTACCGATATGATTGCAGAACCGGAAGTTGTTAAATTTGATAAAAAAGACGACAAAATCGAAGTTGAAATCAAAGTTTACACAAGACCTGAAATTGAAATCGGTGATGAATATAAAGAATGCGTACCTGAAGTGGAAGTTCCTGAAGTAACTGACGAAGAAGTTGAAGAAGAAATTAAAAAAATAGCCGAAGCTCAGGCGGAAACTAAAGTTTCAAGAAAAAAAATCCTTAAAGAAGGTCTGATAGGTGTAATCGATTTTACGGGATATATCGACGGTGAAAAAATGGAAAACGGAAGTGCTGAAGCGTATCCTTTAGAAATTGGAAGCAACTCATTTATTCCTGGATTTGAAGAGCAGCTTGTAGGGATGAAAGTAGGGGAGAGCAAAAGAATAAAAGTAACATTTCCTGAAAACTACGGGGCTAAAGAAATTGCCGGAAAAGAAGCTGAATTTGACATAACCCTTCAGGAAATTCAGGAAAAAGTTCCTGCTGAAATCAATGACGATTTGGCTAAAAAATATATGGCAAAAGAAGACGCTACATTAGATGAACTTAAAGAAATGATTAAAAAATCTATTGAAGAGAGAAAAAAAGCCGAAATTTTCGCACCTAAAAAAGAAGAAATTCTTGAATGTTTAGTTAAAAAATATGAAATAGATTTACCTGAAAGTGTAGTGGAAAAAGAAGTTGAAATTATGATCAACAATGAAGCTCAGAAAATGTCTCCGGCCGAGCTTAAAGAACTTCAGGAAAATCCTGAGAAAGTAAAAGAATTAAAAGAAAAACTTCTGCCTGAAGCGAAAGAGAGGGTTAAACTCACATTTATTATTGATGCAATTGCTAAAAAAGAAGGAATTGAGGTAAGCGACCAGGAACTTACTCAAATTTTATATTATGAAGCTATTATGCAGGGACAAAATCCTCAGGATGTGGTAAAATATTATCAGGAAAACAATTTGCTTCCTGTAATTAAGATGAATCTGATTGAAGAAAAACTTCTAAATAAACTGTTAGAAGACAAAATAAAAGGCGAAAATTAATATGAGTATTTTAATTCCTACTGTAATTGAAAAAACCGGAAGAGGCGAGAGGGCGTATGATATCTATTCGCGCCTTCTTAAAGACAGGATTATTATGCTTCAGGGTGAAATAAATGACCACGTATCAAGCATAATTGTAGCTCAAATGCTGTTTTTGGAAGCCGAAAATCCTGAAAAGGATATTTATCTCTACATCAATTCTCCGGGCGGGGTTGTAACAAGCGGAATGGCGATATATGATACGATGAATTACATAAAGCCCGATGTCGTAACCATTTGTATGGGACAGGCTGCGAGTATGGGGGCGTTTTTACTAAGTAGCGGTGCTAAGGGTAAAAGGTTTGCGCTTCCTCATGCAAGAATTATGATACATCAGCCTCTGGGAGGAGCCCAGGGACAGGCTACCGATATTGAAATACACGCCAAAGAAATTTTAAGAATGAAAAAAGAACTTAATAAAATTTTAGCCGAAAACACGGGACAGAGTATTAGAAAAATTGAAAAAGATACCGAAAGAGATTTCTTTATGAGCGCTGAAGAAGCCATGAAATATGGTATAATTGACAAGGTACTTAAAAAAAGAGAAAACTGATGATAGGCGAAAAAAACGAAAAAATTTCTACAGTAAACGGTGTTGCCAATTTAAGTGAGCCTTCTTCCCCTCTTGAGGAGTTTGCAAAAAAAGTTTTTGACAAACTGCTTGAAGAAAATGTCCCGCCGATTCCTTATTATTATAAACTTTATTTTTTTAATATGTTAGATGAAGAACCTGTGAATTTCAGAAAACAGGTATATGAGCTTATTTCTTTAGAAGAAACCAATGAGTTTGAAAAAGATATAGAAATAGAAAAAAAATTAAAACAGTCATTTAAATATTCTAAAGAACTTTTACAACGCACCGCCTTATTATATAAAAATTCACAGTCTATAAAAGAAATATTTGAAAAATACAAACAAGAAACTGCTCATATAGCAAATCCTAAAATTTTTGTTCGTTTGCTCGAAAGTTTTGAAGAAAAATTAAAAAGAATTAATGACAAATTAGATAATGAATTAAAGCAGATAAAGCAGCTTTATTCTAAAAACATTGAAATCTTAAAAGATATAGAAAGTAACTCTATATTTGATTCACGATATGGCATTTACAACAAGAAATTTTTTATTCAAGAACTTACGAAAGAAATAAGGTTAATTGAAAAATTCAAACACAGAAGCAGTGTGGTTGTATTGAAAATAAAAGACAGTGTGTTTAAATCGTTAAAATCCGAAAAATCAAAAATCCTTCTTAACAGAAGCGTTGCAAAAATAATGCTAAAAACATCAAGAAGGACGGATATTGTAGCACATTTAGGCGATGGTGTTTTTGCAATGCTTTTAAAACATACCGATAGAATCGGTGCCGGCAGGACTGTAGAGAGACTTTCGGATATAATTAGTAATTCCGCAATATTTTTAGAAGGTGAAGAGATTAATATTAATATTGCTTCGGGAATTATAGAAATAATAAGTGGAATGGATGTGGAAACATGCCTTGCCAATGCTCTAGATATGATGGAAAAAGCTGAAAAAGACGATATGTTATATTATCTATATGAAGGAGATTAATGGCTATATTGGATATAGTTACATATCCTAATAAAATTTTAAAACAGATTTCAAAACCTGTTGAAAGATTTGATAATGATCTTCATAAATTATTAGACGATATGTATGAGACGATGATTGCAAAAAACGGTGTAGGGCTTGCCGCAATTCAGGTAGCCGTGCCTATTCGTGCGCTTTTAATAGATATAGGGGATGAAGAAGGAAAACAGAGTAAAGACACTCTCATAGAAGTTATAAATCCCGAATTTTTAACGTGGGAAGGCAGTCAAAAAGATACCGAAGGGTGTCTAAGCGTGCCTGAATATTTTGATGAAGTTGAAAGATATGCAAATGTAAAGGTTAAATTTTTTGACAGATTCGGAAAAGAGCATATAATGGATGCGGACGGTCTTTTAAGTGTCGCTTTTCAGCATGAAACAGACCATCTTGACGGGCATTTGTTTATTGAAAGACTTGATTACATTAAAAGAAAGAAGTTTGAAAAAGAGTGGAAAAAACTGCTAAAACAAAAACGAAAAAAATAAATTCCGCTACTCTTAACGGATTTATCGCTCAAAAAGTGGAAGTTGAAAGCTCTTTTACAAAAGGACTTCCCGGATTTGCAATTGTAGGGCTTGGTTCTCAGGCTATTCAGGAGAGTAAAGAGAGAATAAAATCTGCGCTTTTAAACAACGGTTTTGAATTTCCCCCTCTTAAAATTACCATAAACCTCGCACCTGCCGACTTACCTAAATCAGGATCACAATTAGATCTTCCCATAGCCCTTAGTATTTTGTATCATAAAAAAGATGTGGACCTTAGCGAGTATCTTGTTTTAGGCGAACTTGGACTTGACGGGAGTCTTAAGGATACCAATTCAATCTTTCCGATTATTCTTTCACTTAAACCCAAAAAAGTAATAATTCCGCTTGAAAGTGCTCGTAAAGCGAATAAAATACCGGGTGTTGAAGTTTATGCCTTTTCACATATCGGCGAATTTGAAGAGTTTGAACCTCAAAAGATTGAAAACAATGAATTTAATTACAGCAGTATAACTGTAAAGGGTAAAAAATATTATTATCTCGAAAACTTCGAGCTTGATTTTAAAGACGTGTTAGGACAAAATCAGGCAAAAGAAGCGGCTCTTATTTCTGCGGCCGGATTTCACAATATATTGTTTGAAGGAAGTCCCGGGGTTGGGAAATCTATGATTATTAGCAGAATGAGGAATATTTTGCCTCCTATGAGTCTTGAAGAGATACTAGAAGTGGAAAAATATAATTCCCTTGAAGGTAAAGAAGTTACGTTTAAGCCCATAAGACCTTTTCGCGCGCCGCACTATTCAGCTACAAAAGCCGCAATATTCGGAGGCGGAAGCAAGGGGGCTAAAATCGGGGAAATTGCATTTGCCAATAAAGGAATGCTTTTTTTTGACGAACTGCCTTATTTTTCTAAGGATGTGCTTGAAAATTTAAGACTTCCTCTTCAAGATAAAAAAGTTTTAATAAGTCGAGTTAATTCCAAAATAGAATATGAAACCGACATTCTTTTTGCGGCTGCTATGAATCCGTGTCCCTGCGGTAATCTTTTAAGCGCAAACAAAGAGTGCAGATGTACCGAACTTGAAATTAAAAGATATAAAAATAGAATTTCAGAGCCTTTATATGACAGAATTGAAATATATTTGCAAATGACTGAAGACGATTCAAAAGATACGATTTCAAGTAAAGAGATGTTTGAAAAAGTTTTAATAGCATTTGAAATGCAACAGGGTGAATTTAACGCAAACCTGCCTGAAAATTATAAATTTGAAATTCAAAACGAAGCTTATGATATACTTAAAAAAGCCGTTCAAAATTTTGCACTGAGTAAAAGAAGCGAATTTAATTTACTTAAAGTAGCAAAAACTGTTGCAAATCTTAATAAACGTGATAAAATAACTAAAGAGGATATTTTAAAGGCTTTATCGTTTAGAAGAAGATAATGACTGAATTGAGAATTAAGGTTGAAAGATTTTGAATTATGAATTTTAGATTTTGGATTAAAGATATCAATAACCAATAACAAATTACAATATTGCATATATTTTGCTTTAAGCTTTGAGCTTTATGCTTTTAGCTTATTATAAGGAGAAATTATGAAACCGGCATTCAAAGAAGTTTATCAGTTTGATAAAAAATGTTATGAAGAGTATAAACTGACAGAAGATATTTTAATGGAACATGCCGCATATTCCATGGCACTTGAAATATATAAAAGGGTGCCTAAAAATTCTGTTGTAAATATCGTAGCGGGTCCCGGTAACAACGGAGCTGACGGTGTAACGCTTGCGAGGATTTTGATTGGGGATTATCATGTGAATTTATATATGCCGCTTGGGGCGAAATCTGAAATGTGCCGCCTCCAGCTTGAAAGATACAAAGCCGTAGGCGGTAAAGTGGAAAATGAATACAAAAAATGCGATTGTCTGGTTGATGCAATATTCGGAAGCGGATTAAAGAGGGATTTGAACGAAGAAATCGTATCGGTTGTAAATAAAATGAATCATTTAAACGCTTTAAAAATAGCCTGTGACATTCCTACAGGTATCGATGATAACGGAAATCTGCGCCCAGTGGCTTTCAGGGCGGATATAACGGTTACAATGGGGGCGGAAAAAATTGCTTTATACAGTGACGCGGCAAAAGATTATGTGGGAGAAATAATAAAAGCCGATTTGGGGGTGAGTTTTACGAAATATATTCACAAGTGCTGTTATTATATTCTTGAAAAAGAAGATTTGATAACCCCTATTAGAAAAAAACAAAACACACATAAACGCTCATACGGTCATCTTGGTGTATTGGTGGGTGAAAAGCCGGGAGCCGGTATTTTGGCGGCAACGGCGGCTTTTAATTACGGATGCGGACTGGTTAGTGTAATGGAAAATGGAAAATGTAAAATGGAAAATTTAAATGTTCCTTATGAAATAATGAAAACTGATAAGTTGGAGAATTTTACGGCGTTGGCTTTTGGTATGGGAATGGGAGATTGTTTTGACGAAGTTTTGGATGATATTGTAAAACTTGATATACCTATGGTTGTAGATGCGGATATGTTTTATAAAAAAGAAATTGCTAAATTTCTGGATAAAAAAGTTGTTTTAACCCCTCATCCAAAAGAATTCGCTTCTTTGCTTAAAATCACGGGACTTGGAGAATACAGTGTAAGAGAAGTGCAGAAAAGAAGGTTTGAGCTTACTGAAAAATTCAGTGAAAAATATCCGGGAGTTGTGCTGCTTTTGAAAGGCGCGAATAAAATTATTGCATACAATAAAAAACTGTTTATCGACCCAAACGGGGATGTAGCATTGGCAAAAGGCGGAAGCGGGGATGTTTTGGCGGGTATTATAGCCTCACTCCTAGCTCAAAAATGGCATCCGCTAAAAGCCGCGATTCACGGAAGTTTAGCACATTCTCTTGCAGGGCATTACGAACCGAATTTCGCACTTACTCCTACCAAAATTATAGATAATCTTTGTAGAGTGGGTAGTGAGTAATAAAAAATTTATTTAAAAAAACAATAATTTTTTTACTAACTGACTTCGTTAATTTACTAATGCATTTGCATCCTGATTTTTCAAAATAAGTAACATTATATTAAAAACTACCCAGGGCTGTTTCACGCTGATAAAATTCAAACAACGAAAAAGTAAAAATATGACAGCGTTGCGGATTTTAACGAAAATTTTGCGTTAAAAAAAGTGCGTCTACCCGTCAGGGCGCTTGCCGTTCGCACTTTTTAGCAAAATTTGAGTGTTGCGTAAGCAAAAAGGAGCACGAAGCTGTCATATTTTTATCTTTGAAGTTTAGCATGAAACAACCCTGAAAAACTACCCACTTATTTACCCTTTATTGTAAAGCTTTTTAAACTCATCACACTTTTCCAATAGCTCCTCTTTTTTGCCTGTGCATACTATCTGACCGTTTTTGAAAACAAGTATTTCATCGGCGTTGTCGATTGTATGAAGTCTGTGTGCTATGATGAATACTATCATATCGTCAAGGTTGTTAATGGTGTCCATTATAACCGATTCGCTTTTGTTATCAAGCGCACTTGTTGCTTCGTCGAGTATCAAAACATCCGGGTTTTTATATAAAGCCCTTGCTATTGCGATTCTCTGTTTCTGTCCGCCGCTTAGGTTGCTTCCGTTTTCCTGT
>JAMOQT010000003.1 GCA_027063865.1 Nautiliaceae bacterium
TCAAACTCCACAAGCATATCAATATCGCTTTTTTCATTATCCTCCCCTCTTGCAACACTTCCGAAAAGATATATGTTTTTAATTCCGTATTCTTTTTTAAAACGTTGCTTATTTTCCCTTAAATACGCTAAAACTTCGTTTTTAATGCTCATTTTTATGCCTGTAAAAATATTTTTCAAGCAACGGGCTTAATTCGTTTTTTAAGTTTTCGTCAAAACCGTTTAGTTCGTTTTTTAAGTTTTCAGCCAGATTATCGGCTTTTTGCATCGCACCTTCAAGTCCTAAAAGCGTGACAAACGTATTTTTATTTTCATCAACACCCGTGGTTTTACCGGCTTCTTCACTGCTAAGCGTAACATCTAGTATATCATCCTGGACTTGAAACAAAAGTCCCAAATCAAGTCCGAAATTATATAATTTTTCCTGAAGATTTATATCAAGATTTACAATAATCGCACCCATTTTTAAAGAAGCGGCTATAAGTTTTGCGGTTTTGTTTAAATGCAAAAATTTAAGCTCCTCCAAATCAAGCTTCTTATTCTCAAAATAACAGTCAATCGCCTGTCCTAGCACCATTCCGTTTGCCCCTGCGTTTTCGCTTAAAGTTTTAATAAGTTCTACCTTAACGTCGCTACTGAACGGTGCCTTGCTTAACACTTCAAACGCGTATGTATTTAAAGCGTCACCCGCAAGCAATGCCGTAACTACGTCGTATGTCACATGAAGTGTGGGATGTCCGCGTCTTAAAGTGGCATCATCCATAGAAGGCAGATCGTCATGGATTAGCGAATAGGTATGAATCAGCTCTATTGCGTAAGCAGCATATTTTGCGTTTTCGATTAAAAGAGGCTCATAAGCTTTCACTACGGCAAGTAACAGTTTCGGTCTGAATCTTTTGCCGCCGGCAAGCAGCATTTCATTAATGGCTTTTTCATAATACGGGTGAAAACTCGGCGCTTTTATTAAATTCTGCTTTATAAATTTTTCCATTTCTCACCTTAACGGAATGTTTATTAATATACCATCATCTAATACTGAAATTGTAACATTTTTGTAAGTTGAAACCGCTTTTTTAAGTTCTTCGAAAGTTTTAATTTTACTGCCGTTTATTTTTATAATTTTCGCCCCTTCTTTTATGTAATAGCGTTTTTTTAATCTTTCGGACAATTTCGTAATTATCATATTTTTATTTACTTTTATTCCGAAATATTCAAGTGGGGTAAATAGATATTTCTTTTTTCTAAGTGATATTTTTATATTTTTACCGTTTATATTTAAAACAACTTTTTTACCTTGTATTCCCTGAATAATATACTTTTCAAAAATATCGGGCGTCGCCTTTTTACCGTTTATTTTTAAGATTTTATCCCCTAAATGAAGTCCCTTTATATAAAAAGGGTCAAAACTTACTATTTTCATATCTTCGTCCGCTTCTATACCCGCATCTCCCCAGTATCCGTATTTAACGAAATGTAAAACCATATCTCCTTTTATAAACCCCTCACCCTTACCGATACCTATAGCCCTGCAAAACATATCGGTAATTACACTGTTTTTTGCCGATTTTACACTTAAAAGTGCCGGGTTGAAAAACACTTCGTCCTTAGCGAAATTTCCCACATATATTTCGTTTTTCTTAACACTTGCCGCCCACCATCCGAGTTTGGGATTTTTAAAAAATCTTATAAATTTTTTGTTTTTATGTTTAATGACGCACATTCCCGTAAAAGGGTCGTAATTTATGCAGTCCAATTTATCAAACGTAATACTTTTAGTTTTTGTAACGGGTACAGAATTTTTGATGTAAGAATATTTCTCAAGACACGGTCTGAAGTCCGGAAAAGCCGAAGCGAATAAAAAAAGAGGGATAAAAAAAAGTAACTTTTTCATTGTCCCAAATTCATTCCCCCAAACATATTAAGAGCCTGTGATTTTTTATCCTCCACCGCCATTTTTATTGCATCATTTACGGCACTCATTAAAAGAATCTGCAGCGATTCCTTATCTTCAAGCAAAGAATCATCTATTTTTATATCAATTACTTCAAATTTTCCGTTTACGGTGGCTTCAACCATACCTCCGCCGCTTGTTGCGGTGTATGTTTTATTATCGGCTTCCTGCATCTGCTCACTAAATTTTTGAAGCATTTCGTTTAAATCTACGTTTCCAAACATTATTACTCCTT
>JAMOQT010000004.1 GCA_027063865.1 Nautiliaceae bacterium
AGGTTAAACCTCTGATAGCTTTGAAGCAGTCCGAATCCTCTTTTATGGTTTTGAACAAGTATTTCAAAAGCCCTTTTAAAATCTTTTTTATTAAGCGCTTTAAGGAGTTCTAATTTTTTCTTTTTCTTAATAGGGTCGCTGATTGGATTAAGCACTTCCCCGCCTCCGATAACACGGCCGTTATGAAGTATTACAAAAGGGTCTTCAAATACTAAAAACGCTTTTTCTTCAAGTTTAACGGTTGCGTATCCTTTTTTGTCTTCAGGATTAAACATTAAAAGTTTTCCAGGAATTCTTTTAGCACCACTTATAAATAAAATTTCCATATTATGGAAAAGCTCTTTACCCTCAACCGGTTTTACGAATACGTCAATGAGTTTGAATCCCCTTAAATAGCCTTTTGTTGAAAGCAGGTAACCTTTTTTTAGTTCTTTATGGTTAATGTTTAAATTAATCGCAACCCTTTGGTGTGTGTAAGCCTCTTTTACGTCTTCACCGTGGACTTGAAGGTTTTTTACGGTTGTGAGCGTTTTTGTTTCGTTTATGTAAATTTTATCTTTAAGTTTAACCTTACCGCTTAAAACCGTCCCGGTTACAACCGTCCCTATACCTTTTAGTGAAAATACCCTGTCGATATAGTATCTGAAAAATTTAGAATGTGTAATCTCTCTTGGCGGCAGGTTAAAAAGATAATCTTTTAGGTTTTCAATGCTTTTTTTGTCATAAATAGATGTTTCAAAAATATCAAGCAAATTCAGGTTTTTGTATTTGGCTATTAAATCCCTGATTTCGTTTTTTCTTTTTTCGATTGTTTCTTTGTCTGCTAAATCGCATTTTGTAAGGGCTACTATTATGTTTTTAACTTTAAGAATATTCAATACTTCTAGATGCTCTATTGTTTGAGGCATTACGCCTTCGTTTGCGTCTATCGCAAAAAGCGAAGCATCAAACCCGAACGCTCCGCTAATCATGTTTTTAACAAGCTTCTCATGTCCCGGGACGTCTATGAAAGCGACGTTTACGTCGTTTCTTTTCATATTTGTAAAACTTAAATCAATCGTAATTCCTCTTTCTTTTTCCTCTTTAAGCTCATCCCCGTTGTATCCGGTCATGGCTTCGATTAGGGAAGTTTTACCATGATCAACGTGACCTGCAGTTCCTATGATTATATTACGCATTTTTCACCTCGCATGTAATTATTGAATTTATAATTTCGGCTAATTTTTCTATTTCATCATCCTGTACGCTTCTCATGTCAAGTACGAATTTTTCGTTTTCTATTCTGCCGATTACTAGATTCTTACGCATATCCTCTTCCCATTTTTTTGCATTGCCTTTAATCTCTACAACAACCGTAGGAATTTTGCGGTTTGGCATAGTTCCGCCTCCGACGTATGTGTGGGACTCTACAATTTCGGCTTTCAGGGCGGGAGTTAGGGATAATAGTTTTTTAGCTTTTTCTATAAGCTCATCAGTTGTCTGGAAAATTGATTTAAGTGTCGGGATTTTATCGTATTCTTCTTTAATATATGCCATTGCGGTTGCTTCAATGAGTGAAAGTGTGATTTTATCTACCCTGAACATTCTTAAAATCTGGTTTTGTTTGAGCTTGTCTATCAGCTCTTTTTTCCCGAGAATTATTCCCGCCTGAACGCTTCCAAAAAGCTTATCACCGCTGAAACTAATAAGACTTGGGTTTAATTTCATAATTTCATTAATGGGCGGTTCGTGGTTTGTAAGTCCGTAAGGGAGTTTCGGGATGTATGCGCTTCCTAAGTCGTAATAATCGAGCACATTTTTTTTGCGGGCAAGGTTGATTATTTCTTCAAGGCTTGCTTCTTCGCTGAAACCTTCTATTGAATAGTTTGATTTATGCACTTTCATAAGCATTGCGGTATTTTCCGTAATTGCGTCTTCATAGTCTTTTATTTTGGTTTTGTTTGTGGTCCCGACTTCCACCAATTTTGCACCGCTTGCTTTCATAACTTCTGGGACTCTGAAGCTTCCGCCGATTTCTACAAGCTCCCCGCGTGATACTATTGCCTCTTTGTCTTTTGCAAATGTGTTTAGTATCAAAAACACCGCCGCTGCGTTGTTGTTTACGATAAGGGCGCTTTCACTGCCGAACAGGTGGCTTAAAATTTTTGCGCTGTGGTGGTATCTGTCGCCCCTTTTACCTTTTTTTAGGTCATATTCAAGGTTGCAGTAATGAGTTGATCGTTCTTTTGCATAATCGAATATTTCGGGGTCTATCAGGCTTCTGCCAAGATTTGTGTGAACGGTAATACCCGTTGCGTTTATTACGTTTACGATTGATGGTGATAAAACATTGTCGGCTTTTGTTTTTATTTCGTTTATAATTTTTTCTTCGTTTATTTCGGTGATTTTGCCCGATTTTATACCTTCGCGTAATTGATTTAGGGTTTGCTGTATTATGGGAGTAAGGATTTTTTTAGGGATGGAATTTAGTTTTTTTTCGATTTTATCGACTTTTGGAATTTGTCTGAATAGATTCATAATTTACCTTTGTTAAATGCCGCCGGCATTTTTTGGTATTATTGTATCAAAAAAGGTCTTGTGATGAAACTGCTTATTCCTGCTAGAGGGGAATTTATGAGTTCTAAATACTGCCCGGATTTTGAAGAGTGCGAATATCTGATTATTTACGATACCAAAACTAAACAGTACGCTTCAAGAAAATCGCCGTCATTTTATACGAAAAATCCGGATGATTTGATTAATTTTTTAAAAGCTGTGTATATTAAAAACGTAATTACCGGCAAGGATATAAATGAAAAATATTTTAAAATTTTTAAAGTTGCTGATAAAGATTTAACCGTTGAAGAGGTTATAATGAAGTACAAAGAGGAAAATTAATCCTCTTATTTGTGAATAACGCTAATTGCTTTTTCTTTGAATTCTTTTAGTTTATTAATTAAGTCGCTGAAAATTGACGCTGTTTTGTGACCTTTGTTGATTTCGCTTTCAAGTTTTGTAATTTCGTCTTTTAGCATTTTATAAGTTGTGTCGCTTGTACTTGTGTATCCTAAAGCTTCGGCAATTACAAGCTGATGTTTGGCTTCCGCTAGATATTTAAGAGCCTGTTTTTTGTCTTTTTTAACGATTTTACTTGCTTCTTCTACTAGTGCCTGAGATTTGATTAACGGAATAGGAATAATGTTGTCAACTTCCACAAGTGTTGAAAGTGCCATTGCAAGTACGTCTTTGGCTTCTTTTATTTTGCCTTCGTTTATATATTTAATTGCAAGATTAAGTGCCGCAGGATATGTCGCAAGCGGTAAGTTTACGGTTTTAATGTTGATTTCACTTCTTAGTGAATTTAAAATTTCCCTTGCCTTAGGAATTTTGTTTTCTTTTAAAAGAGCTTTTGCCTGTGAAGTAAGTGTTTTGATTTTTTTAATATCTCCTACGAACTGATAAGCGTTGATTTGAACGTCAACGGGCAATAAATACGGTGCGTTAGGTGAATTCAGAACTACCGCAAGCTCACCTACCGCTTTTTTAAGCGATTCTTTTGCTTTGTTGGTTTTTTTGTTGTTTAGGTAAATTAAAGCATCCTGAGTATATTGTATCGCTCTTATAGCCTCTTTGATTAACTGTGTGCTTTGAGCTTTTTTTTCAGCTTTTACCACAGCGTTTTTTGAAACGTTGTTTGTTTTAGCGTCTGCCGCAAAACTTGATGTTACAAGAATACTAGCAGCGACTATTGATGTAAGTAATTTTTTCATTTGTCCCTCCTTAAATGTTTTAGTGGTGGTATTATAATAAATTAAGTCGGTAAATGTCAAGTAATATGAAGTTAAATAGCTCAAATTTAATTGTTGTTTAATACTGAATTTAAAAAAAATTAAATTTTAAGAGTAATATATTTTGGATATAATTTCATAAAAAAAAGGTTAATAATGAAATTCATCGGAACTCGTGGAACTGACGAAAAGAAAACTTTCAGTGAGGTGATACTTAACCCTGCGGCTCCAAACGGCGGACTTTACGTGCCAAGTAAATTACCGAAAATCGATGAGAGGTTTTTAAACAGATATTATGATGTGGAAGATGAAAAAACATACAGACATCTTGCAAGAGGGATACTTAAACTCTTTAAAATCGATATTGATAAAGATTTGATTGAAAAAGCTTTATATACGTATTTAAGGGAATTTGACGACCCCGACGTCGTGCCTGTGGTCAAACTGGATAAAGAACTTTTCATAGGCGAACTTTGGCACGGACCGACAAGAGCGTTTAAAGATATGGCGCTACAGCCGTTTGGTGTAATACTTTCGGCGTTGGCGAAACAGAGAAACGAAAACTATTTGATTTTAGCGGCAACTAGCGGAGATACGGGACCTGCTACTCTTAAAACGTTTGAAAATAAACAAAACATTCAGGTTGTGTGTATCTATCCCCATGAAGGAACGAGCGAAGTGCAAAAGCTTCAAATGGTGACAACTGATGCCGAAAATGAAAAAGTACTCGGAATTATAGGAAACTTTGATGATGCGCAAACTGCTTTAAAAGCACTTTTGAAAGATGAAGATTTTAGAAAAACGTTAAAAGAAAACGACATAAAACTATCAGCCGCAAACAGTGTGAATTTCGGAAGAATTATTTTTCAGATTATTTATCATTTCTGGAGTTATTTAAAACTTGTGGAAAATGCCGAAATTGATATGACGGATAAAATAGACGTAATTATTCCAAGCGGAAATTTCGGAAATGCTTTAGGCGCGTATTACGCTAAAAAAATGGGTCTTCCGATTGAAAAAATTGTAATAGCATCCAATAAAAACAATATTTTATATGAATTCGTAAAATACGGAAAATACGACTTAAGGGACAAAGAACTTATTCATACCATTTCACCGGCTATGGATATATTAAAATCAAGCAATGTAGAAAGGGTGCTTTTCGATAAATTCGGAGAAGTTAGGACAAAAGAACTAATGACTTCTCTTGAAGAAAACGGGTATTTTGAATTGAGCGAAGAAGAACATGCAAAAATTAAAGAGGATTTTCTTGCCGATTTCGCAACGGACGCAGAATGTGAAGAAATAATAGCAAAATATGCGAAAGAGGGCAATTATATAATGGATGCACATACAGCAACGGCCGTTAAGGCATATGAATACCTAAAAGAAAAAGGTGAAATTAATAACAAAGTAGTTGCTTATTCTACTGCCGAGTGGACAAAATTCGCTCCAAGTGTTTATGAAGCCCTTACGAAAGAGGATATCAACCGTGAAATTGCCGAACTTGAAGAAAATACTTTAAGCGATAAAGACGCTATTGCCTATATTGAGGCGCATTATGATGTTAAGGCGCCTGATAGCATAAGAGGGCTTTTTGAAAAAGAAGTTAATGAAATCGTAATTAATAAAAATGAAATAAAAGAAAAAATTATCGAATTTATTACAAACGGAAAATAGTGATAACCGTAATCGGTATTTATATATTTATTGTTTTAGGTTTTTTTGCAAAAAAAAGATTTAATGAAATTGACGGCAAAACTTTGGTAATACTTTCTACTTATTTTTTACAGCCTTTTCTTACCCTTTGGGGTATAATGCTTATCCCTATAAATTATGATTTAATAATTTCTCCTATTGCATATCTTGCGGCGGTTTTTGTCAGTCTGCTTTTTACCTTTGCTTTAACTTTTTTAATAAAAGATAAAAAAGAAAAAATTATAGCCTCTCTTACGCCGCTTATAGGAAATACCGGGAATCTCGGAATTCCTCTCTCTTACGCCCTCTTTGGCGATATAGGTGCAAGTATTGCTACGATGGTTAATCTTGCGAATATATTTTTTATTTACAGTTTTGGGGTATTTTTCTTTGCAAGCGGTAAATATTCGTTTAAAGACGCTTTTTTTAAAATTATAAAAATTCCGGTTATGTGGTTTGGTATACTTGCTCTGATAATTAATATTTCAGGTGTTATGTTTAATAAAGATATTATGAAAATACTTCAAATGGGGGCATTTGCTTCGATTGTGGTGCAGCTTTTGATATTCGGAATATATGTGGCGGAGATTAAAACAAGGGAAATCAGCACTAAACTTGGAATTATTACAGTTATTAACAAATTCATAATCTTTCCGCTTGTAGGTTTTTTTGTTTTAAAGATGTTTAATTTAAAGCCGCTTTTTTTAAAAACGGTTTTACTTGAAATTTTTACGCCTCTGGCTGTAACCAACGTAAACCTCTCAGCCCTTTTTGATTTGTATCCTAGAAAAGTTGCAATGCTTGTGATTGTTACGTCGATTATTTTTGTGCCTGTTATTTTCCTAATAATATAGCTTTAATCAACCCGAAATATTCGTGAATCGCTTTGTATGAATGAAAAAAGCTCCCTGCATTTGGGAAGATATCCCATGCCGTATAGGCGGGGTTATAAAAAAATCCGACGGGTTTTGGGATGATTTTAAATCCGAAATTTTTAAAGATTTTAACGCTTCTTTTCATATGATATGCGCTTGTGACAAGATATATTTTTTTAGGTAGGTTTAATTTTTTAAAAAGGGCGGCTGTGAATTTTGCGTTTTCGTATGTATCGAGAGATTTGTTTTCATAATATGTTTTTATTTTACAGCCGCATGTTTTGGTAATCAGTTCGATATCTTTTTTTACATTTTCGGCTTCTTTTATCTTTTTTATGCCGCCTCCCGTGAAGACAAAAGGAAGATTGTTTTCCTTTGCAATTAAAAGCCCGTAAACTTCTCTTTTAAATGCGTCTGGGGAGGCTTTTAATACATCGTATGAATTGGTGCCTCCCCCTAAAACCACAACTGAGCTTGGAGTAATGTTATCCGCTTTAAAATTATGTTCAAGCGGATAAAGTAAAAGATTGGAAACAAATTTGGTCGAAATCGCCCAAAGTAACACGGCGGCAGAAAAAAATATAATTTTTGCTTTTTTTGCATAAATTGCCGCTAAAAAAAGTATAATTATAAAAATTCCCGGCGGCAGACAAAGGTAAGTGAAAAGTTTTGAGATAATAAACATTTAAAGCCTTTTTGTGAAATTGTAGCAAAAGGAATAGATGGGGAAAAGAGGGAGAGGAGAGAAAGAAAAGAATGGAAAAAGGATATTTATGAATATTTTAATTACGGGAGCGAGTAGAGGGATAGGGCGCGAGCTTGTAAACAGATACAATAACGGCAAAAACAAAATATATGCCGTGGCAAGAAACATAGACAGTTTAAAAGGTATTGAAAATGTAGTGCCAATCAAACTTGACCTTTCGGATTTGGAAAAAGTTGCACATTATTTCAAAAACCTAGACGTAAAATTTGATTTGGTTATTGCAAATGCCGGTATTTCACTGCCGCATTCGCCTTCATTTACGCCGTTTGAGGATTTTAAAAAAACGTTTGACGTTAATTTTTTCAGTGTTCATGCGATGCTTGAAGGGGTGGTGCCGAAAATGGATAAGGGTAAAATTGTTTTTATATCATCCCTTGCTTCCTTAGTTGCGGCACCAAGTTCTATGCCTTACAGTGCAAGCAAAAGGGCGCTTAATTCTTACGCGCAGTCTTTAAGAAACCTTTTAGCGCCCGATATTAAGGTTATAAACATACTTCCGGGGTTTATTAAAACGGATATGACTGATAAAAACGATTTTTATATGCCTTTTTTAATGGATTTAAAAGACGGGGTTGACAGGATAATTTATGCGATAGAAAAAGAAAAAAAAGAGTATGCGTTTCCAAAAAGGTTTTATTATTTGATAAAATTGTTTAATATGTTGCCGCTTTCTCTTCAGGATGCGATTTTAAGAAAGGTTGGCAGATGAAGTTAAAAGAATTGAAACAAAAATATTTAAAAGACGGTATTGAAATTGTAGGAGTATTTGGTTCTTATGCAAAAAAAGAGAATGATGAGTTTAGTGATATTGATATAGCATATAAATTAAAGCCGCTTTTTTTTGAAAAATATAAAGACGGGTTTTCTCAGATAATTAAAATAGACGATGTAAAAAACGAGATTCAAAAAGAATTAAAAAGAAAAGTTGATTTTGTTCCGTTTAGTAAAAAGTTTGAGGAAATAGAGTATGTCTGATAAAGCAAAAAAAAGATTAATAACAATATTAAATGCTTTTGAAGATATTGAGTTTATATTAAAAGGTGTAGATTTTAAAATTACAAAAGCTATCGAAAACAAGATTTTAAAGCCTGCAATTAGAATGCATATTATCAGAATTGCCGAACAGTTTAATAAATTAAAAGATGAGAATGAATTTGAAATTTTAGAAAAATTTGATAAAAAGGATTTAAGAGGTATCAATGCCATTAGAAATTTTATTGCACATGATTATGATAATGTAGAAGATGCGATAATAGAAAACGTGTTAAGATATAATTTCCCCGAGTTGAAAGAAAAAGTTAAACAAGTTTTGAAGGAATATAATGATTAGCGTATGCACATACTGCGGGGTAGGGTGCGAAATAGACGCACAAATAAACAATGGAAAAATAGAAAAAATTATGCCTGTAAAGAATGGAAAATCAAGCGGCGGTGAGCTTTGTATCAAAGGCAGATACGGGTTTGAATTTTTAAATCATAAAATTACTAAACACCTTGTAAGTTATAAATTTATAGAAAACAATAAAGATAATTTGCCGTTTGAATTAGCCGTAAGACTGGCTAATTTATACGAATATGATGATAAATTTTATGAAGCCCCGTATTCTTTGGCACTCGACCTTGCAGCATGGAAATTAAAAGACATTTTAAAAAAATACACTCCTAATCATATAGCATGTATAGGAGGGGCTAGGACAAGTATAGAAAGTGCGTGGTTTTTTCAGCATTTTGCAAGAAATGTTTTAAAAACTCCTAATGTTGATAACTGTGCAAGGATATGTCATTCTCCAAGCCTTTCAGGACTTAAAATGAGTATAGGAGAAGGGGCTAGCAGTGTTGAATTTGATGAAATTTTTAAAGCTGATGTGATATTTATAATCGGCTCAAATACGACTCAAGCTCACCCGATGGTTGCAAGTAGAATCATTAAAGCTAAAAGAAGGGGTGCTAAAGTAATAGTTGCGGATGTGCGTGAAATACCTATAATGAAGTTTGCGGATATTAGCGTTATTTTGCCTTTTGAAAGCAATCTTTTGTTTTTAAACGCAGTTGCCAGGGAGATGATTGAAAAAGATTTGATTAATAAAGAATTTATTGAAAAAAGATGCGTAAAATATGAAGAGTATAAAGAAAATATACTTAAACACCCCGATTCGAAAGAATATTTTGAAAAACTAAAAGGGTTTGAGTATATTTCAAAGCAGATTGAAGATATTGCAAAATTAATTTCTAAAAACAAAACGATTTTTACATGGGGGCTTGGGGTTACCGAGCATATAGACGCAACCGAAGCGGTAAACGCTATAAGCAACCTTGCGATGCTTAGCGGAAATTTCGGCAAAGGTGCTGGAGTACTGCCGCTTAGGGGCCAAAACAACGTACAAGGTGCCTGTGATGTGGGGTGTTTGCCGTATTACGGTCCCGATTATACCCTTCCTGAAAAAATAGGGCTTATGACGCCGGATGTGATAGAGCATATTAGAGATGGCAGAATAAAGGCCATAATCAATATGGGGGAAGATATTCTGCACGTTCATCCTAACCTTAATAAAATAAAAAAAGCATTTGAAAATCTTGAATTTTTAATGGTAATGGAGGTTATGAGAAGCGAAATAACCGAAAAAGCGGATATAGTTTTTGGGGTAAAAAGCGCATATGAAAAAACGGGAGTATATGTAAACGCCGAAAGAAGACTTCATTTAAGCACACCTTTGGTAGAATGCAATATGCCCGATGACTGGGAGGTTTTGGCGGATATTTCCAAAAAAATGGGAACTGAATTTGATTTTAAAACAAGTGAAGATGTTTTTAACGAATGCAAAAAAGAAGTCCAAAGATTTAAAGGCGCAACGTATGAAAGACTTAGAAAAAAACCTCTTTGCTGGCCTGTAAGCGTTGACGGCGGAGATTCTCCGGTACTTCACACCGAATCATTCAGTACGCCTGATGGAAAAGGGCATTTTCATTATCATCCGTACCATTTAAGGGGTGAAATAAAAGACCTGCTTGAAGGCAAAAGGAAATGGTATCTAAACACGGGGCGCGAGCTTCCGCAGTATAACAACGCCGCGCAGACAAAACCGAGTGAGAAACTGACTAAAAAATACGGTGAAGATATTTTGCTTGTAAATGAAATACACAAAAACGAAATAAGCGAATTTGTAAAACTCCGCTCAAAACATGGTGAATCAAATGTTTTAAAAGTAAAATTTACAAAAACGGTCCGCCCGTTTACCCTTTATACTACGTTTCATTTTGCAAAAAGCAATATTAACGCACTTTTTGGAGACGAGCACGACCATAAAGTAAAAACGGCAAGATTTAAAAGTGTGGAGGTTGAGGTAATAAATGTCAATAATTAAAGTAAATGAGTTTTTAAAAGGTGAATTTGATTATGTTTTAGATGCGAGAAGTCCTAAAGAATATGAAGAATCCCATATCCCAGGAAGTCGGAATTTTTATGTTTTAAATAATGAAGAGCACGCCTATATCGGCAATTTGTATACAAATGTCTCTAAAGTCAGGGCGAAAAAAGAGGCGGTGGTGTTTATGCTTAAAAATATTTCAGCCCAGCTTGAAAAGTTTGATGCAAAGCCCGGCAGTAAAATACTTGTTTACTGTGCGAGGGGAGGGAAACGCTCAACCGCTTTATATACCATTCTTTCACAGCTTGATTACAGGGTTTATAAACTTGAGGGCGGTTACAAGGCTTACAGAAAATGGGTGGTTGAATATCTTCAAAACTTTCCGCATAAAAAATTTATTGTTTTGAGGGGAAACAGCGGATGCGGAAAAAGCGAGCTTTTAGAACATCTAAACCCCTCTTTGGATTTGGAAAAACTTGCAAACCATTTCGGCAGCAATTTCGGATATAAAGGCTCACAGCCTTCCCAAAAACAGTTTGAAAACGAAATTGCTACGTTTTTATATAAAACCGACCCGCAAAAATATATTTTTATAGAGGCGGAAAGCGCTAAAATTGGAAAATTGATAGTGCCTAAACTTTTGCATACAAGAATGCAAGAAGGAATTCAAATAGAAATAACGGCCGATATTAAAGACAGGATTAAAAGAATAATCAAATATTACGGTGATATAGATAAAAACGAATTTATTAATACGCTTGATAAAATAAAACCTTTTATTTCCAAAAAAGTTTATGAAGAGATTAAAGAATATTTTAATAAAGGCAATATTGAAAAAGTAGCGGAAATTTTGCTTACGGAATATTACGATAAAAAATATAAAAAAAAGCCTGCCGATTTTATCGTTAAAAACAATAATTTGGAAAAAACCGTTAAAAAAATTAATTCAATTGCCGCATCTGTTGTTAAGCCATCTGATACTTAAAAAAATCATAACCGAAAAAATAATCATCAATGCCGCTACGGGTGCTGAATAGTTAAGTCCGAAATTTATAAACCTATCATAAATCAAAACGGGTGCTATCATAGGATGATATGCGATAATTACAACCGCACCGAATTCTCCAAGCCCCCTTGCCCACATCATAAGCATTCCGTTAATTATGTCCTTTTTTGCGTTTGGAATTACTATTTTTATAAACGTTTCAAATGCTCCTGCACCTAAGGAGCGTGAAATGTTTTCAAGTTTTACATCTACGTTTTTAAATCCTTCTTTTGCCGAGTTTATAAGATACGGCGCTGAGAGAAACATCATAGCAGCCATAATTCCTGTAGTGGAATCTATAAATCCAAGACCTATTGATTCTAGAAATTTTTGTATGTTTTCGCTTCCGAATGTCATAAGAAGCGCAATTCCTGCCGCCGTGTGAGGAACCATTGTGGGAATATCTATAAGGCTTTCAAGCAGACTTTTTCCGAAAAACTCGTATCTTGCTATGATATATGCAAGCGGCAGTCCCGTAATTACGACAAAGAAAGTAGCCATTAAAGATACTTTCATAGTAAGAAGAATAGAACTTAAAACCTCCGTATCTTTAAGAGTTTCAAAATAGGAATTCATACTGACGCCAAAAATCAGTTTTAATAAAGGAATTGTTAAAAAAAGTATAAGTACTGCCGCAAGAATTACAAATGTTTTTTTCATCATTTTAACATTCCTTATGGTTAATTGGTTTTAAGTTTATTAATTTTCCATTTTCCATTGTCAATTTTCCATTCTTATATAAAGACCACATCTTTTTTATTAAAACAGATATAGATTTTTTCTCCTTTGTTAATTAAAAGTTCTTCGAATCTTTTTTTGGGTGTTTTAATAAAAAACTGAAACTCTTTTACTTTTACGAATATTTTATAATGGTCTGTAATTCCCATTATCTCTTCTATAACTCCTTCAAAGCAATAATCGCTGTTTAAAGGGGTTTTTGAAAGGATGATTTGGTTCGGGTCGATTGAAAAGTATTTGTGCGAATTTTCAAAGCCTAAAAGGGATATGTCAAAAAGGTTTTTAAATCCTAAAAATTTTGCAACTTCTATGGAGTTTGGATTTTTAAGTACGCTTTTTGCATCTCCTGTTTGAAGCAGGGTGCCTTTTAATATTATTCCAAGTCTGTCTGCAAGGTATGAAGCTTCCCTGAAATTATGGGTTACGTGAATGACTGAAAGGTTGTATCTTACCGGCAATTCTTTTAAATTTTTCATAATTTCGTTTCTCATAGTAGGGTCAACCGCGCTTAACGGTTCGTCAAGAAGCAAAAGTTTTGGCTGGGAATATATAGCCCTTGCAAGCGCTATTCTTTGTTTTTCTCCTCCGCTGAGGTTTTTTATATCTCTTTTTAAAAGGTTTTTTATTTGTAAAAAGTTTATTAAATCTTCAAAAAGT
>JAMOQT010000005.1 GCA_027063865.1 Nautiliaceae bacterium
AAAACATTATCTATACAACAGCCGGAATAAATACTATAATTAAAATTATCCAATTTTTAAACATATACGAAGTACCTGTTGTGTTAAATATTAAACAATATAATAAAAAACTATATAAGCAAGACAGCCCTTTAAAAATAATTGAAAACTGAGAATGGAGAATTAAAACTCATAAAAATGAATATACTTCAAAAGCTGTAATCTTAGCAACAGGAGCCACACCAAAAAAAGCCGGATTTAAAGGCGAAGAAGAATATATCGGCAAGAGTGTGAGCTACTGTGCGGTGTGTGACGGATATTTTTACAAAAACATGGACGTAGCCGTTGTGGGAGGCGGCGACAGTGCGCTGGAAGAAGTCCTATATTTAAGCAACATCGCTAAAAAAGTATATTTAATTCATATACGTAACTCAGAACCGCACCAGCAACCGTTGAAAAAGTTAAAAGCAAAGAAAACATTGAAATATTTTATAATACAACCATTGCCAAGGTAAAAGGAATTCCGTTTTTAAATACGGCAATTATAAACCAAACCGGTGAAATTAAAGAACTTAAAGTTGACGGGGTTTTTGTGTTTGTAGGGATGAATGTAAACTATTCACTTGTAAAAGATCTGTGTGAATTAAATGAATACGGCGAGGTTAAAGTGGATCTGAATATGAAAACATCACTTGACGGGCTTTATGCAATCGGAGATGTTCGCCAAAACAGTGTAAAACAGGTAGTGGCTTCTGTGGGAGACGGTGCAGTAGCTGCGTTAAATGTGGTAAAATACGTAAAAAATTTAAAGGATTAAAATGAAGTACGGAATTGTAGGCGCAACAGGAAGAGTAGGACAGTTACTTGTAAATATTATTAAAAAATCAGACGATTCTCTCGGTGCTGTTATGTTTGAAGGTGAACAGACCATAGAATTCGAACCAGAAACCGTTATAACAAACGATGCAAAGACCCTCCTTGAAAACTGTGATGTTGTAATTGATTTTTCAGCACCAGTGGCAACCCAGGCATTATTAGAAGCCGCTATTGAAAACCCTAAACCACTTGTAATTGCAACAACAGGACTTAACGACCACCAAAAAAACCTGATGGTAGAAGTTTCAAAAATGGCTCCCGTTTTATATGCTACAAACATGAGCTTAGGAGTTGCGATTCTTAATAAACTCGTTGCAATGGTAAGCGAAAAATTAAGGGATTTTGATATTGAAATAGTAGAACAACACCACCATTTTAAAGTTGACGCTCCAAGCGGGACGGCTCTCACTTTGGCTGAGAGCTGTGCGAAAGCCAGAGGCCTTAACCTTAAAGAAGTAATGGTTACAGGCAGAAGTGGACATGTAGGAGCCAGAACAAAAGATGAAATAGGCGTATTTGCCTTAAGGGGAGGAGACGTTGTAGGACGCCATACTGTCGGATTTTACAATGAAGGCGAATTTTTAGAACTTAATCATACTGCTACAAGCAGGGAGACGTTTGCAAGAGGAGCGATTAAGGTTTCTAAATGGCTTGTAAATCAAAATAAAGGGCTTTATTCAATAAACGACGCTTTAGGAATATAATGAAACAAATCAAAAATCCGCATGATTATTTTTTTAAATCGCTCTTTAAAGATACAAACACGCTAAAGGATTTCCTTCCTTTAGTATTGGAAAAAGAAATTGTCAGTAATATTGAGCAAAATTCATTAAAAATAATCGATAACGAAAAAAACAAAAAATATAAAAAATTTTACTTGGATTTAATTGCCGAAGCGAAAATAAAAAATAAAAAAACTCATATATACTTTTTATTCGAACATAAATCATATCCCGATAAAATGCTTATGATTCAAATACTCAATTACTGTTTAAGCATATGGGAAGAAAACATTAAAAACAAATCCCCTTTAACTCCGATTATTCCAATTGTTTTTTATCACGGAAAAGAAAACTTCGAAATAAAGGAAAATTTTATCGATAATTTTGATGTAGAAGATTTTTTAAAAAAATATTTATTAAACTTTAAAATAAAATTTTTCAATACCAACAATTACAGCGACGAAGAACTTGAAAAAATAAACAATTTAAAACTCGCAAGCGGTTTAATTGTTATGAAACACATATTTGACAATATCGATTATCTTATTCCTACATTTAAAAAAATTTATAAAATTGACAAAGATTTGTTTATATTTTTATTCGATTATATTATAATAACTAAAAACGAACCCGAAGAAAAAATCACAAAAATATTAAACGAAATAGGAGTAAAACAAATGACTATCGCTGAAAGATGGATGAAAGAAGCACAAGAAAAAGGATTACAACAAGGATTACAACAAGGATTACAACAAGGATTACAACAAGGTTTAGAGCAGGGACTAGAACAGGGAAGAAAAGAAGGTGAAATCAATACAAAAAAAGAAATAATTAAAAACGGCATAAAACAGGGCATAGATATAAACACACTTTCAAAACTAACAAACTTGAGTGTTGAAGAAATAAAAAATATTTTAAAAGAGCAATAATGTGTTCAGTAGTAGGTATTTACGGAAATAAAAATGCCAGCAAAATGGCGTTTTACGCCCTTTTTGCAATGCAGCACAGAGGTCAGGAAGCGGCAGGTATAAGCAGCAGTGACGGTGAACATATTAAAACGGTTAAAGATAGGGGATTAGTTACCCAAATATTTAAAGAGGAACATTTTAATATTTTAAAAGGCAATATGGCCATAGGACATACAAGATACTCAACCGCCGGTGATGATTCAATTCTTGACGCACAGCCGGTATTTGCAAGATACGGACTTGGCGAAATTTCAATAGTTCATAACGGAAATTTGGTAAATGCCAAGGAAATAAGAGAAGATTTAATCAAAAGAGGAGCGATTTTTCAAACCAACATGGATACGGAAAACCTTATACATTTAATCGCTAAAAATTATGAAAAAGAAACCTTAAAAGAGAGAATTATAGATGCCGTTAAAAAAATAAAAGGTGCATTTTCTTTAGTAATTCTAAGTAGAAAAAAAATGTTTGTAATTCGTGATCCTTTCGGATTCAGACCTCTTTCAATCGGTAAAATAAAAAGCGGAGGATATATTGTTGCAAGTGAAACATGCGCTTTTGAACTCGTAGGAGCCGAATTTATAAGGGATGTAAAGCCCGGTGAAATGATTATTTTTGAAGATGATGAAATAAAAAGTGAAATGATATTTGAGTCAAATCCGAAACAGTGTATTTTCGAATACATCTATTTTGCAAGACCGGATTCCAATGTATTTGGTAAAAACGTATACAGCACAAGAAAACAGATGGGAAGGGAACTTGCCCGTGAACTTCCGGTAGATGCCGACATGGTGGTTCCCGTACCTGATAGCGGAGTTGCAGCGGCTCTGGGTTATGCCCAGGAAAGTGGCATTCCGTTTGAAATGGCGATTATGAGAAACCATTATGTGGGAAGAACGTTTATAGAACCGACTCAGGAAATCAGGGATTTAAAAGTAAAAATGAAACTAAGCCCAATAAAACACAAAATAGAAGGCAAAAGGCTTGTCGTAATAGACGATTCAATAGTAAGGGGGACAACCAGCAGAAGAATTGTAAGAATGCTAAAAGAAGCGGGAGCTAAGGAAGTTCATATGAGAATAGCTTCACCCGCTACCACGGGTCCATGCTATTACGGAGTGGACACCCCTACAAAAGAAGAATTAATAGCCTCTAGACTCTCTACAGAAGAGATAGCAAAATACATTGAAGCCGACTCTCTTGCTTACCTTTCAATAGAATCTATAGTAAAAGCAGTAAAAGACAAAAAAGAAAACTACTGTTTTGCTTGTTTTGATAACAATTATCCTATTCTTTAAGAGATTTTTTCTCTTTTATTCTTGATTAAACCATTACTTTTTGATATAAAACGGCAAAAAGAGGATAAATGAAAAAATTATATACTTTTGGTAAATACTTAAAGAAAAAATATAACATCAATATTAAAAAAGTTCCTGTTTCAATTCCGGGTTTCACATGCCCAAATATTGACGGGACGGTTGCAAGGGGTGGATGTGTATTTTGTGAAAATGAAAGTTTTTCACCGAATTTTGAAAAAGAAAAGATAACCTTAAATCTAAACTCAAAAGAAAATCCTCTTTTACAAAAACAGCTAAAAGCCTTAAATAATCAGTTTTATTCAACAATTCCGGATTTAAAAAAATATTACGCAGCCAAAAAGTTTATAGTCTATTTCCAAAGTTTCACAAATACATATGCACCATTTGAAACATTAAAAGCCCTATATAAAAAGGCCCTTTCTTTTCCGGACGTAATAGGCCTGAGTATAGGAACGAGGACAGACAGTATCACAGATGAAACCCTTGAATACCTGGCAAATCTCAGCAAAAAATATGAAATTTGGGTTGAATACGGTATTCAAAGCTCAAATGACGAAACTCTTAAAAAAATAAACAGAGGTCATGATTTTAAAAATGTAAAAGAAACAATTTCTAAAACAAAAGATTTAGGTTTAAACGTCTGCGGACATCTTATTTTCGGACTTCCCGGAGAAACTCAGGATGATATGTTAAAAAGCGTTGAAGACACAATCAAGCTTAATATCGACTCTATTAAATTTCACCCTCTCTATGTTACCGAAAATACGCTTCTTGCACTTGAATACAAAAAAGGCAAATTCACTCCAATCGATGAACAAACTTACATCGATACACTTATTAAAGCAATAAAAATGCTGCCTGAAAACATATCGATTCAAAGAATGACTGCGGGAAGCGAAAACCTGCTTGCACCTGAATGGTGCAAAAACAAATCAACACAAATGAGCCACATCCACAGGGCTTTAAGGGATGAGGGAATCAAACTTTAAGTGGAAAATGTTACAATGGAAAATGGAAAATTATCTAATAGATTCGATAAAGACGCAATTACGTGGGATGATTTACCAAGAAGAGTGAATCTTGCAAAGACGGTAGTTAATAATATTATTCCTCATTTAAACGGTAACGAAAAAGTGCTTGAATTCGGATGTGGAACAGGACTTGTAGGTATTAATATAGCACCTTTTGTAAAAGAGCTTATAGGAATTGACACCTCGGCAAAAATGGTCGAAAAATTCAACGAAAAAGCAAAACAGTTAAACCTTAATGCAAAAGCGTATCAAAAAGACATTTTTGAAATAAACGAAACATTTGACACGGTTATATCCTCTATGACACTACATCATATAAAAGATCTAAACGCATTAAACGATAAACTAAAATCAATCACCGACAAAGTGTTTTTAGCCGACCTGGTAAAAGAAGACGGCACGTTTCACACAAGAGGCAATGACGACGTGGAACATTTCGGATTTGACACAGATGAACTTAAAGAATATTTCAAAGGCTGGAATATGGATTACAAAATAATCCATACCATAAAAAAACATAAAGATTTTCCCGTATTTTTAATAAAACTTTATAAATAATCCAGCCACATCGGAAGAAACTTTTGAGCTTTTTTTATCGTAGTGGTTGCACCGTGTCCTGGGAGTATTCTTTTATCATAAGGAATTTGTAAAAATTTTTTAATTGATTTTTTCATATCTTCAGGATTTGAATACGGAAAATCAACCCTTCCTATGCTTCCATCAAATATAAAATCCCCGCTAAACATATTTTCACCTATTTCAATCGTAATACTGCCGGGCGTATGTCCCGGAAAATGCCTGATTTTTATATTGAAATCTCCTATTTTATATTCGCCTTCATCAAGTAATATATCGGGGGTGACTTTTGGAGGATTATACCCGAAAGGGTCTTTTTCAAGCATAAACGCGTCTTTTTTATGTATATAAACCGGGATTTTATAATATTCTTTAATAGCTTTATCATCCCACATATGGTCAAAATGCCCGTGGGTGTTTATTATTGCGACCGGTTCTTTAACATGCTCTTTTACAAATTCAAGCGCCCCTACCCCCGGGTCAATTATTATCTTTTTATCGACAATATAACAATTGGTGTAAAACTCCCCGCAAGGTTTAACTAAAATTTCCATACCGTTTCCTTGTGTAATAAACTGAATATTGTAATTTGTTATTTATATATAGGTTTTAAAGTTTTTAAGGTTGTTAATTCTCAATTCTCAATTCTCAATTTCCCCACCCTTTTTCACCCTCCCCCGCCACTTTTCAAGTGGCCGGGTTCGTTGCGCTCATTTTACATTGTCCATTTCCCCTTCTTCCATCTTCTGCCTAATCTCTATGCCGCCGCATAGGTTATCGCTCTTTTCTCCCTGATAACGTTTACTTTTATTTCACCTGGGAAGTTTACTTCCTCTTCTATACGTTTTGCAATATCCCTGGCCATAAGCACCGCTTCATCGTCATTTACTAAGTCAGCTTCAACAATCACCCTGATTTCCCTTCCGGCATTAAGGGCATACGCATTTATTACACCTATATAACTTTTTGCAATATTTTCAAGCGATTCGACTCTTTTTAAGAATGCTTCTAATACTTCCCTTCTCGCACCCGGTCTTGCTGCACTCAAAGCATCAGCCGCACAAACCGCTGCAGACTCAATACTTGTAGGTTCTACATGTCCGTGATGTGCTTTGATAGCGTTTAGAACAACTTCGGGTTCTTTATATCTTTTGCATAAATCATATCCGAGTGTTACATGATCTCCTCCGAAATCATGGGTCAGGGCTTTTCCTATATCATGTAGCAGTCCCGCTCTTTTTGCAAGCATTTCATCTCCTCCCATTTCAGCTGCCATAATTCCGGCAAGATGGGCTACTTCAAGTGAATGTGCAAGCGCATTTTGTCCGTAACTTGCCCTGTATTTGAGTCTTCCTATAAGTTTAACAATTTCAGGATGTATTCCGACATTGGATAATCCTAAATCTATTAAAATATCTTCACCCTCACGTGTTACTTTTTCTTCAAACTCTTCGGTGACTTTTTTATAAATCTCCTCAATTCTTGCAGGTTGAATTCTTCCGTCTTCCACTAACCTTTTAATGGTTTCCACGGCAATCTGGCGTCTGTAGATATTAAAACTGCTAACCGTTACAGCCCCCGGGGTGTCATCGATTATAATATCGCATCCCGTTACCATTTCCAAGGTCTTAATATTTTTACCTTCTTTTCCTATTATTCTCCCTTTCATTTCATCATCACCGATTGGTACCACATTTATAAGCCTCTCCCCTGCGAAATCACCCGCATATCTGGTTGTGGCCTGGGCTATAATAAATTCTGCTCTTCTTTTGGCATCATTTTCCGCCTCTTTTAATATTTTTCTGGTTAAATGCGCTATTTCGTCACGAAGCCCCTCTTCGGTTTTTTTAAGAAGAATTTCTTTTGCCTCTTCTTTGGTAAATCCTGCCCCGTTTTCTAGAATTTTCTGTGCTTCTTGCAGTTTTTGCCTGTATTGTTCTTTTAATTTTTCAATTACTTCTCTTTCTTTACTAACCGCATCTATTTTCTTTTGAAGCTCTTCGTCTTTTTTCATATGCAGGGCTATTAAATTTTCAATCTCTTCTTCTCTTTTAAGAATTTCGTTTAATTTGTTTTCATACTCCTGTTTTAGTTTCATCTCCTGCAATTCATAAGATTTTTTAGCTTCAAGTTCCATCTCTTTTGCTTTTGTCTTTGTATTTTCAAGCAAAATTTCCGCTTCATGTTCTATCGCCTTAGCTTTTGCTTTAGCCTGTTCTACATAAATATCATACTTTGCTGTATCCATTTTTTTTGCTATAAAAAAACCCGCGAGAGCGGATAAAATCATAACGGCTAAAATTATTAAAACGCTCATTTTTACTCCTTTTATAAATATTAAAGCTTATATACTCATTTGCGCGGACATCATGTTTTTCAGTCAATATGTTTTTTGAAAAACATGGTCTAAGCTGCACAAACACCACATCGGGCTTATAGCCCAAACTTTCAAAAAACCTGTCATACATACCTTTTCCAAATCCGATTCTTCTAAAACTAGAATCGATTCCGACGACAGGTACAATTGCCAAATCGATTTTAACAAGAGTTTTTTGCTTATTGACAGGTTCAAGTATTGAAAATTTTTTCTTCTTAAGCGGTAATTGATATTTTACCATCTTAAAGCTTAAATCCTCCATAAACGGCACAAAAATATTCTTTTTTTCTTTTCTTAACTTTTTTAAAACCCAGTGGATATCCACTTCGTTTTGCATTGGAATAAAAAATAATATGTTTTTATAATCTCTACATACATCATAAAGCTGCCACCCTATTTTTTTCGAATAATAGTATTTGTTAAATCTATTCATATTTAAACACATTTTTCTAAATTCATTCTTCATTGTCTTTCCTTTAAATCAAAAACCCTTAAATGGGATATTTTTGATAAAATTACGAAAAAGGAGTCCGTTTGAAATATATTTTAACATTTATTTTATTACTTTTTTTCAGTGCATGTTCCAAAAACGTAAAAACGGAAGAAGATAATACAATAACCGAAACAAACCAGACACAATACACGCAAAATAAAAACAAAAAAAAGAATGATATAACACTAATTAAACTTGACAATTTATCTCTTAAATTCAAAAACAACACTCTGATATATCCGAAACAAAAAACAATTATACTTTTTGACAACAACAATACATATTCCAAAGCACAAGAACTTGTCCTAAAAAAATTAAAAACAACATATCATAAAACAAACTTAACTTATTTGGAAAAATATTTTAATATTCAAATTTATCCCACTATAGTGGTTTTAGACAAAAACAAAACGATAAAATACGAAAATTTCACACCGTATGAAATATTAAAAACAGAAGGATTTTAAATGTTTTCATTTTTAAAAAAAGGGCTTAATAAAACAAAAGAAGCGCTTCAAAACGTTGTAGGCGCAAAGAAAAAAGAAAAAATACCAAAAGATCTAATAGAAGAAGCTCTTCTTGAAGCGGATATGGATTATGATCTTGTTGAAAAAATAGTAGACAGATTACCGGAAGAAGTAACAAAAGAAAAATTAAAAAAAGAGCTTTTGTGGGTTTTTGACACACCTAACAACGATATAGAAATAAACGACAAACCTTTTACATTTTTAATTATAGGGGTTAATGGAGCTGGAAAAACAACCACAATAGCAAAACTTGCAAATAAATTTAAAAAAGAAGGCAAAAGCGTCATTTTAGGAGCTGCCGACACATTCAGAGCAGCGGCAATCGAACAGCTTACAAAATGGGCGGAAATACTTAATATACCGATAGTTAAAACAAAACAAGGACATGACCCCGCAGCCGTAACTTACGATACTATAGCTAGTGCAAAAGCAAAAGGCATCGATATTGCAATTATTGACACTGCAGGGCGTCTTCACAACAAAGTAAACCTTCAAAACGAACTTAAAAAAATCGTAAACGTTGCAAAAAAAGCATACGAAAACGCACCTCATAAAATTATATTAATCATTGACGGCACGCAGGGAAGCAGTGCCATCAATCAGGCAAAAGTGTTTAAAGAAATTATAGGTGTAGACGGTGTTATAATCACCAAACTTGACGGTACGGCAAAAGGCGGAAGCGTGTTTACCATTGCAAGCGAATTAAGACTCCCCATATATTTCGTAGGTGTGGGTGAAAAACCCGAAGATTTAGTCAAATTCGATAAAAACGAATTTATCGAAGGAATTCTTGAGGGATTGTATGACTGATATTATTTTTTATTTCGGAGCGGTTATAATAACGGCAGCGTTTGTGGGGCTGCTTGTTGTTAAATTCAAAGATGAAGATAATATTGACCTAAACAAACATAAATGGATAATTTTTTTGTATATTGTATTATTGGTGGGGGCTATTATTACATGGAGGATTATGTATCTGTTATTAATATCACATACCCAGGAAATGATAAATTATAATCAAAACATACAAAGAGCGATAAATGGCTAAGAAAAAAACCATCTACGAATGCATCGAATGCGGGTACAAAAGCGCAAAATGGATGGGAAAATGCCCGGCATGCGGAAGCTGGGAGAGTTTTGTAGAAGTCAAAGAAGAAAAAGCATCTTCCAAACCTTCGGTTAAAAAAGCAAATGTTTTAAAATTCGAAGAAATAGAAAAAGAAGAAATCGAACGGTTCAGTTCGGGTGACGGTGAACTCGATTTGGTTTTAGGCGGCGGGATAGTTCCCGGAAGTCTTGTACTTATAGGCGGAAGTCCGGGAGTTGGAAAATCCACTCTTATGATGAAGTTAGCCGGAAATATAAATAAAAAAGTCTTATACGTAGCAGGAGAAGAAAGCCCGGGACAGATTAAAATACGTGCCGAAAGGCTCGGTATTAAAAACAAAAACCTTTTTTTAATGCCTGAAATCATAGTCGAAAACATACTTGATGAAATCACTAAAGGCTATGATTTGGTAATAATAGATTCAATCCAGACAATCTATTCCGAAAACCTCCAATCCGCCCCCGGAAGCGTTTCACAGGTCAGGGAAGCAACTTTTGAGCTTATGAGAATAGCAAAAGAAACCAAAACACCGATATTCATTATAGGACACATCACAAAAGAAGGCTCGATTGCAGGTCCGAGGGTGCTTGAGCATATGGTTGACACAGTTTTATACTTTGAAGGAGATGCAAGCAGGGAGTTAAGAATATTAAGGGCTTTTAAAAACAGATTCGGCTCAACAAGCGAAATCGGAATATTCGAAATGACAAAACACGGCCTTACAAGCGCCAAAAACAAATCGTTTTTTTCCAAAAAAGCACTTCCCGGAAGCGCAATTACCGTAGTCTTGGAAGGAACACGCCCTATTGTTTTGGAAGTTCAGGCGCTTGTGAGTGAAAGTTATTCGATTCCGAAAAGAAGCGCCACCGGATTTGATTTGAGTAGACTTAATATGATTTTGGCACTTCTGGAAAAAAAACTGAATTTACCTTTTAATCAATACGATGTTTTTATCAATGTAACAGGTGGAATAAAAATAAACGAACCGGCCGCAGACCTTGCCGTAATTGCGGCAATCGTCAGTTCATTTAGGGACAGAAAAATCAGTAAAGAGAGCGTATTTATAGGTGAAGTCAGTTTAGTGGGGGATATAAGAGACGTACCCGGACTTGATCAGAGAATAAAAGAAGCGGCAAATCTTGGATTTACAAAAGCCATAGTCCCAACCAAACCTATTGAAGAACCGATTAAATGTTATGAAGTAAAAGAAGTCGAAAAACTTCTTGAATGGATGTAAAGCCGGTTTAAAAATTATATCCGATATAACCTGTCAACTCACTAATATCAAAATCCCCTATATTTGTGCTCATTGTCCCGCTCATATATGAAACCCCTATATTCAATGCTTTATAATTATACTCAACCCCCGCAATCGCTCCGTAAGCCGGATCAGTGTCGTTTTCAAACCCGACAAAACCAAATTTTCCACCCGCATAAACTCTGATATTTCCTTTTCCCGCTTCGAATGTATAAGTCGGCGCAACCGTTGCGTAATAATCCGAATATGTAAAATCCTCTCCTTTCGAATCTTTCATATTACCGAAATCAAGTTCAAAATTAAACTTCACGCCCCATGCACCTGGATTTCCCAAATCCCAGTTAAATCCGTAATAAAGCCCATAAACCGGTGATTCGTCAACTTGCAGTTTATCGTCAAAACTGACGCTTTTAGCCTGAATGCCGAAAGTCGTACCTTTTTTAAACGTCGGTTGGACTATTCCGTAAGCACTTACACCTGTAGCTAAAACAGCACCTAAAACTAAACCTGCGATTAATTTATTTGTTTTTTTCATACTCTTCCCTTATGTTTTAATTTGTTACGTTGAAAGTATATTCTTATACACTGTCAAAAAATGTCGTTAATAAATATCATAAGCAAATTAAATTTTTCAAAACCATTATCCGCATAATTTTTACCATAAGTTTTTATTATAAACCCGAATTTCAGGGTTTTTCGGTTTTCTTAAACTTTCCTTAAAGTCGGATAATTGCCTTTTTTTTAAGTTTCCTTTTTACATTATCCGCATTAAGCTATTCTTAAGCTTTGAAATGCCCGATTTCCCGATGTTTTGAAACTTAATTTTCCCTTAAAGTCGGATAATGCAATAGTTTTTATTTTTTCTCTCATCATTATCCGCATTTTACCAATTTTATTTTGCCTAAATTTCGGCACTTTAAGCAAACTTTAAGCCAAATGAGAGAGTTGTAAAAATGAAATTTATATGCATTATCCGCATTTTTGACTTTTCTTTGTATTTTAGGTAATATTTTATTAATTAAATTTTGATCTTTGAAAACCAAATGCCGCACTTTAGGCTATTTATTAAACATACGACCCGTTAAGGGGATTAAGACTTTTAGTCCTTCATCTAGCAGTTTTTCAGGAACCCATATTTATTAAACATACGACCCGTTAAGGGGATTAAGACTTTTTTTCCCACGTCACTTTCTGGTCTTACGATGCTATTTATTAAACATACGACCCGTTAAGGGGATTAAGACTTCACACCAATCTGTTTTTCCGTTATCAAGGCTAACTTCATTTATTAAACATACGACCCGTTAAGGGGATTAAGACTTTTCTTTAATTTCAAAAAATAGTGCTGTAAATTTTTTTATTTATTAAACATACGACCCGTTAAGGGGATTAAGACTTTTTTTCCCACGTCACTTTCTGGTCTTACGATGCTATTTATTAAACATACGACCCGTTAAGGGGATTAAGACCTCATCAACACAACCATAACAACAGCCATTTTAAGCTATTTATTAAACATACGACCCGTTAAGGGGAGGAGAGCCGTAAAGAAAACGTGAACTGCTTCACGTTTTTAGGCTCGCACGACGGCTGTGATGTGTGAGCAAAGCGAACACCACAGAACGGCAACACCTTGGAAAAACAACTGCT
>JAMOQT010000006.1 GCA_027063865.1 Nautiliaceae bacterium
TATGAATGGATAAATAAAAATCCGAATGACGAAATAGTGATAATTGACAAAGAAGCGCATGAGGCGTTTCACGCAAGCGGTAAAAACAGCGGAATTTTACATGCCGGGTTTTATTACAGCAGCGACTCGCTAAAAGCTAAACTCACAGCTGAGGGAAACAGATTAATGAAAAATTTTTGTTATGAAAACGGCATAAAGGTAAATGAAACCGGCAAACTTGTGGTGGCTAAAAATGAAGATGAAGTGCAGACTTTAAACGAACTTGCAAAAAGAAGTATTCAAAACAATGCGGGGGCTTATCTTGTAACCGAAAAAGAAGCCGAAAAAATAGACCCGAACGCCAAAACATATAAATTCGCCCTTTATTCCCCGAATACCGCGAGTGTAAATCCTAGGGAAGTATGCAGGGTTTTAAGACAAAAGCTTGAAAAAAAAGGTGTAAAGTTTATATTCAATATGCCTTATGAAAAATATAATGAAAGTTATGATTTTTTAATAAACGCCGCAGGGCTTTACGCAGATAAAATAGCACATCAAAACGGAATCGGACTTGAATACACTATGATGCCGTTTAAGGGGTTGTATAGAAAATATCTTGGGAGTGACAGGATAAAAACACAGATTTATCCGGTGCCGAATATCAAAAATCCGTTTTTGGGTGTGCATTTTACGATAATGGCGGATGATACCATAAAAATAGGACCTACGGCAATTCCTGCGTTTTGGAGGGAAAATTATACGATGACCAGTAGGTTTGATTTTAAAGAAATGCTTGAAATTTTATCTCTTGAAGCTAAGCTTTTTATTAAAAATTCATTCGGATTCAGGGATTTGGCTCTGTATGAAATGAGATACTATATCCCGAGTAACCTTATAAACGAAGCCAAAAAACTTGTTAAGAATTTAAGAGGTGAGTTTAAGCCTATGACACCTGGAATCAGGGCACAGCTTCTTAACAAAAATACAAACGAACTTGTTATGGATTTTCTGGTTGAAAGAAAAGAAAATCAGATTCATATTTTAAATGCCGTAAGTCCTGCTTTTACCGCAAGTTTTGCGTTTGCGAAATATGTGTTGAATGCAAGCGTTTAGAATATAGTAAGTTAAAGCTTTTAAGCTTAATTTAAGCTTTTTTGGGTAAATTCCGAGCAAATATATCTTAAAAGGGAATAAATGAGAAGTGAATGGATTAAAAAAAGAATGAACGATAAAACCAAAACTCAGATGTATTACGCCAAAAAAGGCATAATTACGGAAGAGATGGAGTATGTGGCAAAAATAGAAAACCTTGAACCGGAACTTGTCAGAAGCGAAGTGGCAAGGGGAAGACTGATAATTCCGGCAAATATAAACCATAAACATTTAAAACCTATGGCAATCGGAAGGGTAAGTAAGACTAAAGTAAATTCAAATATCGGAGCAAGCGCTCTTGCAAGCGATATTGAAGAAGAAGTTAAAAAACTTCAAACATCCGTAAAATACGGAGCCGATACGGTAATGGATTTAACTGCCGGGGCAAAAAATATGGATGAAATCCGTGAAGCCATTATTGCCGCAAGTCCCGTGCCGATAGGAACCGTTCCTATGTATCAGATTATTGATGAAATAGGCGATGTATTGAAGCTTACTTATGATGATATTTTAAGAGTGCTTGAAAAACAGGCAAAACAGGGGGTCAGCTACTTTACCATTCACGCAGGTCTTCTTCTTAGACATATGCCTTTGGTTGCAAAAAGAAAAATGGGGATTGTCAGCCGTGGGGGAAGTTTGACTGCCAGCTGGATGCTTAAACATCACAAAGAAAACCCTTTTTATACGATATTTGACGATATTTTGGATATATGCAGGGAATATGATGTAGCGCTTTCACTTGGAGATAGTTTAAGACCCGGATGTCTTTATGATGCAAGTGACAAAGCACAGCTTGAAGAATTGAAAACACTCGGGGAATTGACTCTTAAGGCATGGGATAAAGACGTGCAGGTAATGATAGAAGGTCCCGGGCATGTGCCTATCAACGAAATAGAAAGAAACGTAAGATTAGAGCAGATATATTGCCATGAAGCGCCGTTTTACGTTTTAGGACCTCTTGTGCTTGATATAGGTGCGGGGTATGACCACATAGGAAGTGCGATAGGTGCGGCAAT
>JAMOQT010000007.1 GCA_027063865.1 Nautiliaceae bacterium
TCCTGAAACAAAAGTGGGCTTAGTCCGCATTGAAAAAGCGTAAGGAGTAAAAGATGTATGAATATGCAAGAATGAAATTTTACTGTGACGAAGACAGATGTATAGAATGTAATGCCTGTACGGTAGCGTGTGCCGAGGCACATGAGCTGCCGGTTGGCATTCACAGAAGAAAAGTTATTACGCTAAATGAAGGAATCGAGGGTAAAGAGTTTTCAACATCAATCGCCTGTATGCACTGTACCGACGCACCTTGCGCTCAGGTATGTCCGGTGGACTGTTTTTATATCAGAGAAGACGGAATCGTTCTTCATGATAAAGACAAATGTATCGGATGCGGATATTGCTTATACGCATGTCCGTTCGGAGCTCCTCAGTTCCCAAGAGACGGCGCGTTTGGAATTAGAGGGGTTATGGATAAATGTACAATGTGTGCGGGAGGTCCTAAACCTACCAATTCAATAGAAGAATATGAACTTTACGGTCAAAACAGAATTGCCGAAGGCAAAGTTCCTATGTGTGCGGCTGTATGTTCTACAAACGCACTTATAGTAGGTGACGCTGAAAGCGTTTCTGCGATTAAAAGAGCAAGAGAAGCAGCAAAAGGTAAAGGTCCTATGACACCTTACGGGTGGGACGTAGCTTATAAATAAGGATTTGTTATGAAAAAAATAATGCCTATAATTGGCACTTTTGCCTTTGCAGGCACAGTTCCTTTGGCGGAGCCTAATCAGGCTCCCGTCCATCATGGAAGTGCGCTTATATCACCGCAATTAATAGAAGCGATACCCGGATGGCATAAATATGGAGAATTGTTTTTATATCTCCAAACCCATTGGATTAAAACTATTTTTTTGATTGTTTTAATCGCCGTTCCCACCGTTTTTTTAATTCATTATTTAATAATAGGACCAAAAATATTTTCTCATCACGGTAGAAAATTTTTGGTATTTCCGAATTGGCAGAGAATTATTCACTGGATTGCGGCAGCCGGTTTTATTCTTTTGGTACCGACCGGAATAATGATTATTTATGCCAAATTTTTCGGTGGAGGCACTCCTGTAAGATTTGCAAGATATCTTCACGACATAGGCGCCGTATTATTTGGTATTGCTGTTATTCCAATGTTTTTAATGTGGCTTAAAGATATGCTACCAAGACTGTGGGATATAAAATGGTTTATGATTTTAGGAGGATACCTAAGTAAAGAAAAAAAAGAAATCCCGGCAGACAAATTTAACGCCGGACAAAAAATGTGGTATTGGCTGGCGACACTTGGCGGAATGATAATGATTATTACCGGTGTTATGATGTATTTTCAGGATTTTGACATAGCCCTCCTTAAAAATTTAAATTTATATCACATCGATTTATTAAGATTAGCAGTCATCGTTCATTTATTGTTAGCCATAATCGTCGTAGCATTCTTTTTTACTCATTTATATATGAGTCTTTTTGCCATTAAAGGTTCACTCCAAAGCATGATTGACGGTTGCAAAAGTGAAGATGAATTAAAACATCTTCATTCAATCTTTTACAAAAGAATAATAAAAGAAGGCAAAGATAAAGAATTAGCCGAAAAATGCGAAAAATAAGCCCTTTTTAGGGGCTTTTTTTTATATTTAAAAATATGCAAAAATAGCATAAAAAAATATGCTAATTTGTCATATATAAGACAATAAAAACGTATCATAAACTATAAAATATAAAAAATAAGTTTTTAAGGAAAAAATAAAATGAAAAAAATTTTTTTATCACTTATTATAACGGCATTATTCGGTGCTGAAAAAATCATAGTGTTTCATGCCGGAAGTTTAAGCGTCCCTTTCTCGCAGATAGAAAAAAAATTCGAATCAAAATACCCTCAGTATGATGTGATAAGAGAAACTGCCGGTAGCTTGGCATGTGCAAGGAAAATTACCGATTTGCACAAAAAGGCTGACGTAATGGCAAGTGCCGATTACAAAATAATCGACAATCTTTTAATACCTAAATATGCAAAATTTAACGCACTTTTTGCAACAAACGAAATGGTAATAGCTTTTACCCCTCATTCAAAATACGCAAATATAATTAATTCTGAAAATTGGACTGATATTC
>JAMOQT010000008.1 GCA_027063865.1 Nautiliaceae bacterium
GTTTCAGATAATCTGTCATCATAAAACATTGTCTGCCACTGCCTAACCATTCCAAGATAGTTATTGTTTAATATAATGTTAATTACAGGCAATTTATATTTATAGCCTGTTAAAACTTCCTGAATATTCATCATAATACTTCCATCTCCAGTAAAGTTTATAACAACTCTATCTTTTTTACCTTCTTTCGCTCCAAGGGCTGCCGGGAATCCGAATCCCATTGTACCAAGCCCACCGCTTGTTAAAAGCTGTCTTGGATACGTAAACGGATAAAACTGCGCCGTCCACATCTGATGCTGACCGACATCAGTGGAAATCACGGCATCCTCAGGTGCCAATTCTCCCGTCTTTTCAATAACCCATTGAGGTTTAATTACTTTATCGTCATCTTTATACGTTAACGGATAAAGTTCCTGGTATCTATTTAAAATCTCTCTCCACTCTTCATATCTTTCAGGTTCTATTTCTTCAAGCAATAAAGGCATCATATCTTCAAGAACCATTTTGACATCACCAACTATCGGGTATTTCGTAGGTACAACTTTTCCTATTTGGCTAGGGTCGATATCTATATGGACTATGTCGGCATTTTTTGCAAATTCATCGATTTTACCAGTAACCCTGTCATCAAACCTTGCCCCAAGAGAGATAATCAAATCGGCGTCATTCATAGCCATATTTGCCGCATAACTTCCGTGCATTCCTACCATTCCAAGAAGATAAGGACAGTCATGTCTTAAAACACCTCTTGCCATAAGTGTCTCTACTGCCGGAATTTTAGTAGTTTTTACAATCTCTCTGATTAAATTGTAAGCACCACTTAAAACAGATCCTCCACCAATGTAAAATACCGGTCTTTTTGCTTTTTTAATAGCATCTACCGCTCTTTTAATAGCCCTTTTATTACCTTTATATGTCGGCTTATAAGTAATCAGTTCGATTTTTTCAGGATATTCAAATTTTGCTTTTGCTACCGTCACATCTTTTGGAATATCTATATGAACAGGTCCCGGACGACCCGAACGCGCCAAATAAAACGCTTCTTTTATTATATATGCCAAATCATTTACATCTTTTACTAAAAAGTTATGTTTTGTAATAGGTCTTGTAACTCCGACAGCATCCACCTCTTGAAATGCGTCCGTTCCTATCGCAAAAGTCGGAACCTGCCCTGATATTACCACTAAAGGAATTGAATCGGTATAAGCAGTGGCAATTCCCGTTACGGCATTTGTAAGCCCCGGACCGCTTGTAACCATTGCAACACCGACTTTTCCTGTAGCCCTTGCGTATCCGTCCGCCATATGAACGGCACCTTGTTCATGTTTTGTAAGGATATGCTTAAACTTATCCTGCTTGTATATTTCATCATAAACGTTCATAATAGCCCCACCCGGATATCCGAAAACTACTTCTACATTCTCTTTAATTAAACTTTCAATTACTATTTGAGCGCCTGTTAATTTCATATATCGCCTTTTTTGCTGGAATTATAACCAATTTTACATGCTTCAATAGCAACCCCCTCTCTTACTCCGTCATCACAAACAATACATTCCTTGTATTTTGTAATTTTAAAAATCTCTTTAAAAATCATTATACCGCTTACAATCAAGTCACCTCTACCAACACCTACCAATTCTTCTCTTTTTTTCATTTCCATTTTCAGTAATTTATCCATCCAGTAATCCAAATCTTCAGGCGTAATAACAGTTCCGTTTATTTTCTCAGGGTCGTATGTTTTATAACTCATCCCTTTTTTCAAAGCCGCAATAGTAGTAGGGGTTCCGCTGCTTGCCGTAAAGATTTTTGGCTTTTTATAAGCGTTAAATACAAAATCTATAAAATCTTTAAATTTAGCCACCTCTTTTTTTACGGCGATTTTTATAGCCTCTGGCGTTTTGTATTTTTGAGTAAGAGTAACTATTCCTATTTTATAACTTTTTGAAACCAGGTCATTTTTATGTTTTAAAATAAGCTCGGTACTCCCCCCGCCGATATCCACCAAAAAGAAATTTCTAGAATCATAACC
>JAMOQT010000009.1 GCA_027063865.1 Nautiliaceae bacterium
TATCCGTTAAAAAATTTAAAAAACCAGTAAGTAGTTTCGAAATTTTGAACAGGGGTAAAATAATCAAATTCCACCGAACCTTTGTTGTTTTTAGTCCTAAGATTATTTCTGAATTTTAAAGAAAACAGATCGTTTTTATAAAGGTAATTTATTTCTATTTTTCCGTATCCGTAATATTTTGTTATATCGGGATTGTCATCGTCATCTTCACTTTCGGGGATTCTATACCATCCTTCTACTTTTAAAAATAAATTTTTCCATTGCCACAAGGTTGTTAAAACCAGTCTGTTCCAGGACCTCGATTTATCACCTCCCTGACCGTTTGAATGGTGTCTTATACCAAATTGAACGGCTTTTAATTTGCTTAAGCGGTCAATATTATTCGGGGTGGGCAGTGTTATGAAAAGTTCGGGAATATAATTGGTTTCCCTAAAGGGAGCTGAATGTGCGTATGCCCTCCAAAACGAAGTTTGGGTATATGCAAAAGAGATATATTCATTAAATCCTAATAAATCATAGCTTAAAAGTTTTTGAAGACTTATTTGAAATTCAATTTCGGTATCGTCTTTTGTAGGGGAATAGGCTACCGGTATGAAATAATTAGAATGAAAAGGCAGAATCCCGAAATCTTTTTTTAGAATTTTTTCGGCTTCTTTTTTTACATCGGGATTTGAAACGTCTACTTTAGAGTATGCAAACTGTAAAGCTCTTTCGTATTGGACGGTTTCTTTAGAAGATGATTTCTTTTTTACAATATACGAATATTCATCAGCCGCTTTTTTATACCAGTAAAAAGCCTTTTTTAAATCTTTTTTTACACCTAGTCCCTGTTCGTACATATGGGCAATCAAATACTCGGCTTCTTTGTTTCCCTTTTTTGCTTCTTGCAGAATTTTAGGGTAAGCTGATTTATATTTTTTTTGTTTATACAGTTTTAAAGCGGTGGCGTAGTCAATTGTTAAGTCGGAATTTGTAATATCAGTGGCGTTTAAAAAGAGGGGTACAAAAAAAAGAAGAAGAAAGATTTTATTTTTTTTCATCTTCTTCTTTTAATGCTTTTTTAGCTCCTTCTACCATACCTTGAATAGCGCTTTTTGTAACTTTTGCTAAGCGCTTTGCAAGTTTTTCGGTTTCTTCTTTTGTTTCGATTAAAATTTCTTTTGCTTTTTCTTTAATTTCTTCACTGGTCTGCTGTGTTTTTTCTTTTAACACTTCAACGGCTTTTTTGGTTGTTTCTTTGATTTTTTCATTTAGTTTATTTAGTTCATTTTGTAATTTTTCTTTTTCTTTTTCAACAGTTTCGGATATATCTTTGCCTAATTTAGCAGAAACATTATTTAATGTCTCAAGTAAAGCTTTTTGCATTTTTTCAAGTTCATTTATGGTTTCGTTAATTTCTTCTTTTGTTAGATGTTCGAGATCTTCTTTTGTTGTTTCTACTTTTATAAGTATTGCTTCTTTTGCTCCTTCGATTGCGCCTTTTAGTGTTTCTTCTATTTTTTCGCCTTTTTCTTTTGCCGCTTCAACGGCTGAAACGATTGCACCTTCTGAAATTTCTTTAATTTTTTCCGCATTTACTTCAATGTTTTCAAGTGCGTTTTGGACTGATTCTTTTACTACGCTTTTTACTTTTTCTTCTACTTTTTCGCCTTCTTCAAGAATTACTGACACGCTTTTTTTAATGGTTTCTTCCATAACCCCTAAAATTTCTGCGTTTTTAAGTTTAATGTCGGTTAAAACCTCTTCAATTTCTGTTTTTATTTTTTCATCAAATTCACCTGCAGCTTCTTTTATACCTTTAAGGGCCTCGTTTAATTTGATTATCATTTCGGCTTTTTTTTCTTCAAGCTCAAATTTTGTCTTTAACAATTCCTGTTGAAGGGTTTCGACAACTTTGCTGTAAGATTGTTCAATCGCTTCCACAGCACCTTTTACGGCGGCTTCGATATGCTCTTTTGTCTGTTCATTTAAAGCGTTTAATTCCTCTGTAGCGGTTTTAATAGCTTCTTT
>JAMOQT010000010.1 GCA_027063865.1 Nautiliaceae bacterium
GGTTTAACTTGAAGTTATACAATTTGAACGTAAAAAAAACAAAAAGGAGCAACAATGAAAAGATTAGCAGTAGCAGCAATGCTTGCGGTAAGTTTATTCGGATTTAATGCAATAAACGGTGCAAATGTTAACAATAATCAAACAAATTCTTCATCTTATTACAATACGCCTGTTATAAAAGGTAAAGTTGTAAAAGCTTATGTCCAACCGGGATATGGTGTAAGGGCGTATGACTGGCTTTTTATGGATGTAGATACAGGTAACGGTAAAATTTATAAAGTAGGGATTGCACCGACATTTATAATTTCAAATCTTCCTATTAAAGAAGGTGATGAAGTTGAGGTTAGAGGAGTAACCCCTCCTAGATGGCCAAGTGATTCAATAAGGGCCTGGGATATAAACGATTTAACTCAAAATAAAGATTATCCTATAACCGGAACCGCCAGAGGCTGGGGCAGAGGTCCGGGATGGAGATGGAGATAAGGTAAAAAATGGAAAATAAAGATATTTACAAAATTATTCTTTTGATTTTTCTTTTTTTTCTTTTAATGCCGGTATTTAGGTTTTTAATTTTTAAGTTGTTCGGTATTGGATATTTAGGATGGGGCGGTTTAGGGTTTGGTAGGTGTTGTTGTAGATGTTGGTGATATCAATCCCCAAAATAAATCAATTATTTATTTTGGGGAAAAGAAAGGAAAAATATGAAAAAAATATATAAAATATTGCCATGGATTGTTATGATATTGATTTTACTTGATGGATGTTGTTGCAGGGGCAGATGCTTTTAAGCGGAATTAAAAAGTCCTTTTAAATTCGGGGTAGGCTTCAATTCCGCATTCATTAACATCAAGCCCTTCTATTTCGTGCTCTTCGTCGGTCCTGAAAGCGATAATTTTATTAATAATGAAAATAATTATGTAAGATATGCTAAAAGCAAAAACGCCTATAATCAAAATACCTTTTGTTTGTGCCGCTAAACTTACACCTTTCCCCCATATTCCGGCAGCTAATGTTCCCCATATGCCGTTTAGAAGGTGAACGGAAAGTGCCCCTACCGGGTCGTCTATTTTTATTCTGTCAAAAAAAGGTACTGCAAAAAACACGATTATTCCGCCAATTGCACCTATAATCAACGCTTCATAAGGATTAACAACGTCCGCACCCGCCGTAATGGCCACAAGTCCTCCTAGCGCTCCGTTTAATATCATCGTAATATCGAATTTTTTATATTTTAAATAGCTTAAAACAAATACCGTAAATCCTCCGATAAGTCCTGCATTGTTGGTGTTGAGAATAACAAGCGCTACCATATCAGCCGCATCCTTGCTTGAAATACTGCTTACACTTCCCCCGTTAAATCCGAACCATCCTATCCATAAAAGAAAAGCGCCTAAAACCACCAGCGGGATGTTGTTTGCCGGAATTACCCTGATTCTTCCGGATTTAGTATATTTACCTTTTCTTGGTCCTATAATTAAAATAGCAGCAAGCAAAGCCCAGCCTCCTGTCGAATGGATAACACTGCTTCCTGCTAAATCATGCATATTTGAAATGTCAAAAGGAGTATTTGCTAAAATATTGCTTCCCCAAGTAAGATTTACAGCCAGGGGATAAATCAGCCCCGCCATAAAAAGCGCAAAGACCGCCAAAGGAATAATTCTGCTTCTTTCGCTTATACCGCCGCTTACAATGTTTACGGTTTTTCCCACAAAAGCCATCTGAAACAAAAATGCGGCGTATTTGCTCATACTGCTATCATTCCATCCTCCAAACGCCAGATTATACCCCCAAAGGAAAAAAACCAGCCCCGCTACCATATAAATCATTGTATTTATGGTAAGGACTGCAGTTACGTTTTTTGTCCTTACAAGCCCCGCTTCAAGCATTGCAAACCCGGGGACCATAAGTATAATAAGTGTAAATGCAAACAGAGTAAAAAAGGTATCGATTATCCAAGGCATATCCATTATAATTCCTTTTTTTAGTTTCTACTTGG
>JAMOQT010000011.1 GCA_027063865.1 Nautiliaceae bacterium
AATGTTTTTGATTTTTGGAAATCCGGTAGATCATTCAAAATCTCCGCTTATGCATAACTATTTTTTTAAGAAAAAAAATATTAACGAATGTTATACAAGATACTGTTTAGAAAACGGAGAGGATATTATCAAAAAATTTAAAGAGCTTAAAATCAAAGGGGCAAATGTCACGGTTCCTCATAAAGAGTGGGCATTTAAATTATGTGATGAAGTAAGAGGAATCGCAAAAGAAATTGGAGCCGTAAATACGTTAGTTTTAGAAGATAATAAAGTTATAGGTTATAATACCGACGCACCGGGTTTTTTAGAAGCGATTAAAGAATTTGAATATAAAAACGTTTTAATTATTGGAGCCGGCGGAACTGCAAAAGCTTTAAGCCTCGTATTGCCTGAAGCTTCAATTTTAAACAGATCTGAAAAAAGACTGGAATATTTTAAAGAAAAAAATAAATCATGTTTTACCTGGGATGAAATTAGTACTTTTAATTTTGATCTGGTAATAAACACTACAAGCGCAGGACTAAATGACGAAAATTTACCGACACCTAAGGAGCTTTTAGAAGAAATTTTTAAAAACGCAGAGTATGCCGTTGATGTAATTTACGGCAAACAAACACCGTTTTTAAAACTTGCCGAAAAATATAACCTGAAAACAAAAACGGGACTTGATATGCTTGTATATCAGGGGATTCTTGCAATGGAGCTTTTTTTAAATAAAAAACTTGACAGAAAAAAAACGGCCGAAATTTATTTTGAAATCTTACGGTAAAGGCTCGTTTTTAAGTTCCACTTCGGCGCCTAATGCTTTAAATTTTTCTATTAGTTTTTCGTAACCTCTGAAAAGATGGTATATTCTATGGACGTTTGTTTCGCCTTTGGCTATAAGTCCTGCTAAAACTAGAGCTGAAGACGCCCTTAAATCCGTTGCCATTACATCGGCTCCCACAAGTTTGCTAGGGCCTACAACCGTTGCAATTTTGCTTTGTATTTTTATATTTGCACCGAGCCTGTTAAGTTCCGGGACATGCATAAATCTGTTTTCAAAAAGTCTCTCTTCAATAATGCTCACTCCCTCAGCCTGCGTGGCTATAGCCATAAACTGAGCCTGCATATCGGTAGGAAACCCCGGATATTCCATAGTTGAAATGTTGGTAGGAAGTATTTTTTCAGCGGGGAAAATGGTGATTTCGTTTTTAGTTGCTTCTAGCTTAAAGCCCATTTGCGAAAATTTGACAAGTACGCTTTCAAGATGTGCGGAAATTACGTTTTTTATGGTGATTTGAGAATTTGTTATCGCACCTGCAGCCAAATAAGTACCGGCTTCAATTCTGTCGGGGATAATTCTTTCTTCTTTAAAATCCAAAAGCTCGCCATCAGTCCCTTGAATTATTATTTCATTTGTCCCGATACCTTTTATTTCAACTCCGGCGTTTTGTAAAACTTCACATAACTGTATAACTTCGGGCTCTTTTGCAGCGTTTATGATTCTTGTTGTCCCTTTTGCGAGCGCTGCGGCCATTATAATATTTTCAGTGCCTGTTACGGTGATTTTGTCAAAAATGATATCGGCACCTTTTAATTTTCCCGTAGCGTGTATATAGCCGCCTTCGATTTTAATTTCAGCGCCCATCATTTCAAGGGCTTTTAAATGTAAATCAACCGGTCTAGCCCCTATTGCGCAGCCTCCAGGAAGAGAAACTTTACATTCCCCGAACCTTGCAAGAAGGGGACCTAAAACTAAAATGGATGCCCTCATGGTTTTTACAATTTCATAAACAGCCGTTGTGTTGTTTATATCGTTTGTGTTAATGTTTAAGATATTGTCATGAAATTTATAATCTGCACCTAAAAGATTAAACAGTTTAAGAAGCGTTTTTACATCCGCAACTTCGGGTACGTTTTGAAGCAGTACGTCGTTTTTGGCAAGTATTGTGGATGCTATTATCGGAAGTGCGGCGTTTTTAGCCCCGCTGATTTCGATACTTCCGCTTAATTTCGGGGAGTGTTTGATATTCAGATATTTATACATTTTCAAAACTTTTAAGCAGTTTTATTTCCTCAGCCCATATTTTGGGCTCTATTGTTTCAAGAATCAAGGGGATATTTTCTATTCTTTTATCCCGCATAATAAATTTAAACGCATCAAGTCCGATTTCACCTTTTCCCAAAGAGTGATGCCTATCAACCCTGCTTGCAAATTTTGCTTTTGAGTCGTTTATATGCATACCTTTAAGGTATTTAAAACCAATTATTTCATCAAATTCTTTCATTGTTTTTTCATAAGCTTCTTTTGTGCGGATGTCGTATCCTGCGGCAAATATATGCGCCGTATCGATACAAACCCCAATTCTTTCTTTGTCTTTTACTTTATCAATAATATATGCCAGATGTTCAAATTTATAGCCTAAATTGCTTCCCTGACCGGCAGTCGTTTCAATTACGAATATACAGCTTTCGGTTTCTTTAATTGCTTTGTTTACGTTTTCACTTATTAAATCAAGGCATTCTTCCTCGCTCATTTTTTTTAAATGGCTTCCCGGATGAAAATTGAGGTATTTAAGTCCTAATTGCTCAACCCTTTTTGCTTCGTCTATAAAAGCATTTAGGGATTTTTCCCTTTTTTCTGTTTCCGGATGTCCGAGATTTATAAGATAGCTATCATGCGGCAATATGGCATCGGTATTAAACCCGTGTATATCCATTAATTCTTTAAATTTGTTTATTGATTTTTCACTTAACGGTTTTGCTTTCCATTGTCTTTGGTTTTTTGTAAATAGTGCAAATCCGCTTGCATCAATATCCGCAGCGTTTTTTACGGCGTTTTCAACGCCTCCGCTTGCACTGACGTGTGCACCGACATATTTCATTAAGACCCTTTTTATCGGAATTTTATCAAAAAAAAGAAGAAAAGCTTAAGAAAGCTTAGGCCAAAGCAGTTTCCCGTTAGGGTTTGCAACCATGTGAATGTGCAGATGAAAAACTTCCTGACCGGCGTTTTTACCGTTATTTGTTATTAACCTATAATCTGTAATATTCAGCTCTTTTGCGACATTTTTAATAAATTCAGCCATTTCTGGCATAAGCTTGGCAGGAGTTTCGTCAAATTTAGCAAAATGCTCTTTTGGTATAATTAAAACATGTACCGGCGCAATTGGATTAATATCGTGAAATGCCAAAAATTTCTCATTTTCCAAAACTTTATTTGAAGGAATTTCACCTTTTACTATTTTACAGAAGATACATTCCATTGAAAGGCTCCTTTTTTTTTGGTAGTATTATATCTAAAAAACAAAAGGACTGTTTTGGTGGATTTATCAGAAATCAGTAAAGTTTTAAACCTTGAAGAACTTGAAAAAATAAGGGTTAAACTTTTAGGTAAAAATGGAATTATTACTCAACAATTTAAAGAACTTAAAAACATTGCGCCTGAAAAGAAAAAAGAGGTAGCAAAAGAGCTTAATGAATTAAAAGAAAAGGCAATAAATCTTATAGCCGAAAAGAAAAAAGAGCTTGAAGAGAAGTTATTAGAAGAGCAGCTTAAAAAAGAGAGAATTGACGTAACACAGTTTGTCCCAAAAACAACAGGTGCGATACATCCTATTACTGAAACCATGAATAAAATAATTGACTTTTTTACAAAAATGAATTTCAGTGTGGAAACCGGTCCCTTAGTGGAAGATGATTTTCACAATTTCGAAGCGCTTAACCTTCCAAAATACCATCCGGCTCGCGATATGCAGGATACTTTTTATTTTAAGGACGGTTCACTACTTAGGACACATACTTCACCCGTTCAAATCAGAACAATGCAAAAACAAAAACCTCCTATCAGAATGATAAGTCCCGGGGCGGTTTTCAGAAGGGATTATGATTTGACCCACACACCAATGTTTCACCAGGTTGAAGGGCTTGTCGTTGACGAAGCCGGAAAAGTCAGTTTTGCAAATCTGAAATTTATACTTGAGAGCTTTTTAATACATATATTTGGGGATGTAAAGGTAAGATTTAGACCTTCATTTTTCCCATTTACAGAACCGAGTGCAGAAGTTGATATAAGCTGTATATTCTGTGAAGGGAAAGGTTGCAGGGTTTGCTCTCAGACAGGATGGCTTGAAGTTTTGGGATGCGGTGTGGTTGATCCTAACGTATTTAAAGCCGTGGGATATGAAAACGTCAGCGGATACGCATTTGGCCTTGGAGTTGAAAGGTTTGCAATGCTTTTACACAGAATTAACGATTTAAGAAGTATGTACGAAGGAGATATCAGACTTATGGAGCAGTTTAAATGATAGTGACAAGAAGATGGCTGGAGGAATTTATTAATTTAGAAAATATTTCAACTCAGGAAATTATTAATACATTAAATAGAATAGGGCAGGAAGTCGAAGGTTATAAAAAATATGAAATTCCTGAAAATGTCGTAATAGGGAAAGTAATTGAGTGTGAAAAACATCCTAACGCAGATAAATTAAACGTATGCAAAGTGGATGTCGGAGAAGAAATACTTCAAATCGTATGCGGTGCGAGTAATGTTGTAAATGCCGAATATGTTGTTGTTTCAAAAGTGGGTGCGGTATTACCGGGTAATTTTAAAATCAAAAAGGCAAAATTAAGAGGAGTGGAAAGCCACGGTATGATTTGTGCCGCAAGAGAAATTGGACTTCCTGATTTTCATGAGGGCATTATGATTATGGATGATTCTTTGGGTGAACTTAAAACAGGGGAATATGCCGGTAAATATTTAAATGACGAAATAATAGAACTAGGAGTTACGGCAAACAGGGGGGATTGTTTCAGTATTTACGGGATTGCAAGAGAACTGAGTGCTGGGTTGAATGTTGATATGAAAAAACCTGAATTTTCTTATGAAGAGCTTCAAGAAGGCATAGGAAGGCTTGTAAACGTAGAGAAAAATGAAGTTAAACACTCTTCGCATCTGTTAAAAGCAATTAACGGACATTTAAAATCAAATTTAAAAATTGATTTAAGACTTGCTTTGTGCGAAATTGATTACAAAAACGAACAGGATAAGGTCGTTAAATATTGTATACATGCTACGGGAGTGTTATTAGTATTAAGCAATATCGGTGAAGTTTCTTTTGTCAGTGAAAAAGGAATTGATAAATATATAACACAAAACGGTGAATATATTGTAGGAGTTAAAAACAGCATAGAATTAAATGAAAACGATTCATATATAATAAATGCAAACTATATTGACCCTGAGTATGTAAGTGAAATTGTTTTTATAAACGCTCTTAAAACGGATGAATATTTCTTTAGGGCAAGCAGAGGCAGCGAACCGAATTTAAATTTCGGAATTAATTATTTTTTAAATGAAGCAAAACTGCCTGTTTATTCGGGAAGCATAGATTTAAGCACTGAAACACCATCAAGATACATTAATTTAGATATTGCGGCAATAAAAAATATTATCGGGGCTGAAATTAATGATAAAGAAGTTGTTGAAATACTTAAAAAACTCGGATTTGAAGTAGAAGTTTTAAATGAAGAAAATATGAAAATAAAGGTGCCTTCTTTTAGAAGTGATATTAAAAATATTCAGGATGTTGCAGAAGAAATTTTAAGAATTTACGGAATTGATAAAATAGATTCAAAACCGTTAAATTTTGAAGAAACTAACAGAATCAACGAAATTATGGAATTTCAGGAATTTTTAAACAGATTAAAATATAAAGCTGTGTCACAAGGATTTTATGAAGCTCTTCATTTTATTTTTGATGATAAAGAAAGACTTCAAAAATACGGTTTTGAAGTAGTGGATGAGCATCTTGATTTAATCAATCCGATAGTAAAAGAACTTGACACCCTAAGAAGCACTCTTTTACTTCAATTACTAGAAGATATAGCAAGAAACAAGGCTAACGGATATAAGAGGGTATATTTATTTACCGCAGGGAGCGTATATAATAAAAATAGAGAAGAATCCCAAAAAATTGCGTTTGTAATTAATGGATTTGAGGATTATGAAAACCCTGAAAACCACGGAAAACCTAAAAATGTCGATTTTAAAACTATTGTAGATAAACTTTCACAAATTATAGGTGAGTTTACTCTTGTTGAAAACGATTTTCATCCTATAGCGCATCCATATCAAAATGCTAAAATTATTCAAAACGGTAAAAGCATAGGTGTGGTTGCAAAACTTCATCCTAAAATTGCAAAAGATTTTGATATTGATGATACTTATTTTGCAGAAATTGAACTTGATAAATTACAAAATGTAACAAAACAGGCAAGTGAAATTAACAAATTTCCAAAAGTAACACGCGATTTAAGTCTGGTAGTGGATAAAAATATACCGTATAAAGATATTTATGAATATATTATTTCATTAAAAATCTGTGAATTAAAAGATTTTTATCCTATAGATATTTACGATTTGGGAGAAAACAACTCACTTACCGTAAGATTTGTAATTCAAGGGGAAAAAACTCTTACAGATTCGGAAATTAATGCTATAATGGAGAAAATTTTAAATCAACTCGAAAGCAAAGGAATTAAGCTTAGATGATTTTAGAAGTAGTTGGCGGCAGAAAATTTGAAGAAGAGTTTGTAGTAGACGCTGATAAATCCATTTCACACAGATGTGCGATTTTTTCGCTTTTAACAAACGGGGAAAATATCGTAAAAAATTATCTTCGTGCCGAAGATACCTTAAATTCCCTTGAAATTGCAAAAGCTTTAGGAGCTGAAATTGAAGATAACGGAAAAACCATCATAATAAAAGCTCCTGAAAATCTTCAAGAGGCCGAAGATGTTTTATATTGCGGAAATTCCGGAACTACCATTAGAATTTATATGGGACTTTTAGCCGGGATTGACGGATTTTTTGTATTAAGCGGTGATCAGTATTTAAGAAAACGCCCTATGAGAAGAGTGGCTGATCCTTTAAGAAGCATCGGTGCAAAGATTGACGGAAGAAAAAACGGCGATTTAGCCCCTTTGGCCGTAAGAGGCGGCAAACTTAAATCGTTTAATTATTCAAGCAAAATTGCATCCGCACAGGTAAAATCGGCTATGATTTTAGCAGCACTTAATGCCGATAAACCTTCATACTATGAAGAGCCGATACTCAGCCGCGACCATACCGAAAGAATGCTTAAAGGCATGGGAGCAAATCTCGAATGTAAAATGGAAAATGGAAAATGGAAAATTAAAATACATCCCCTTACAAAAAAACTCGAACCTTTAAATATTGAAGTGCCAAATGATCCAAGCAGTGCGTTTTTCTTTGCCGTTGCGGCGGCTATAACCGATTCTATTGCAATTATTAAAAATGTAACTCTTAATCCTACAAGAATAGAAAGTTACAAAGCGCTTGAAAAAATGGGAGCGGATATTGAATATGTTTTAAAAGAAGATAAATACGAACCTATCGGTGATATTATAGTAAAAGGTGCAAAATTAAAAGCAATTGAAGTTAGCGAAAACATTCCTTGGCTGATCGATGAACTGCCGGCTCTTGCTATGGCTATGGCGGTGGCCGAGGGAAAAAGTATTGTAAAAAACGCTAAAGAACTCAGAGTCAAAGAATCTGATAGAATTTCTACGGTAGTAAACGGACTTAAAGCCTGCGGAATAGAGGTTAAAGAATATGAAGACGGATATGAAATAACTGGCGGCGTTCCTAAAAAAGCCGAAATTGATTCGAATGGTGATCATAGAATAGCTATGAGCTTTGCAATCTTAGGACTTCTTTGCGGAATGAAAATCGATAAAGCCGAAAGTATAAACACTTCTTTTCCGAACTTTTTTAAACTTTTTGAAAAAATAGCTGATTTTAAGGTTAATGATGATAATTGAGAAAGCCAAAAGCTACGGGTTTTGTTTCGGGGTAAAAAGAGCGGTTGAAATTGCGGAGGGATCTAAAAACGCCGTAACACTGGGTCCTCTTATCCACAATCCCCTTGAAATTGAACGACTTGCAAAAAACTATAACGTAAAATATATTGAAAGTATCGAAGATATTGATAACGACGTAAAGAGGGTAATAGTTAGAACGCACGGAATTCCTAAAGATAAATTACATAAATTAAAAGAAAAAAACGTGGAAATTATAGATGCAACGTGTCCTTTTGTAAAAAAACCGCAAGAAATTGTGGAAGAAATGAGTAAACTAGGCTATGATATAGTAATTTTCGGTGATAAAAACCATCCTGAAATACAAGGGGTTATGAGTTATTCGGTGCATAATAGAGTTTATGTTGTACTCTCCCCCAAAGAGCTTGAAAATATAAAATTAAAAGAACGCATTGCAACCGTAGCCCAAACCACCAGAAAAATAAAAGATTATTTAGAAATTACCAATTATCTTATTCAAAGGCATAAGGAAGTAAGGGTATTTAATACAATATGCAATGCAACGTTTGAAAATCAGGATGCCGTTAGAGAACTTGCAAAAAAAGCCGATATTATGATAATAATAGGCGGTAAAAACTCATCAAACACGAAACAGTTATATAATATTGCAAAAGAGTTTTGTGAAGCCTATCTGGTTGAAAGTGAAGAAGAGTTAAAAAAAGAGTGGTTTAAAGGTAAAAAGCACTGTGGCATCAGTGCCGGTGCTTCCACACCTGAGTGGTTGGTTGAAAAAATAATCTCAAGAATAAAGGAATTAGCATGAGCGAATTAAAAATAGGTGATGTGGTAGAATTTAAAATAGAAAAATTAATCAAAGGCGGATTTGTTGGATATGTTGACGGAGTGGAAATTTTTCTTCCTAAGAGTCTCAGCGGGCTGAAAGAAGACGAAAGCGTAATCGGTAAAACCGTAAAGGCATATGTTAAAGAATTTAAGCAAAATTCTGTCGTAGTGGATAGAAAGGCGTATCTGAACGATATCAAAGAAAAACTTGAAAATAGAGCCGGTGAAATAATAGATGCCGTAGTTACAAAAGTAAAACCGAAAGGACTTGTTATTGACATAGACGGTATAAGCGGTTTTGTGCCTAAAGAAGAGATTTTTTACAAAAAAATAGACCACCGTCAGTTTTTCAGTGAAGGTGATGAAATTCAGGTTAAATTAGTTGATCCTCTCAGAAGAATTTTTTCCATTAAAAAAACCCTTCCAAATCCGTGGGATGAAGTAAAAGAATTAAATATAGGAGACGTTGTAAAGGTTAGTGTATCGCATATTACCGATTATGGAGCGTTTGTAGACCTTGGAAACGGGGTGGAAGGATTTTTGCATATAAGTGAAATAAACTGGGACGGAATTAACGATTTGACGTTGGGTGACGAAATAGAAGTTGAAATTGTTGAAATTAATCCGGAAGCTGAAAAATTGAGAGTATCAAGAAAAAATCTTTTAACAAAACCGGCAGTAATATTTGCACAAAAACATAATGTTGGAGATGTTGTTGAAGGCGTTATAACTAAATTCATAAATGTCGGGGCATTTGTTGAAATAGACGGAATTAGCACCCTTTTACCGAATAAATTTGCTTCTTACAAAAAAGGTGAAAAAGCAAATGAAATATTCAATATCGGCGATAAACTTGAATTTAAAATAATTACAATTTCACCTGATGAAAATAAGGTAATAGTTTCAAGAAAAGACGCAATGCCAAATCCTTACGATACGTTTGCCAAGAATCATCAAATAGGTGACGAAGTTGAAGGAAAAGTTAAATATATTACCGATTTTGGAATGTTTATTGATTTGGGAGATATCGAAGCGCTTGTTAGAAAAGAAGATTATAAAAACGAATATCAAATAGGCGACACCTTTAAAGGTAAAATAATAGAAATAAACGGTGATAGAGTAAAACTTGCTGAATGAAAATAATAATTTCAATATTAACAATAATTATAGCGGCAATTTTATTTATTACTTATGATAAAATTTCACAGCCGGAGATTGAGAAAATTCAACCAACCAAGCAGACAATAACAAAAACAGAGGCAGAGGGTGATGTATTAAAACTCTCTTTTAATTCTTTCACTTTTCCGGCAAGAGAACTTTTTATGAAAATTGATTTTAAAGAGTATAAAAATATTATACTCTATAAAGTCACCATTAATGCAAATGACGAATACGCAATATTTAACATAAAAGCCATACTTGAAAATGAAAATATTGCATATTCGATGCTTGAAAAGAAAAAAACGGAAATTTTTATTTTATTTAAGACATTGCAGCAGGCGGAAAGAATTATTAATATTTTTAAAAGTTACAATTTTAAAATAAAAATAGAAAAAATAATCAAAAGGATATAAATGAAAGTAGTAGTATGTGATCCGATTCATGAAGCGGGATTTGAAATACTAAAAAAAGCAAAAGACATAGAATTAATAGATGCTAGCAGAACACCTAAAGACGAACTTCTTAAAATAATCGAAGATGCAGATGGTGTTATTACAAGAAGTCCGACTCCGGTTGATGAAAAATTCCTCTCACACGCTAAAAAGTTAAAAGCTGTCGTAAGGGCAGGTGTAGGTGTTGATAACGTTGACATGGAAGCGGCAAGTAAAAGAGGCGTTATTATAATGAATGTACCTACTGCTAACACATTGGCCGCTGTTGAGCTTACAATGACGCATTTATTAACGGCTGCAAGAAGTTTTACAAACGCAGTGTGGAATTTAAAAAAAGAGCATGAATGGAACAGGGAAAAATGGCTTGGAATCGAGCTTGCCGGAAAAAAACTTGGAATTATAGGGTTTGGTAATATAGGTAGCCGTGTCGGTATCAGGGCAAAAGCACTTGAAATGGATGTAATAGCATACGACCCGTATATTGACCCAAGCAAAGCGACTGATTTGGGATGTAAATACACAACTGATTTTGAAGAAATTTTAAAATGTGATTTTATTACCATACACACCCCTAAAACCAAAGAAACAATCAATATGATTACAAAAAAAGAAATTGAAAAAATGAAAGACGGGGTTGTTTTAATCAACTGTGCAAGAGGGGGACTTTACAACGAAAAAGACGTTGCAGAAGCCCTTAAATCAGGTAAAATTGCTTGGCTTGGAATTGACGTGTTTGAAAAAGAACCAATTACAGACCATCCTTTCTTTGAACTTGAAAACACTTCAGTTACACCTCATATAGGTGCAAACACACGTGAATCTCAGGAAAGAATCGCCGTACAGGCTGCGGAAGCTATTATTGAAGCTCTTAGAGGCAGTAGCTATCCGAATGCTCTTAATCTTCCGATTAATACCGCAAATACACCTGAATGGGTAATTAAATATCTTGAACTTTCACAGAAAATGGGATATATCATATCTCAGGTAATTAATAAATCCATTAAAAAAGTAAAAGTAAATTTAAGCGGTAATATATCTAAAGAAGAAAAATCCGTTTTAACTTTTGCACTTGTGGGTCTTCTTCAAAACATAACCGAAAACGTAAATTACGTAAATGCTGAATTTTTGGCTGCTGAAAAAGGCATAGTAACAGAAACGAAAGAAATTAAAAATGAAACATACAAAAATCTTGTAAATATCAAAGTAATTACGGATGAAGGGGAATATTCAATCAGCGGGACTATGCTTGAAGCCCATCCTAGAATTGTAGAGTTTAAAGGATTCGATTTAGAATTTGAACCAAAAGGTAAAATGATATTCTTTAAAAATACGGACGTACCGGGAGTTATTGGAGAAGTTGGTATGACTTTAGCAAAATACAATATAAACATAGCTGACTTTAGACTCGGAAGAAACAAAGAAAATCAGGCAATGGCGGTTATTATAGTGGATAATGATGTTAATGAAGAGGTTTTAAACGAACTAAGAAATCTAAAAGCGGCATTAAGTGTAGGATATGCAGAAATTTAATTAAGTAGTTAAGTTGTGAAGT
>JAMOQT010000012.1 GCA_027063865.1 Nautiliaceae bacterium
CAACACTCCTTCAACACCCATTTTTTGTAAAAAATCTTCAGTTATATCATAATTATGTATATCGGCTCCTTGAAAGCAACATCCGGGGTATATACCTATTTTTTTCATTACAGTTCCTTTTCAAGTTTTTTAACAAATTTCTGAAATTCTTCAATTCCCTCAAACGGCTGAGGTCCGAATTCTTCTTCTTTCAAGCCTCTGTTTCTAAACTCTTCTTCAAGTTTTTTCGTAATTTCTTCACCTTTTTCATCACCAAAGGCAACTTCCGGTAAGTGCCATTTGTCAATCTGACCTGTTTCAAACACATTAGCAAACCATACTTTTGCCCTTCTTGTTGCAATATTATCTTCGCCTACGTCTTTAGCTATCCGTCTTAGTTCAAGTATATCTTCAGCCGGTTTAACCCCTTTAGGACAGGCTGCCAGACACATTTGACATTGAACACAATCCCATATTCCATGGTCTTCTATAAGTTTTATTCTCTCTTCCACATCTACACCGTCTCTAGAATCCATTATAAACCTGAAAGCTTTTGTAAGCTGGAACGGCCCTAAATACGCCTCTTCACCTTCAAGCGCATTACACTGACCGTAACACGCCATACATAATATACAGTCTGTTTGTTTGTCATATTTCTCAAATTCTTCCGGCGTTACCAATGATTCGCATTTGAGATTATCAGGAACTTTTTTAGGATCAGGTTCAAGGTAAGGTTTGATTTTTTTAAGTTTATTAAATGCAGGGTCCTGATCTACAACCAAATCTTTTATAATCGGTAAATGATTGAGGGGTTCAATTTTAATTACACCGTTTTTAATTTTGTCTTTTGCCTGTATTTTACACGCAAGTCCTGCACGACCATTAATAATCATTGCACAGCTACCGCAAATTGCACTTCTACAAAAAGCCCTGAAAGTCAAACTTTCATCAATTTTGTCTTTTATATACATAAGAAGTTCTAGCACTGTCAGAGTATCTTCCACTTCAACTTCAAAATCTTGCCAGTAACTTTCTTTGGTTTCAGGATTATATCTTTTTATTTTTGCTGTATATTTTATCTTTTCCATAGTAAATCCTTTATAAAATATTTGGTATAATTACATTTACATTTAGCTCCCGGTAGCTCAGTAGGATAGAGCGTCGGATTCCTAATCCGAAGGTCGTGGGTTCGAATCCCGCCCGGGAGACCAAAAACAATGGACAATTTTACAATGTAAAATGTAAAATTTCATTTTCAATTATCCATTGTCCATTTTACATTGATATTAATATTTTCTTTCCGCCGGTTCGTACAGGCTTAAATCTACTTCACCTTTTTCATAATTAAAGCTTCCGTCACTGTTTTTAGTAATCATAGAATGGTATAAATAGTTTTCATCATCTCTTTTTGGATAATCATCCCTGTAAAAACTTCCGCGAGACTCTTTTCTCTGTAGCGATGCATATGCCAAAACATCCGCAATTTCAAGCAGATTATAAAATTCAAGCAAGCTTTGTAAATCAGTATTAAACACTTTACTTTTATCTTCTACCGCAAGATTTTTGTGTGCTCTTTCAATTAAATCTTTTAATTTATTATATCCTTCTTGCATCTCTTTTTCATTTTTAAATACACCAAAGTGTTTAAACATAATTTCACCGAGCTCTTCTCTTAAATCCCCAAGAGTCTCTTTGCTTTCCCTGTCAAAAAGTTCCTGAATAAATTTAACATCATCCTGAAGCTTAGCGGCACCGCCTTTTGCAAAATCGGTTCCCTCGGCATATCTCACCGCTTCAAGCCCCGCAACGTGTCCGAATACAACAATATCCAAAAGTGAATTACCACCCAGCCTATTAGCACCGTGAACGCTTACACATTGAGCTTCTCCGGCAGCATAAATTCCACCGATTGGGGTTTCACATTTTACGTTGGTATGAATTCCTCCCATTGC
>JAMOQT010000013.1 GCA_027063865.1 Nautiliaceae bacterium
GCTAGAGCAGCTGATTCGTAATCAGCAGGTCGCGGGTTCGAGTCCCGTCGTCGGCTCCAGTTAAAAATTAATATAAAAACCCGAAAAGATAAAGAGGGGTTTTATTTTTAAACCCGATTTCAATATCGTTGCTGACGATAAAGCTGTTTTCAATTCCCTTTATCTGTTTAAAATCCTTGTTTTTTCCTCCAATTTCAAACGTATAATCTCCAACGATAAAATCTCCGTTTTTTGCCAAAACGATGTTTTTATCAAAAAAACTTTTTTTATTTAAAAAGTAATACCAAATCACAAAACAACTCTTACATTCACCTTTTCTTGGCACTGACTAAATACGCTCAACAAGAGTGCAAATTTTTTAACACTTTTTCTCCGTTAAAATTTGCAATTGTTTCACTTTATTTAGTCAGTACCTTTTTCCCAAAATAAATGTTTGATTTATTTTGGGGATTGGTATAACTTTTAATCTGCTTTACAAAAAACGTCTTTCTTTCATTCCCTATATTTGATATTTGTAATGGTTCTATGAGATTTGTATTGTTTAAATAGATTTTGTCCGGTTTTTGAAGTTTTGATGTGCCTCTTGATTTGAAATGTAGGTGTATTAAAATTTCACTTTTTTCCAAAAGATAGAGATATTCAAGCAAAGAAGTCCTTGAATTTCTACTTTTCAGTAAAAAACTTTGTAAAATCTATTTAATGTCTTTTAATCAAAAATGTTAAGTACATTTTACACTTTTGTTTGTGTTTTGTCAATTATACCAATCAAAAATATAAATCAAAATTTGGTAGAAAATAAACGGTATATGTGAGATATGATATGAGGTTAGGCATTATAATTTTCAAAATATTAAAAGTTTATTTGTGTTAACGCTTAAATTATCGGGTGACAGACACTTGTTTTTGTGAAATCTATAAAGGCCAAAAGGCCTTTGTAGAGGAGGTTTAAAACTTTTAAGGAGGGGAAATTGAGCTAAAATTATAACGAAAAAAGCTTAATTTTCGCTTAATTCTTTAAAATTTCTGCTGGTTATTACATATTTATTGTTCATAAACATAAATTCAAGATAATATGCATGAAGCATCAGCCTTTTTGCGCCTGTTTTTTCAATTCTTTCTTTTTCTGTAACAAGTTTATTAAGGTATCTGTCGGCAAAGTCGTTGTCGACCCCATAGAGCGGGTCACCGACAATAGGGTGACCTATGCTGTAAAGATGGACTCTTATTTGATGCTGTCTGCCGGTTAGAGGTATGCATTCTACGAGGGTGTTTTTGCCTATTTTCTTAATAGGTTTAATTATTGTTATCGATTCTTTGCCTTCTGGGTGGATTAATACTTTTACTTTAATGTTTTCGTCTTTATTAACGGCAATGGGTTTTTTGATGGTAAGTCCCTTTTCAAGATGACCTTTTACCAAGGCTAAATATTTTTTTTGTATTTCTTTATCCTGAAAAGCCCTTTTTAAAACTGATTCGGCAAATTTGTTTTTGCTGGCCATCACTAGTCCGCTTGTTTCTTTGTCGAGTCTGTGAACGAGATTTGCATCATTCCCCCATAAAGCCCTCACATCATCAAGCAGACTTTTGGTGTTTGCAAGTTTTTTAGGATGGATTGCAACTCCGCTTGGTTTATCGAATATTGCAAAATGAGCTGTTTCAAAGATGGGTTTTAAACCATAGCCGTTCGGTTCGAACAGTATGCATTTAAGTTTCCCCGTAGCCCTTTGGGATTTTTTGGTTACCCTCTTATCGTTTACGCTAACTCTTCCCCTGTCAATCGCCCTTTTGGCTTCTCTTATGTTAAATCCGAGTTTTTTTACTAAAAAATCAAGTACTTTTTCATCTTTTATATCAAATTCTTTTACTACAAAACCCATTATTTAACCATATCGGAAAAATCTCTTTTTTT
>JAMOQT010000014.1 GCA_027063865.1 Nautiliaceae bacterium
TGCTTATTTATTCTAAAAATAACGGTTTTGATAAAAATATACCTCTTTTTAGAGTGCCTGATAGAAGGGTTTTTATAGAAAACACTCTTAAAAAAATCGAAAATTATAAATTTATAATGATTGAAGGTGGCGAGAGGCTGTATAACGAAATAAAAAATCTGGTTGACTGGAAGGTTTTTATAATAAGTCCCAAATTTGCAAACAGGTTTAATTTCAGAAGTGAAGATAAATTTGAAATACTACATACCATAAGCGGTGATGATTTGATTGTGTTTGGGAGATAGGATGGACATAAAAATATATGATAAACTTGCAAAAAAATACGACTTAGCAACCAAAATAGTGAGTTTCGGGATAGAAGAGCTTTGGCGGTGGATGTTTGTCAGAGAAATTAAAAAACATATAAAAAACGGAGTTTTGATAGATGTCGCAAGTGCTACGGGGGAAATGGCAATAGCGCTTGATTTTGATGAAATGTATCTGATTGAGCCAAGCGGGGAGATGAACTTAATTGCAAAAGGCAAATTTAATGGAAAATGGAAAATGGAAAATGGAAAATGGATATTGGAAGGAAGTAAAAAAATAATAATTATTGAAGATACGGCTGAAAATTTCAGACTTGAAAAAAAAGCTGATTTGGTAACCGCTTTTATGGCTTTAAGAAATTTTGACGATTTAACTAAAGGTGTTGAAAATATAAAAAACCATATAAAGCCGGGGGGATATTTTGCGATAGTGGAAATGGTAAAAAGTGATTCTTTTCTTGCAAAACTCATACTTTTGTATATGAATAAAATAGTGCCTTTAATAGCGGGAGTTATGCTTGGCATGAAAAAGGAATACAAATTGCTTGGTAAAAGTATAGATTCGTTAGACGAGGAAGATATTTTAAAGAGTTTAAAAGGATTTAGCATTGTTAAAAAACAAAAACTTATATTTCCTATTGCCACTTTAATAATAGCGAAGAGAGATGACTGATAAAGTATTTGAAATAAATATTGGTGAAAATATCGAAGTTGTTATAGATTCGAGATTTAAGATTAAAGGGTTTATCGAGTTTATAAGACTCTCTTTTAACAAACTCGAAATAAACGACAACCAATATAAGATTTATTACGACAAAAAAAATGTCAAAAAGCACAAATTGCTTTTACAGGCTATCGCCAATATGTATAAAAAACAAAAAGGCGATAATGAAAATTTATTAAAAAAGCTGCTTTTAAATTATAAAAAAGATTTAATAATAAAAATAAAAAAATATTCAGTTACATTTGATGAAAAAGCCATATATATTACGATTAGGAAACTTTCAAGCAAAGAGTTTGAAATACTTTTTGCAAATCCGAAAAAACCCGTTTATAATTATATTAAAGGGCTTTTTTTATTCGATTTGATAGATATAAACAGCGAAAGATTGGTAGTTACATTTAATGAAGAAACACAAAGAATTGTAAGCGCACTGGCTTCCAAACATTCTATTATGGGGTATAAGACGGTTTTTAACGTTAATGAAGAGGAGTTTTCATATACGAAAAGCTTTACGGTGGAAGGTTCGCTTAAAGAATATCTTAATAAGGTCAGAAACGCATTGGAATTATTCGGAGTTTCAACTATATATGAATTTGATAAAATTAAAAAAGAATACAGACGACTTGCTAAAAAATATCATCCCGACCTTCATAGACAAAAGCCTGAACTTATTCAAAAAATTTACGCTAAAAAATTTACAAGGGTAAAAGAGTCGTATGAACTTTTAGAAGAGTATTACAATCAAAAAGTAAAATAATACCAATCTCCAAAATAAATCAAACATTTATTTTTGGCAATGGTATTATTTTAATTCTCCCCACCTTTTCCCGAAACTGATTCCCACTTTCAAAGGTACTTCGAGTTTAAAGACGTTTTGCATAATTTCTTTATATTCGTATGCCTCTTCGCGTGAATCTATTTCGAAAATAAGTTCGTCGTGAATTTGCAGAAGCATTTTGGCTTTTGGAAATATTGATTTTATTTCAATCATTGCTTTTTTGATAATATCCGCCGCACTTCCCTGAAATATCGTATTTACTGCTTCTCTTTCGAAGTTTGCAATTGTTCTGGCGTTAGCTGCGGCAAAATCAAAAAACCTCCTTCTTTTTAGCAGTGTTTCGACATATCCTTTTTCCCTGGCATCTGCTTTTGTGTTTTCCAAAAACGTTTTAACGGTAGGAAATGAGGCGAAATATTTTTGAATAAACTCTTTTGCCTCTTTTGTGGAAACGTTAATTGTTTCGCTGAGTTTCTTAGGTCCCATTCCGTAAATAAGTCCAAAATTTATAGATTTTGCAACAGAACGGTATTCTTTTGCCTTTTCTTCACCGAAAATTTTAACCGCAGTTTCAAGGTGAATGTCTTTATCTTCCAAAAAGGCGTTTATTAAATGCTCGTCTTTACTGAAATGCGCAAGAAGTCTGAGTTCTATTTGTGAATAATCAAGGCTTACAAACTCTTTTTCGGCGACAAAAGCATCCCTTATGTTTATATCGGTGGAAGTGGGGATGTTTTGGAGGTTTGGATTTTTGCTTGAGAGTCTTCCGGTTGCCGTGCCGGTTTGAAGGAAGTTTGTATATATTCTATGGTTTGGGTCTTTTTTTGCATATTCTTGAAGAGGAATTACGTAGGTGCTTTGAAGTTTTTCAAGTTTTCTGTATTCTAAGAGTTTCGGGATTATAGGATGTGCATCTTTTAGAGAATTTAAGACTTTTTCGTCTGTGGAATATCCTGTTTTGGTTTTTCTTTTGACAGGAAGCTTTAATACTTCAAATAAAATGTAAGCAAGCTGTTTTGTAGATTTTATGTTAAATTCACTTCCGGCAAGTTTATATATTTCTTCAGTAAGATTTGAAAGTTTAGCTGATATTTCGGTTTGAAGTTTTTGCATATATTCGATATCTAGTTTAATACCTTGGGATTCTATGTCTATTAAAAGATTTACAAACGGCATTTCAATATTTTCTATATCCCATTTTACTTCTTTCCAGATTTTGTCTTTTAAAATTTCGTAAAGTTTAAGTGTAATAATTGCATCTTCCGCCGCGTATTTTGCGGCTTCCTGGATGTCAACTTCCGCGAAATTTTTGTTTTTGCCCACAATTTCTTTGAATTTTATATTTGTATGGTCAAGATATCTTTTGGCTACGCTATCAAGTCCAACGGGGCTGTCAGGGTCGAGTATCCATGCAAGTATCATAGTGTCCGCATAAGGAGTAGGTATAGTTAGTCCGTATTTTTTCAGCATTTTAAAATCGAATTTAAGGTTGTGTCCTATAACTTTTTTATCAAGTATTTTTTCAATCGCCTCAAGTGCTTTGTTTTGAGGGATTTGGTCGCTAACACCCAGATAAAAGTGGTTTATGGGAACATAATAAGCCCTAGACTTTTCAAAAGCGAAACTGAAACCTACAATATTCGGATTTTCAAGTCCGTCGGTTTCTGTATCAAATGCTACAATGTTGTCGCCGATTTTCTCAATAATTTTGAAAAGTTCTTTTTCGTTTTCGATTAAAACGGCTTCGAATTTTACCTGATTGTCCGGCATTTTGGTTTTGACGTAAAGACCTTCTTTTTTAACCCTTTCAAGTATTGAGGTGATATCTAAATCTATTAGTTTATTTGCAACTTTCAAAATAGGATTGATTTCGGGGTATTTAAATTCGTCAAGGTTTATGTTGTCAAAAAGGTCTGTTTTTAAGGTTACAAGCTTACGGCTTAAAAATGCGTTTTCTTTTCCTTCAATCAGCTTTTTCTTAAGCGCTCCTTTTATTTCGTCTATGTGTTCGTAAAGGTTTTCAAGCGTTTTATATTGGTTTATAAGTTTTGCGGCGGTTTTTACGCCGACTCCTTTAACTCCCGGGATATTGTCGCTGCTATCTCCCACAAGCGCCTGAAAATTAATAAAGTCTTTAGGATGGATGCCGAATTTTTCTATGCATTTTGCCTCATTTATTTCCACTTTTTTAATCGGATCAAACAAAACTATTTTATTATCGTCGATTAACTGATACATATCTTTATCGTGACTTACAATTTTAACTTTTATCCCTTTGCTTACGGCAAGTTTGGCAAGGCTTGCTATTATGTCATCACTTTCGTATCCCGGGATTTCAAGCATTTTAAAACCCATCTCTTTAATTAAGTCAATGGCAACGGGAAGCTGTGCTTTTAAATCTTCCGGGGCTTCAGGGCGGTTTGCCTTATATTTGGGGAATATTTCTTTTCTAAATGTTTCTTTTTCTTTTGAATCAAGCGTAAATACAAGATAATCCGTTTCAAAATCCTTTCCAAGTGATGCTATAAAATTTAAAAACCCTGTAATCATACCCGTTGGAAAACCTTTTTTACTTTTAAGAGGAGGAAGGGCGTAAAAATTCCTAAATAAGAATCCAAAAGTGTCGATAATAGTTAAAGTCATTTAAAACCTTTTTTGATAAAATGTTATCATAATTTTAAAAGGAGAATTTTTGCAACCTATCAAAATTCTGAATGTAAAAAAGACGGTAAGTAAAATCAAATATATCGGAGATGGTAAAATTTGTATTATAGATGAGAATAATACGGTTAGAATATATGATGTAACTACTTTTAAATTAACAGACGGATTTAAAATCAAACTTCCTAAAAACAATCCGCAAGAAAGCAGTGTGGATGTATCAAACAACGGAAAATATATTGCAATAGCTGTGAGGGGAAAACATAAAACTACCGTTTGGTCTTTAAAAGAAAAAAAACTTTTGTATACATTAGGTTGGCACAAAGGTGATGTTTTAAGTGTTAATTTTGATAGGGAGGAAAAATATCTTTTAACGGGCGGAGAAGACGGAAGGGCATATATATGGTCTATGGTAACCGGTAAAATGGTATCGTCCCTTCCTCCTCATGCCGATTATATAACTTCAGTTGCTTTTTCTAAAAATGGTTTATGGTGTGCAACGGGCAGTTATGACAAATCTATAACAATTACTAATGTTTCATCGATGGATTTGAGTTACAGAAAGAAAGTCCATAAAGGTGCTGTTACTTTTTTGAGATTTTTAGGTAGACAAAGAATGGTTAGCGGCGATAAAACCGGTGAGATAGTGGTTTGGAATTATGCAAAAGGGAAAGTTGAAAAACGTCTGATACCTATGATAGACAGAATTTTAGATATTGCATTTAATTCGGATGAGAGTTTTATGTTTGCCGTATGTAACACCAATAAAAAAGTTTCTTTGTATTCAATGGAAGATTATGAGCTTATCAGTGATGAATTTATAAAAATATTAGAAGTCCCGTCCCGTATTGAATATATACCTGAACTTGATTATCTGGTTGTAGGAACATTTGACGGGGGCGTTTATTTTTATGATTTGTTTGAGGATGAAAAAAAATTAAAAGAATTTATCGACAATAATGAATATGAAAAAGCTTATGGTCTTATAAATCAAAATCCGTTTTTAAAAAGAACAAAAACATATGAAGCATTGGAAGAAAAATGGAATAAACTTCTTGTGTTGGCACAGAAGAAATTTGAAAAGGGTGAAACGGATATTGCAAAACAGATTTTATCCCCGTTTTTAAAAATTCCTTCAAAAAGAAGCCTTGTCCAGTCACTGTTTAATGATTTCAGTGAATTTGAGAAATTTAAAAAGGCTGTTTTAAGTCAGAAGTATCCGTTGGCGTATTCCCTTGTGACGCAATATCCTTATCTTAAAAACACCATATATTATAAAAAAATGGAAGATGACTGGAAAAAAGTGTTTAATGAAGCTAAAAAACTTATATTAACAAAAGGAAGGGATGACGAAGTAAGGGAGCTTCTTAAACCTTTTAGGGGTGTAACTCAAAAAACGCCGTTTATTCAATCTCTTTTTAACGAACGGCAATTATATTTAATATTAGCTCAAAAATTTCAGAAAAAAGAATTTAAAGACTTTTTCAGTCTCATTAACAGATATCCGTTTTTAACCGAATCCGATGAGTATAAAAAAGTTGTCAAATATGGAGAAAGTTTAAAACAAAAAGCATATGAGCTTTTAAAACAGGGCGAATATAAAAAAGTTCTTAATATTGTAGAAATATTAAAACAGTTCCCTATGTTTTATGAAGAAGCGGAGGATTTGGAAAACAAAGCTAAAATATTACTTACTTTTTACAGGCTTTTAGCCGCAAAAGATTTGCATGCCATAGAAAAATATGTAATTGAATATCCGTTTTTAGAGGATGTGGAAGATTATCAAAAAATCGAAAGAGAATGGCGTGAAAAACTTGAAAAAGCCGAAGTTTACGCCTCAAACGGCGATGTTAATAAAATATTGGACGAACTTAGCGATTATATGAAAATTTCGGATAAACGGATTAAAATCGGTCAGATTGTAAGAAGTGCATATTTACAGCAGATTATTTCACTTCTAATCAAAGCTATGAAAGGGGAAAATGTAAAAGAATATTTTGAAAAAGCGGTTAGAAATTATATAAAACTCTTCGGATTTGATATGGAAATTAGCGATTTAATAGAAAAAGCCAAAAGGCTTAAAATGGATATCGATTTCAGTGATGTTGAGGAAGGAGATTTGACAAAATGGCATTTATATAAACTTCCTGAAAAAATATGGGAAGATATTGGTTAATGGAAAATGTAAAATGAGTGCAGCGAACCCGGCCACTTGGAAAGTGGCGGGGTGGAAAATGGAAAATTATCTTAAGTGTTGAAGGTCATCAAGGGTATTGATATTGATTAGTTCTTTTTCGTTTATTTTTATTTTTCTTTTATTAATATTGAAAATTCTCATTTTTCCTTTTAGATTTTCCCTGATTTTCGGCAGATGAGTGTAATCATAATATCCGATTAATGGATTATCGGATGCTACGGCTTTTTTTTGTAAAAGTTTGATTATCGATTTTTCAGTGATGTTTGGGGTATCTACGCTTAACACGAAAACTTTTTTATGTTTTTTTACTATTTCCTCAAGTGCTGGAAGCGGGGCGTAGATTTTTGATTTTTCTATAAAAAAAGGATAATTTTTAAATTTTTCATATTTGGCGACGAAATAGACGTTTTTAAATATTTTTTTGCATTTGTTGTATTGAAGTTTGTAAAAAAGTAAGGCTTTGTCATCCTTTTCGCTTCCAAAACGGCTTGATTTACCGCCGACAAAGATGAAGCAGGGAACGTTTTTAATGTAAAATGGAAAATGTAAAATGGGAAATATTTTTTTCTTTTTGATTAATTTTCCATTTTCCATTGTCAATTGTCAATTCTTTTGAATGTGCCGCTTTTTCCGCCGGATTTATATTCAAGTCTGATATCGCTTATCACCATTTCCCTATCAATCGCCTTTGCCATGTCGTAAATTGTAAGAAGTCCTACGCTCACAGCTGTAAGAGCTTCCATTTCTATTCCCGTTTTTGAGGTTGTTTTTGCGGTTGCTGTGATTTTAAATCCGTCTTCAATCTCTTCTATGTCTATGTCGACTCCGTCAATTAAAATGTTGTGGCACATAGGTATTAGTTCGCTTGTTTTTTTGCTTCCCATAATTGCCGCTACTATTGCGGTTTGAAGGACTGCGCCTTTTTTTGTTTTTTCTTTTAAAATAGCTTCTTTTGTGGTTTTTTGCATATGAATTACACCGCTTGCAACGGCAACTCTTTTTGTAATTTCCTTATCTCCGACATCCACCATTTTGGGATTGTGTTTTTCGTTTATGTGGGTTAAGTTCATAGTTTATCCTTGAATAAGTCTTTTTGCTATTATAGCATTTTTTTTAAATTGAAGTGTAAGACGCTCCAGAGGATTGAGCCTACAATAAATCCTATCACAGGGGGGAGCTTTATAAGATTTAAAACAACCATTGTGATTAAAAGTGAAATTATGAGGGCTGCTATATCTTTCAAATTAATCCTATTACCATTTTTATTGCAATTATATATAAAAGTATTCCGATTATTTTTTTGATGTGGTGTTGGTCTAGTTTAAAATGCATAAAATAGTTTCCGATATATCCTCCTGCTATCGCCCCAAGCGTTGCAACTCCTAAAATGCCCCAGTCTATTTTTACAAAGCTCATATACGTTAAAAACGCTGCAAACGTTGAAAACGGAATTACAAAACTTAAAGTGACGGCAAGTTTTTTAGCATCGAATCCCAAAAGAATCAGCACCGGCATTAAAAGCGCTCCGCCTCCGATTCCGAGCAGTCCGCTTATAAATCCGACAACCGCACCTATTAAAATCATAACCCACTGTTTGTTATAATGGAATTTCTGCTCTTTTTTGCCAAAAAGTATCATACTTCCGCTGAAAAACAAAAAGAGCGTAAAAAACCATTTTACTTCATGGACGGGTACATGTTTTGAATACATGGCCCCCACAGGTGCGAAAGCCGCAAGTGATATGGCAAGCGGCAGGGCAAATTTGATATCCAAAACTTTTCTTTTAATATTCATAATTGTAGCCGTTACGGTTGTGGTCGTATTGACAAAAAGGCCTATTGCTTTTGAAAAGTTAAAATCAATTCCCATCCAGTGCAGTACAGGAATTAAAGCAACGGCACTTCCCACGCCTCCGAGCGCGAAAAACGCACTTAAAACGGTTGCAATTATAAAAATTTCAAAATAAAACATTTTAATCTCCTTTTTGTGAAATAAGAAAAAAAGAAGAGAATTAGTCTTCTAAGAATTTTTTAGCTTCCCCGCCTTTTAGTTTTTTCATAAGTTCAAGTAGTCCTTCTTCAAGAAATTTTGCATCAAATCCTTTTTCTCTTAAAAATGCAGCTGCAAACGGTGAGCGGTTACTTCCCGGACATGCTGTTACAATCAGTTTATCTTTTGGGAGTTTGTCAAGATTTTTTTCTAGTTCGTTTGCAGCAATATCCGTTGCGAATTTAACTTCCCATACCTTTTTTTCAAAAGGCATTCTTACATCAAGTAATACCGCTTTTTTTTCTTTGTAAAGTTTTAGAAATTCTTCAATATTTATTTTAATTTCTTTGTTTCCTTGAGGTGTTGCGTATTTAATCATTTTTGCTCCTTTATTTTATTAGTTTTTCTTCGATTTTTTCGATTGCGTTTGTTTTTTTGTTTTTCGGGTCCGTTGTATAAGCTAGCATCGGAACATATATAAGCGTCAAAAGTGTTCCGATTAAAAGTCCCCCGACTGCAACATTTGCAAGAGGGGAGAGTCTCTCAAGCCCAACGGCCTGTTCAAGGGCTATCGGAATCATCCCTGCAATTGTACCAAAAGCTGTCATCATTACTGGTCTAAATCTGACTTTTACACTCTCAATTGCGGATTCGAACGGAGATTTGCCTTCTTTTTCATACTCTTTGTAAAAGTCTATTAACAATACCGCGTTTTTGATAATAATTCCAAATAAAAGCAATAATCCCACCATACTAGGCATACATGAAGGTTTATGGGCTATTAACAACGCCCAGCTTCCACCTATCATTGCAAGAGGCAGGACAAGTATCATAACGAGTGAAAGTCTAAGGGACTGATATACCACCATTAAAGTCATAATTAAAATAATTACACCGATTGCGATGGCTTTTATAAGTCTTTTAAACGAGTCTTTCATCTCTTTTATATCACCTTCGTGATAATAGTTTGTAATACCGTGAGCGTGTAAAATTTTATCGGCATCTTCTGTGATTTTGCTTACTGGTCTTTTTTCTCTGTAACCCTGAGCGTCAATAGCATATTTTAAATCAAATCTTTCGATTTTGTTATATGTGAAATGTGTTTTGATTTTTGCAATTTGGCTTAGGGGAATCACACCGTTTTTCGTATCTATCGGTAAAAGTTTCAGTGTCTGTATGTTTTTACCGAAATCCCCCGCAAACCTTACCCTTACAAACTGGACGTTCATAGAGCTCAGCTTGCTTGAAATCGATACGGGCTGGTCTTTAAGCGCTATTTGGTAAATAATGGCGCCCGGTGTTAGTCCGTAACTTAGGGCTTTGTTTTTGTCTATTTCAAGAACCGCTTCTTTGAAATCTTTATCCCAGCTTATCTGGGTGGTGGTAATTCCTTTTATGTTTTTGATTAATTCTTCCGCTTTGTGGGCGAGTTTCGGAAGAGATTCATAATTATCGCTTCTAAACTGAATATCAAGCGGTGCCGAAATAGTTGATAAAGGTGTAGCACCGAAATCAAATACATTTAAGTATTTTATTCCTTCTATTTTTGCCAGCTCTTTTCTTATTTCGCTTTCAAGCTGCCATATTGATTTTTTTCTGTGGAATCTGTCAACCGCAATAATGGTCATTGTAACACTGTTTCCATTTCCTCCGCCTCCGATTGATAGCACGCCTTTTTCAGTTCCTATCGCAACGGAGCTTTTTTCAAGCCACGGCTGTTTATTTAGCCATATAAAGAAAGGTTTAAGCCTGTTTTCGCTCTCGTTTGCGTTTAAGTTACTTGAAAATTCGACTTTTGCTTTTATAATCCCCGTATCCATAGGAGGCATAGCGTCTTTCCCGATAATAGGCATAATATTTTTAAGACTTAACATTAATACGATTATTGCTCCCAAAATTAAAGCAAATCTTCTTAACGCATAGAATTTGCCGTTTGACCATTTAATAACGCTTACATAGGGAATTACGAGTTTGCCTATTGTGTTTTGATACAGTTTTTCGAAAAATTTTTCAAATTTTGTTTTGGAATATCCGTTTTTGTATAGGTAATTTGAAAGCACCGGAATAAACGTAATTGATAAAAACCAGCTGATAAACAGTGAAACTATTAGTGTTTCGATTAACGGACGGAAGATTTTTTGAGGGAATCCCCCAACAAACATTAAAGGAAACACTATCGCGATTGTGGAAATTGTTCCTGCGAAAATCGGCATTAAAACTTCTTTTGTTCCGTTATATATGGCTTTTTGTAAATCTTCTCCCTCTTCAAGGTGTCTTTCTATATTTTCAAGCACCACAACCGCGTCGTCGGTTAGCATCCCTAAAGCTAAAATAATTGCGGTGTAAATTACGATATTCAAACCTTGACCTGTAAGGTATAAAAACGCTATTACCCCGAAAAACACCATCGGGATTGAAAGGGCGGCAGCAATTAATGCCCTGAAATTCGCCAAAAAGATAAGAAGTACTAAAAGTGTGTAAATAATCGCATCCCTTAACGCTTCAAGCATATTTTTGTTTGATGTTTCCACAAGCGTTCTTTGAGTATCGGATATGCTTATTTTGATGTTAGGATATTTTTCTTTTACTTTTTGAATAACCTCTCTTGCGGCTTTGCTCGTATCAAGCAGACTTCCTCCCGGAGCCCTTTGGACGGAGAGGGCAATAGCCGGCGTGTTGTTTCCGATATATGTGCTGTTTACCGTTTTATACTGCCATGTTATTTTTGCAATATCGCTTAGTTTTACGTTCGGTTTGATAAAGAGGTTTTTTAATTTTTTAA
>JAMOQT010000015.1 GCA_027063865.1 Nautiliaceae bacterium
TTGGAATAAAAGACGATACCAGAGCAAAAGTATCAAACAGTGAGATATTATTGATAGGGTATATAGCCATGGAAGATTTTAACGGGAATTATTATAAAGCATATCAATATGTTAGAGAAATGAAAATAGTGAAAATGTTGGAATATACAAGATTTATCCGCAGAATAAACAAATTAGAAAGCGTAATAGAAAAACTGTTTTTATGGCTTGCGGAATTGTTTAAAAGATTAGAAGGAGCACAGATTTATTCTGTAGATTCGTTTCCTGTGGAATTGTGCCAGATTTCAAGAGAAAAAAGATGTAGATTATACAACCACGAAAAACTAAAAGGTTTTAACGCTTCTAAAAACAGATATTTTTACGGTTTTAAGGTTCATATGGTGGTTAACACCAATAAAGAGCCGATATTTTTTTATATCTCTGAAGGGTCAATGCATGATGTTAAGGCATCATATAATTTTTTGCCGTTTCTTCCTAAAAATTCTATTGTTATTGGTGATAAAGGTTATGTTTCTGATGATTTAGACAATTTTTTGAGTAAATTTGGAATTAAACTGTCTCCAATATTTAGAAAAAATATGAAAAAAGATAATGAATATTTGATTAAAAGAAAAATAAGAAAAAGCATTGAAACCGCTTTTTCTATTATTACCGGTAAATTTGGCAAAGTTATTAAAGCAACCTCTATTGGTGGTTTTTTAACGAAACTTAAGCTTTTTATTCTAACTTATAGCTTCGACTGTTTTTTGAAACTGGATAAAGATAAACAAAATTTACTCTTTAACTAGCAATTTGGGTTTTTTATATTTCTCTTCAATTAAAAGAGCATAAAAAAGCATTCTTCTTGGCATAGTCTTATCATTAATCGATTGAATTTCTAAATGAAAAATATCTCCGTTTTGAAGTTCAACTAAAAAATCAGCTATTCTTTCTTTTACGGAAGGAAAAGAGGGATTAAGCGGCCTTTTTATTTCCTGGTTGGTTAAAAGTTTTATAAGATTTACAGGAACTTCCGAAAAAATTTCTCTTAATGTTTTGTCATAACTACCTTTCAATTACACTAACCCCGCTTCTTACAATCTCAAGGTTTTTAAATTTAGTTTGCATTGCTTTTAAAAAATTATCAATTCTGTTAGGTCTGTCAACAACGCTAACTACAACGCTTTTATCATTTACATTTGAGATATGTCCGTTATAACACCTAGCAAGCGCGTCAATATCGGCAAGGTTATCGGTAACATCTTTTAGAGAAAATTTAACCATCGCCATCTCTTTTTCGATAAAATCATCGCTCTCAATTACTTTATACACCGGAATTAGTTTATAAAGCTGTTTTACAATCTGTTCAAAAATTTTAGGGTCGCCTTCACTCATAATCGTCATTCTACTAAATTCGCTGTTTGGAATGGGAGCAACTGTAAGGGATGTAATATTATAACCTCTTGCGGCAAACATATTAACTACTCTTGCCAAAACCCCGTGTTCGTTTTCAACTATTACGCTAATTATTCTTTTCATTTGTCTTCCTTAAATACAAGCATATTTTTTAAAGGACTGTTTGGAGGCACCATTGGAAGTACGTCTTCGCGTCTGTCTACCTGAACGTCGATAAACGCAACTTTTCCTGAATTTAACGCATCGTTAAACGCTTTTTCAAATTCATCTTTTGTTTTTACTCTGTATCCAACTCCCCCCATACTTTCGGCAAGTTTTACAAAGTCCGGCTGAACGTCGCTGAGGTCCGTTTCAGATAATCTGTCATCATAAAACATTGTCTGCCACTGCCTAACCATTCCAAGATAGTTATTGTTTAATATAATGTTAATTACAGGCAATTTATATTTATAGCCTGTTAAAACTTCCTGAATAT
>JAMOQT010000016.1 GCA_027063865.1 Nautiliaceae bacterium
CTTAATGCAATAAAAAGATGTCTGTAAATCATAAACAGTTCAATCATAGCAATAATTATAAGCGTAATATCCACAATTTTAAGGGCTATCATTTCTATAAAAATAATTTCAAATATATAAAAAATCAGTGTATAGCCAATTAGAGGATAATGGTTTTTTATGTAATAAAGCGCAAAAAGTTTGTCAGCCGCCGATTTAATTCCGAATTTCTCAAGGGTATATATTCTGTAGCCTATTAGCAGTGTTATTATCAGTTCCGTTAAAAGTTTGATATCCATTAGTGTCCTTGAAAATAAAGTTTGTATGTTGTTGCGCAAAATACGAATAAGTACCATATAAGTAAGAATTTTTTATGGTGTTTGGGATTGATTTTATGGTACATTTTGATACCGAAATATGTTCCTATAAGTGAGGCAAGTCCAATTGTAAAACCTTTGGAATAGTTTATATGTCCGGCAAGACTTTGTGATATAAATCCCGAGACTGATGAAAACACGACAAAAAAGAGGCTCAAACTCACGGTCGTTTTTAGCCTGTAATGTAAAAACCCCACAAGTATGGGGGTTATAAGTATTGCTCCCCCGACACCTACGCTTATTGCAATCATTCCGACAAAAAAGCCGATAAAAAAAAGTTTTTTGTTATCAATCGGAGGTTCGTTTTTCGGCTCTGGGACAGTTATGAAAAACCTTACTATCGCAATAAATACAAGTGTTAAAAATATAAATCCTAAAATTTCTTTTGAAGTGTGTTTTACGATATAACCGCTCAGTGCCGCGCCCAAAGCACCGCCTACGGCAAGGGAGAGACCGTTTTTTATTTTTAAAAGCCCTTTTTTATAATTAAGGTATGACCCGTAAATAGAACTCAACATCATCTGTGTTACACTGATGCCTATTGCTTCTTTAAATCCGAAGCCTAAAAACAGCAAAATCGGTACTAAAACGGTACCTCCCCCGATTCCGAAAAATCCGGAGGCGAAACCTACAAAAATTCCAATTATAACGGCACTTATCAAATTTAGCCTTTTTTGATAAAATTATATCATAGTAAAATAAACAAAAGGAAAAGGGATGTTTAACATTATAAAAGAGGCTGTAAAAAATTTTATGGATTCGATTGAAGCCAGAGCCGATAAGTGTGATGAGGAGATTAAAGAAGGTTTTGTCAGTAAAATTTCAATAAGCGGTGATGAGAATTATGATATATACATAATAGTACCCCATGAAAAGTTAAGCTATATAGCAAATTATTATTTCGGAGATAATAACTACGACGCAAAAGATTTAACAAACGAAATTGCAAATCAGATTATAGGGAATGCAAAAATTATAGCGGCGAAAAAAAATGTTTCTTTTAATATAGGGGTACCGGAGTTTTTAGGGGAATTTAACGGAAATATTAATTATGACGATATGTTGTCGTTCAGATTTAACGGAGATAAGTGCTTTTATATTCTGTTTAAGGGGAAATAATGGACGAAAAAGAAAAAGATTTAGACGAGGAATTGGAAGAGTATATTCCGGATTATTCTAATCTTTTAGATACGGAAGTGTTGTTTGAGAGCGATTTGGGACGTGTGGATATTACGTTAAGGGAAATTTTAGCCCTTCAAAAAGGAAGCGTTATTGATTTGCAAAAGCCCGAGGGTGAAAGTGCCGAGGTTTATATTAACGGAAGAATTATAGGCAAGGGTGAAGTTATGGTGTATGAAAAAAACCTTGCAATCAGGCTTAATGAAGTGCTTGATGCAAATCAGCTTATATACTATTTGACTAAAGAACATTAGCCAAATTGTGTAGTGGATAAGTTGTGAAGTTGTGAAGCTGATATATACCCTTCACAACTTAGCTACTTAACAACTTGTCTACTTAAAAAAGAAGGAGTATTTGTGAAAAAAATAATTTTTTTGATTTTTGGGGTTTTGCTTTTCGGGGCGAATCTTATTAATGTCAATTTTTTCGAAGGTAAAGGGAAAGTGGATGTGCTGCTTTCGCTTGATGAAACTTTTAAAGGCAAAGTCAGGCAGATATCTGAAAATTCATATCTTTTTACCGGAATCAGAACCGATAAAGTAATACAGAAGGAATTTAAAAAAAGTTTTATAAATTCTATTATAATTTCACCTGAAAATAACGGGGTTAAGATAGATATAACGGCTGATTCGACATTTAAAACGTCGGTTGCCCTCACACCCGACGGATACGGAGTGAGGTTTAGAATTGTAAATAATAAACCTCTTCAAAAAACTGACGCTCAAAATACTGATTTAAAAGCATTGAGTGCTGACAGACAGAGTCTGGATACAGTATCGTATATTGTGGGAATTACGGTTTTAATTATATTGGCGTTTGTTTTGTGGTTTTTAAAAAGAAAAGCCGTTCATCTTCCCAAATTAAAAGAAGATATGAAAGTTTTAGCTCAAAAACCTGTTGACGCTAAAAATAAAGTAGTGTTATTCGAATACCAAAACAGAAAATATTTAATGCTTATCGGAAATACAAACGTATTGCTAGACGTGTTTGCAGACGATATTCCGGTGCCAAAAAACGAAGTGCAGTTTGATGAAATGTTAAAACTTTCAAAAAAATATGACAATATAGAAAAATATATACAAAATGCCGAAAAATTAAAGGAGTTTGATGAAAGAATTTGATGTAATAGTGGTTGGCGGGGGGCATGCGGGAATAGAAGCCGCCCTTGCACCTGCTAGAATGGGTAAAAAAGTACTGCTTCTTACAATGCTTGTGGAACAAATCGGGGCTGCCAGCTGTAACCCGGCAATAGGAGGACTAGCAAAAGGACATTTGGTTAAAGAAATAGACGCACTCGGCGGCGAAATGGCTCTGGCAACCGACCATGCCGGTATTCAGTTTAGAGTCCTTAATGAAAACAGGGGACCGGCGGTGAGGGGAAGCAGGGCACAAATAGATATGGACAGATATAGGGTATATATGCGCACGGCTTGTCTTAACACTCCGAATCTGACGGTTGCTCAGGAAATAGTTGACGAAATAATAGTAAAAAACGGGAAAGTTACGGGAGTTAAAACAAATCTTTTAAACGAATACAAAACAAAAGCTTTGATTCTCACTACCGGGACGTTTATGAGGGGAATTATGCATTTTGGTCCCGTTAAGCTTGAGGGAGGAAGGTTTCACGAACTTCCCGCTAAAAAAATCAGCAAATCCCTTGAAGATTTGGGATTTAAACTCGAAAGGCTCAAAACCGGGACTACCGCAAGGATTGATGCAAGAAGTATAGATTTTTCGAAAATGGAAATTCAGCCGGGAGACGCTAACCCCAAACCTTTCTCTTTCAGGACGGATAAAAAAACTTTTAATCCGACACAATTGCCGTGTTACATAACATATACGAACGAAACCACTCATGACATTATTAAAAGCAATTTCCACAGAGCCCCTCTTTTTACGGGTCAGATAGAGGGGGTAGGTCCTAGATACTGTCCGAGCATTGAGGATAAATTAAATAAATTCCCAGATAAAGAGCGCCATCACGTATTTGTAGAGCCTCAAACAAAAGAAGCCACCGAATATTATTTAAATGGGCTTTCAACCTCTCTTCCTATGGACGTTCAGGAAGATTTTATCCATTCAATTCCGGGGCTTGAAAACGCTAAAATAGTAAGATTTGGATATGCAATTGAGTACGATTTCATACAGCCGACAAACCTTAAGCACTCTCTTGAGACAAAAGAAATAGAAGGGCTTTTTTTTGCCGGGCAGATTAACGGGACTACCGGTTACGAAGAAGCGGCGGCGCAGGGTATAATGGCCGGAATCAACGCTGCACTTAAAATAGACGGTAAAGAACCGATTATTTTCAGAAGGGATGAAGCGTATATCGGGGTATTAATCGACGATTTGGTCACAAAAGGAACGAACGAGCCTTACAGAATGTTTACAAGCAGAAGCGAATACAGACTATTACTCAGGGAAGATAATGCAATTTTAAGACTTGCGGACTACGGGCATGAGCTTGGAATTTTGGATGATAAAACATATGAGAGGGTTTTGAAATTAAGAGAAGAGATAAGCAAGGGTATGAAAATACTCAATGAAACGTTTGTGACGCCTAACAAACAGATAAACGCTCTTCTTGAAGAAATGGGAGAAGAGAAAATCCAAAGCAAAATGGAAATAAGAAAAATAGCAGGACGTCATACGTTTAATAAAGAAAAACTTTTAAAACTCGCTCCTGAATTTAAAGATTTCAGCGAAGACGCGCTTGAGCAGATTTTAATAGACGCAAGATACCATCACTACATCGAAAGACAAAAAGCGCAGATTGACAAAATGAAAGAGATGCTGAATGTAAAAATCCCTGAGGATTTCGAATATCAGGGAATTCCTGGACTCAGCCGCGAGATTGTTGAAAAGCTTGAGAAATTTAGACCTCCTACGCTTTTTGCTGCGAGTGAGATAAGCGGTGTAACGCCTGCGGCGATTGATATTATTCATATGTATATTAATATGAGGAAAAGAAGAGGAAGAGATGGGGAAGAGAGAGGGAAAAGAGAAGGTAAAAAAGGGTGAAAATGAACGAAGCGAACCCGGCCACTTGAAAAGTGGCGGGGGAGGGTGAAAAGGGTGAAAGATGGTGCGTTTTATAAGGGACAAGGAAATTGAGCGAAAAATAATAGATTACTTAGCAAGCAAAGGTGCTAAAAAAATTGAAATTTTCGGTTCGTACGCAAGGGGCGAAGATTATAACGATATCGACGTAATTGTGGAGTTTGAAAAGGTGCCTTCATTATTTGATTTTGTAGGATATAAAATGGATTTAGAACAAACCGTAAAAAAAGAAGTAGATTTGTTAACGATTGATTCTATAAGTAAATTCATTCAACCCTATATAAAAAAAGAAAGGAAAACAATATATGAAAAAACTAAAGAGGATATTGTATATTTAAAACATATAAATGAGTTTTGTGAAGATTTAAAAGAGTATTTTTATGAAATTGGTAGTTTTGAAGAGTTTTCTAAAAATAAAATGTATCAAGACGCAGTATATAGAAAAATAGAAATAATTGGTGAGGCGGTAAGTAATATTTCGGATAAATTAAAAAACAAATATTCTTTTATTCCTTGGCTGAAAGTAAAGAATATGAGAAATGTAATAATACACAGTTATTTCGGAATAGATAAAAAATTGGTTTGGAATGTATTAATTAACGAAATACCAGTGCTTCATGAGCAGATTAAAAAAATTATAAAGGATTTGAGTTGATTTATGTATATGTATATACAGCTGATAAAGACAAGTTTGAAAGGATAAAAAAAGCGGTTGAGGTTGCTAAAAATTTAGATGAAACTCCGGTGTTTTGCGTAAACGACCTTGAAGCGATAGAAGAAGTCAGAAAACACGGGTTTAAGGCGATGAATGTGGATGCCCTGCAGGATTTATTCAATCTAAGTGATGGAAGTGATACGTTTTATATCTCAACGCCGGAAGATGCTACGTATTTGAAGGCGGCGTTTGCAAACGTAAAAGAAATATAACAAATGGAGAATTGAAAATGGAGAATAAAAATCAGGAAGAAAAACCGTTTAATTTCGGTAAGTTTATGTTTGGGATACTGATAGGGTTTGTTGTATTGACCGGAATTGTTATTCTTGTGCCTTATTTTTTAATGAAGTGATATTAAAGTAAAACCTGCTTCCTTTTCCTTTTTTGCTTTCGATTTGAAGACTTGTTTTGTGAAGTTTAAGTATTTTTTCGACTATTGCAAGACCGAGTCCTAATGAATTGTCCCAGTCGTTTTTGGCTATGCGGTAGAATTTTTGTTTGATAAGGTCTATTTCTTTTTCATCAATGCCTTTTCCTTTGTCTATTACTTCAAAATTATCGTTTATGTTTACGGTTATTTTGTCTTTTGAATATTTAAGTGCGTTTGAGATGAGGTTATAAATAACCGTTTCGATTAACGTTTTATCTGCGTAGATTTCGGTTTTTTTGCAGTTTAATATGATTCTGTCGCTGTTAAA
>JAMOQT010000017.1 GCA_027063865.1 Nautiliaceae bacterium
TTGAGCCTGTTAATTGCCACGTTTACGCTTTTTTCGTTTGTTATATCAAGTCCTTGCATAATTTCTTCACGGGTTAGCGTTCTTTTTTGATTTTTAAAAAACAGTTCAAGCAGCCGAAATTCTGCAGGTGTGAGGGGAATGTCAATATTTTCGTGTGTAAGGGTGCAGTTGTTTAAATCAAGATGGTAATCTTTATATGAAATAACATTGGCCGAAATATTGTAGCGTTTTAAGACGGCTTTTATTCTTGCAAGTAACTCTTTCATATTAAACGGTTTTGTTACATAATCGTCCGCACCTCTTTCAAATCCTTCTAAAATATCGTCTTCATCTGATTTGGCTGTTAGGAAAATAACGGGAATGTTATACCCTTCTTTTTTTAATTCTTTTACAAAAACGCTTCCCTCAATCCCCGGAAGGTTTCTGTCAACTATCAGTAAATCCGGGTTTTCTTCAATTATAAAATCTTTTACTTTTTTTGTGTTTGTAAAGCCCACGGCGTCATAGCCGTTTTGCTGCAAAGTAAATTCAAGGAGTTCGAGTAAATCCTCTTCATCCTCTATTATTGCAATCGTTATCATTTTTGACCTTTAATTTTCCATTTTTCATTGTAACATTTTATATTTATAACTCAAGTCCCTCTTTTGCAAACAAAAGATATGAGGCTATCGTTTTTGCGCTGTCGCTGATTCTCTCAAGCCTTTTGGCGATTTTTAAAATTTTCAAAATTTCGTCAATGTCGTTTTTTTGTTTAACTTCGATTACAAGGTCTTTATATATTTCATCCGCTATTTTTTCATAACTTATTATGCTGGAGTATGCGTCTTCAATGGTGTCGCCTTTTACGGCAAGTTTAAGGGTGTCTATTGTTGAGAGGGCGTTTTGGTAAAGTGCTTCTATTTTTTCATCTTCAAAATCGTATTTTTTAATAAACGCTTTTGTAGATTTTTTAATTTTGGCAAGAAACGAGCTTATTTTCAGATACGCCACAACCTCTCTTAAAAACTCGCCCTGAGGATGAAATAGTGCTAAAAATTTAATAACCTCGTTGTCGAATTCTTTTAAATCGATTAAAAAAAACTCTTCTGTGAGCTCTTTTTTTTGAAGCGATTCTTCAATAGCTTCAATGTATCTCACAAATTTATTATTTATATTGTTTAGAGCCTGTTCGAATGAGCTGAGCATTTAAATCCTTTTTTCAAAATTATATCATTAATAAATAAAGCGGTTTGTTATTGAAATGTTATTGAATGTTACCGAAATGTTATTTTGTTGTTTTACAATTTCGCAAATCAAAACAAGGAGAGAAAATGAAAAAGTTTATTTTAGGTGCCCTTATGGCAGTCAGTTCATTTGCTTATACTATAAACGGGACAGGTGCTTCTTTTCCTTATCCTGTATATAAACAGTGGATAAAAAGTTATTATCAAGTTACCGGAAACAGAGTAAATTACACCGCAACCGGCAGCGGGACGGGAATTAAGGAAGTCGCATACAGACATGTAGATTTCGGGGGGACTGATAAGCCTTTAACCCCAGCAACGCTTAAAAAAGCAAAACTTTACCAGTTTCCTACAGTGGTTGGTGGTATAGTTTTTGGATACAATATTCCGGGTGTAGATAACCTTAAACTTTCAGAAGCGGCGATTGAGGGAATTGTGCTTGGAAATATCAAATACTGGGACAATCCTTTAATAGTTAAGTATAATCCTGATGCAAAACTTCCTCACAAAAAAATAATATTTGTTCACAGAAGCGATAAATCGGGGACTACTTTTAATTTTACATATTATTTAAGTAAAATGAGCAAAACCTGGAGGACGCATTTTGGAGCAAAAAAACTGATAAACTGGCCTACCGACATAGACGGAAGAGGAATTGCCGGAAAAGGAAATTTCGGTGTTAGCGCCGCAATTAAAACAAACAAATATTCAATAGGATATGTGGATTATGCGGACGCTAAGAAAAATTCACTTAAAATGGCTACAGTCCAGGCGGCTGACGGAAAATTCGTTTCACCTACACCTGAAAATTTCGCACAGGGTGCCAAATATGCGGGGTTTGATTTAAAAAAAGATTTTTACAAAATTATTGCATATCCTAAAAAAGGATATCCTATTATCGCATCAACGTTTATTTTAGTCCCTCAAGAAAAAATTAACGACGACAAAAAAGTGACTGCGTTTTTTGATTACGCATATAAAAATGGTGACGCCGCCGCAAGTAAACTCGGATACATCCCGCTTCCTTCAAGTGTAAAAGCACAAATCAGAAAATACTGGGCGGAGAAAGGGATAGCTCCTTTAAAATAAAGGACTTTAAATCCTTTTCATTTTTTTATAAAATTTTAAAAATTAAAGGTGTTGAATGGAATTGTTTTTTAAAAAGATTTCTTCACTTAGTGCTACGTTGATTCTTGTTTTATTGTCGGCAATATTTGTTGTATTGTTTATCTACGCCAAACCCGCAATTAAAGAATACGGACTTAATTTTGTATTTGACCCTAGATGGGACGTAACCGTTGAGATTGGCAATAAACAAAAGATTGATAACACAGCAAATAATACTGTTTCTAAAAATATATCCGCCGACAATAAAGATGTAGCTATTCCCCAGGACAGTGAAGATATTGCCATACCGCAGGATAATGACATTAATATACCTCAAGACAGCGATGATATATCCATACCGCAGGATAGTGACGATATAACCGTTT
>JAMOQT010000018.1 GCA_027063865.1 Nautiliaceae bacterium
TAATATCTTTTGCGGTTATAAGTTTTGCGAAGTTTTATTTTCTCAGAGAGAAAAAGTAAATAAAAATAAAGGTTGTGTATGAGATTGGTTATTAATAAAATTGTTTTATTGCTTTCGACTTTAAGCGCTCTTATTGGTCTTGGTTTCTTGTTTTGGATACTCGTAACTCTTACCGTTAAAGGAATAGGAGCTATTGATTTGTATATATTTACGCATGATTTGGTTGATAACGGACTTAGAAACCTTTTAATAGGACAGTTTGTTTTGGCACTAATAGCCGTAATTATAGGTGTGCCTATAGGAATGGTTGCGGGGATTTATCTGCAGGAATATTCTTTTGGAAATAAATACGCCGAGTTTATCAGAAATCTGAGTGATATTATGATGTCTGCACCTTCAATAGTAATAGGGACGTTTGTATATGCAATTATGGTTAATCCCATAGGACATCAAAACGGATGGGCCGGTGCTATTGCACTTGCGATTATGATGATACCGATTGTGGTAAGGACTACCGACGATATGCTCGGGCTTGTCCCGAAAGAACTAAGAGAAGCCGGCGTTGCAATAGGCGCTCCAAAATACAAAGTAATATTCGATATAATAATCAAAGCCGCAAAAGTCGGGATAATGACTGGGATTTTACTCGCTTTTGCAAGGATTGTGGGAGAAACTGCGCCGTTACTGTTTACAAGCGGCAATTCGCAGTATTTTACGCTTAATTTAAACGAAACGTTTCCGAGTTTAACCGTGGCTATTTACAATCTTGCCACAATGCCGGATGAAAATCTTGTAAGAATTGCATGGGCGGGAGCATTTATACTAACGGTGTTTGTTTTAATTATAAATTTAATTGGAAGATATTATATAAAAGATAAAAAATAACGGAGAATTGAGAATGAAGAATAATATGAAGGTAATGGATATTAAAAATTTCAGTTTCACATACGCAGAGGCGGCTAAGCCTTCGCTTAAAAATATTAATTTACCAATTTACGAAGGAAAGGTTACGGCTTTAATAGGCCCCAGCGGATGCGGAAAATCCACGCTTCTCAGAAGTCTTAACAGAATTCACGACCTGTATCCCGGAAATAAATACGAAGGTGAAATTCTGCTTAAAAATTACGAAACGGGTGAAATGGAAAACATACTTGAATTTAAAAAAGAAAACGAACTTATTAACCTTCGTAGGAGGGTTGGGATGATTTTTCAAAAACCCACACCTTTTCCTATGAGTATATATGACAATATTGCTTACGGGCTCAGACTTAAAGGGATTAAAAACAAAAGCGAACTTGACGGAAGAGTGGAAGACGCCCTTAAAGGCGGGGCATTATGGAACGAGGTAAAAGACAGACTTTCAGATGACGCAAGGGGACTTAGCGGTGGACAGCAGCAAAGGCTCTGTATTGCGAGGGCGATTGCGGTTGAGCCCGAAGTGCTTTTAATGGACGAGCCTACAAGCGCGCTTGATCCGATTTCGACATTGGCAATTGAAGAACTTGTAACCCAGCTCAAGCAAAAAGTTACCATTGTAATAGTAACGCACAATATGCAGCAGGCCAGCCGTATAAGCGACTATACCGCTTATATGTATTTAGGTGAACTTATTGAATTCGGAGAAACAACTCAGATATTCTTAAATCCTCAAAAAAAACATACAGCCGATTATATTGCGGGAAAATTTGGATAAAATATATAAGAGTTTTTCTCTCTTCATTTACATCTTTTTTATCTTTTTGTAAAATTCTAAAAAAAAAAGAGGTTGAAATGGAATTTCAAACTGTCTCTAAAATTGAGAAAAAAGCAAGAAAATCTGCAGGTATAGACTTGATGCGCCTTGGTATTTCCTTAATTTTTATAGCTGTTGTTGTTATTTTCACTTATGCAAAAACCGGAAGCGTACCTAATAATCTGTTTTTGGTGATTGCTACGGTTTTCGGTGCTTATATGGCTATGAATATCGGAGCTAACGATGTTGCGAACAACGTAGGTCCTGCAGTCGGAAGCAGGGCTTTAAGCCTTACGGGCGCTATTATAATTGCTGCTATATTTGAAGCGGCGGGGGCGCTTATAGCGGGTGCCGACGTAACTAACACCATCAGAAAAGGAATAATAGACCTTTCGGCTTTTGGCGGGAATGTAAATATGTTTATATGGGCTATGATGTCGGCTTTATTGGCGGCTGCCTTATGGCTAAATTTGGCCACCGCTTTTAAAGCTCCCGTATCCACTACGCATTCAATTGTCGGAGGTGTAATGGGGGCCGGTATTGC
>JAMOQT010000019.1 GCA_027063865.1 Nautiliaceae bacterium
CGCTCAAATGGTAATTTTTGATAAAAATTTGCAACACTCTTTTACGTTTGTGCATTATGTTGAATATATGAATAAAGAACTGGTTGATTATCGGTATGTAAAGTTTTTCGAAGCTGATTATGTTGACAAAAACGGAAATAAAAATAAACGAAAATATTCTATGTTTGTAAGGGATTTAGATAAAAATGTTCAAACTTTTCTTGAAGACTTAGAAAGATTGTTTGTAGAAAAAAATATTATGAATATAAAAACGGTTGAAGGTATTACTGTAAGAAATATTAATCTTTCAAAAGCCTATGATTTTATTAAAAATGATATAAAAAACGGTGCTAAACATATACATAAAAAAGGCAAAATATGAAACTACCAATAGGCATTCAAAATTTTGAAAAAATAAGAAATGAAGATTATGTTTATATAGATAAAACAAAAGACATTTTTAATTTAATAAACGATTATTCTTATGCCTTTTTAGCCCGTCCCAGAAGATTTGGTAAAAGTCTTTTACTTGATACGATGAAGTGTCTGTTTGAAGGAAAAAAAGAGCTTTTCAAAGGGCTTTGGATTTATGAAAACTGGGAGTTTGAAAAGTATCCGGTAATTAAGATTAGCTGGGCAGGTGATTTAAGCAGTATTGAGGGTGTTAAAACAAGAGCTTTTGATATTTTTAAAGACAATCAAAAAAGATTAAATATTACATGTGAAAACACATCTAATCCTAGCAGTTGTTTTAATGAATTAATAAAAGAAGCTTATAAAAAATATCAAAAAAGAGTGGTGGTTTTAATAGATGAATATGATAAACCGATACTTGATGTAATTGAAGAAAAAGAAAAAGCACTTGAACACAGGGAGTTTTTGAAAGGTTTGTATTCAATAATCAAAGATAACGACGAATACATAAAATTTGCCTTTTTAACAGGAGTTTCTAAATTTTCTAAAGCCAATATATTTAGCGGACTTAATATGTTAAGCGATATAAGTCTTCTTAAAAAATACGGAAACATATGCGGAATAACCGAAGAGGAGTTGATTAATAACTTTCAGGAATATTTGGAAGATGTGGATTTAAATGAAGTAAAAGAGTGGTATAACGGGTATTATTTTTTAAAAGATAAGGTTTTTAATCCTTTTGACATACTTCAGTATCTTCAAAATAAAGAATTTAAAAACTATTGGTTTGCCAGTGGAAATCCGAGTTTTTTAATAAAACTTCTTCAAAAGAATAATTATTATCTTCCGAATATGAGTAATTTAACAGTAGATGAAAAACTTCTTGATGTGTTTGATATAGAGAAAATAGATATAGAAGTATTGCTTTATCAAGCGGGATATTTGACTATAAAAGATGTGAAAAAAACCCCTTTTGGAAGTTTATACAGACTTTATTTTCCAAACAAAGAAGTGAAGATTAGTTTTGCAGATGTAATAATAGAGTATTTTTGTGATAAACAACCTGTAGAAAAACTGGATTTATACGAAGCGTTAATAAATGAAGATATTGATAAATTTATTAAGACCTTAAAAAGAATATTTGCATCAATTCCATACAATAATTTAACATACATAAAAAGTTATGAGGGATTTTATAGCAGTGTGGTTTATATATATCTTCAAGCCCTTGGGTTTGATATTATAGGAGAGGATGTAACGAATAAAGGGAGGATAGATTTAACTCTTTTTGTGAAGGATAAGGTTTATATAATAGAGTTTAAAGTAATCAAGAATGGAGAATTGAGAATAGAGAATGAAGATAGTGAAAAGTTAAAAGTGAAAAATGAAAAATGTAGGTGTGATGCTTTAGAGCAAATTAAAGAAAAAAAATATTATGAAAAATACAAAGACAAAAGAATTATAACGGTTGGGATATGTTTTAGTGAAGAAGAGAAAAACATAGTTGAGTTTGGATATGAAAAGGCAAATGATGAAAAATATCGGTAATCAAATGCATAAGCTTTTAAAAGAACTTTTCCCGATAAACAGAAGTTTAAGCGGGGAAGGGGTGAGGGAAACTCTTAGAATTTTAAAAAGGGAAAATCCCGAGTTAAATATACATTCGATAAAAAGTGACACTCAGGTGTTTGACTGGACAGTGCCGAAAGAGTGGAACTGTAAAGAGGCTTATATTATTACGCCGGATGGCAGAAAAATATGCGACTATAACGATAATAATTTACATTTAGTGCAGTATTCCGTGCCGTTTGAGGGGGAAGTTGAATTGGATGAACTTCAAAAGCATTTATATTCTTTGCCTAAACTTTCTGATGCTATTCCTTACGTTACGAGTTATTACAAAGAGCGTTGGGGATTTTGTATTAGTGAAAATGAGAGGAAAAAATTAAAACCGGGTAAATACAAGGTTGTAATTAAAAGCGAACTTAAAAGTGGAGTTTTAAATTATGCTGATATTATAATTCCGGGAAAAAGCGATAAGGAAATTATGTTTTCAACTTATATATGTCATCCGTCTATGGCTAATAACGAACTTTCAGGTCCCACACTTGCAACGTTTTTAGCTAAATATGTAAAAAGTATCGATAATTATTATACTTACAGATTCATATTCGCTCCCGAAACGATAGGAAGTCTTATATATCTCTCAAAATATCTTAACCATTTAAAAGAAAAAGTGATTGCAGGATTTATTCTCACATGCGTAGGGGATGAAAGGGCGTATTCTTATATGCCAAGCCGATATGGTAATACGCTTGCGGATAAAGTTGCTCTTAATATTTTGGAATACGATATTAAAGATTATAAAAAATACAGTTTCTTACAAAGAGGAAGCGATGAGAGACAATACTGTGCACCGGGGGTTGATTTGCCGGTATGCAGTATAATGAGGAGTAAATACGGGGAATATTCGGAATATCATACAAGTCTTGATAATCTTGAGCTTGTCACTCCAAAAGGCCTTGAAGGGAGTTTTAACGTTTATAAAAAAATTATTGATGTGTTAGAAAATAATTTTTATTATAAAGTTACCGTTTTAGGTGAACCACAGCTTGGCAAAAGAGGACTTTATCCCGATGCCTGCACTCCGGATACCGATTATAATTTGGCGTTTTTATATAGGAATTTTTTAGCTTATGCGGACGGAAAAAATGATTTGATTGATATTGCCAATATTATCGGAATAAGTGCCGATAAGCTTATAGATATTGCTAAACTCTTTGAAAAACACAATCTTATTAAAGTTTGCTATAATTAATAAAAAGGCTTTTAATGAATAAAGAAATAATTGAAAAACTAAAGGAATTAAAGCCTGTTTTAAAAGAAAAATACGGGATTGAAGAATTTGCGGTATTCGGAAGTATGGCAAGAGGGGATTATAAAGAAAATAGCGACGTTGATATCGCTATTATAAAAGCGAGAAAAAAAGATTTTTTTAATAGGGTAGACGCAATTTATTTTCTAGAAGATAAATTAAATAGAAAAGTCGATATGGGGTATTACGATTCAATTAGACCTGTGATTAAAAAAAGGATTGATAAGGATTTAGTGTATGTGTGATGGGATGTCTATAAAATGAATCTATGCGTAATACCGGCTAGAGGAGGAAGTAAAAGAATACCGAAAAAAAACATAAAACTTTTTTGCGGAAAACCTTTGATTGCTTACAGCATAGAAACGGCGAAAAAATCCGGGCTTTTTGATAAAATAGTCGTTTCTACGGATGATGAGGAAATTGCAAAGGTTGCCAAAGAATACGGGGCGGAAGTTCAGATGAGACCTGAGCATTTGGCGGATGATTATGCTGGAAGTGATGAAGTGTTTGAGTATGTAATATCGCAAAATCCGGGATTTGAATATGCGTGTATGATATATGCAACTGCTCCTTTTTTGAGGATTGAATATTTAAAAGAAGGTTATGAGAAGCTTAAAAATTCAAATGCCTGTGCTTCTTTTAGCGTTACGAGTTTTGAGTATCCGATTCAGAGGGCTTTTAAGATAGTAAACGGCAGATGTGAAATGTTTGATAAGTCGCAGTTTTATAAAAGAAGTCAGGATTTAGAAGTTGCTTATCACGATGCCGGACAGTTTTACTGGAAAAAAATAGGATGTAAAAGCGATGACGTGTTTTTCGGAAAAGACACTATTCCGATTGTGATTCCGAGATATTTGGTTCAGGATATCGATACGATGGAGGATTTTATCCGGGCTGAAAAGATGTATCAGACAGTATATGGAGATAAAGAAATAAGTTTTGAGGGGTTTAGTGTTAAAATATATTATGGTGATTTTGATACGCACGAAGCGATTGTGAAAAAACTTAGAGATATTAAAAAAGTATTATTAACATTAGATAATAGAGAAGAATTTTTTAACATTAAAATTCAGAAAATGTATAAATACAAAAATAAAAAACTTTTTTCAAGGCCAAAATATATTCAATTGCCAAATCCGAAAATTCCTAAAAAAAATATATTAATAAAAGATATTGTTGAAAGTATTCAATATTTAGATGAAAACAACATACACGAAAGTGTGATTAGGGATTATATTAATAAATTTGAAGATTTATTAAGAGAAATAAAAGGCAATAAGTGACAATAATAAGAGTCGATTTTTCGAGTGAGATAGGGTTTGGACATTTAAAAAGGCTGGAAGCCTTTTTAAAATGGAAAATGGAAAATGGAAAATGGGTAATTGATGAAAAATTTTTTATAGTATGTAAGGAATGTGAGCAAAAATATACCGATATTCCGATTATTAAGATAAATAGTGAAAATGAGTTTTTTGAGGTCGTAAAACGTTTACAACCAAAAGAAGTGGTGGTGGATAATTATAATTTTACTTATGAGGATGAAAAAAAATTCAAAGAATTATTTCCAAACATTAAACTTATCTGTTTTGACGATATGTATAAAAAACATTACTGTGATGAAATTATTAATCATAACTTGGGTGTAAATATCAATAAATATGAAGAACCTCAAAAAGTTAAAATAATTAAGCCTTTTGTGGGGGAGAATTTTATAAAAGCAAAGAAAAAACATTATAAAAAAAAGGGGATTTTTATAAGTTTCGGGGGGACGGATGCTAAGGGAATCGGGCTTAAAGTTTTGAAACGGTTAAAAGGCTGCAATTTAAAGGTTGATTTTTATACGACAAGTGCAAATAAAAACCTTGATAAGCTTAAAAAATTCTGTTTTTTAAACAGATGGTGCAGTCTTCATATCGATGAAGACGTGGCGGTTGGAATGGCTAAGGCTAAATTCGGGGTTATAACACCAAGTACTGTTGCTTATGAGGCTATTTATATGGGGCTTGATTTTATTGCCGTTGAGGTTGCCGAAAATCAGGAAAATTTAGTAAAATATTTAAAAAGTAAAAGATATAAAGTTTTAAAAAAAAGGGATATTAATGGAAGAAAGATTAAAAAAAGTATTTGCCGAGTCTCTCGGGATAGAGGAAGAAAAAGTTACCGACGATTTAAAATATAACACCATTGACGAATGGGACAGCGTGGCACATATGACTTTGGTCGCCGCAATTGAGGATGAATTTGACATAATGCTTGATACGGACGATATTATAGATATGAGTTCTTTTGCAAAAGCAAAAGAGATTGTGGCTAAATATTTGGAGCAATGATGTTACAGGGTAAAACGGCTATTATTACGGGAGCTTCAAGTGGAATAGGACTTGCAACGGCTCGGCTTTTTTCCAAAAACGGTGCATTTGTGATTTTGGTTTCGAAAAATTTGGAAAAACTTGAAAAAGCAACTGAAAATATCGAAAGAAAGGTTCTTTTTCAGGCGGATTTGAGTAAATACGATGAGGTGAAAAGCCTTTTTTCCAATATCGGAAAAGTTACGAAAAATATTGATGTTTTGGTAAATAATGCCGGTATTATCCATTCATCGATGTTTATGATGACGAACGATAAAACGATTAAAGAACTGTTTGAGGTTAATGCCTTTTCCCAAATGTATATGGCACAGTTTGCATCAAAAATGATGCTAAGACAAAAAAAGGGATCAATAATCAACGTAAGCTCGATTATGGGAGTGGAAGGTGCGAAAGGACATGTGGCGTACAGTGCTTCAAAGTCCGCACTTATCGGTTTTACAAAATCCCTTGCAAAAGAACTCGCCCCTTTTATCAGGGTAAATGCCGTAATACCCGGTGTGGTTGATACACCTTTGCTTGATAATTTAGATAATGAAGCAAAAGAAAAACTCTCATCTCAAATACTTCTTAAACGTTTAGCCACTCCGGAGGAGATAGCTAAAGGTATTTTGTTTCTTGCAAGTGATATGTCAAGTTATATTACTTCAACCATATTGGAGGTGGACGGAGGATTATGTTCGATAGAAATTTAGACAGATTTGGTAAAAATACCGCATTAATCCAAAACGGCATCAAAGTAACATACGAAGAGCTTGAAAAAAGAGTCAGTGAATTTTGTAAGTTATTGGATGACAAAAAAAGGCTTGTGGCGTTTTTTATTGAACCTACAATTCAAAACATTGTTGCTTATTTGGGTTTTTTGAGGAAAAATTATGCGGTTTTGATGATTGATAAAAAATTAAATCCTGAACTTAAAAAAAATCTTTTAAACGAGTATAAGCCTAATTTAATATACGAAAATGAAAATCTTCGAGAATTTAACACGCAAAAACTTGATATTTATAAAGAATTAAGTCTTCTTCTTCCGACTTCCGGTTCTACCGGATCATCCAAATATGTAAGACTTACAAAAAAAAACCTTTACGCAAACGCCGAGTCGATTACGGGCTATCTTCCGATTACACAAAACGATACGGCCGTTACCTCACTGCCTCTGCATTACTCATACGGACTTTCCGTTTTGCATACGCATTTTTTAAAAGGTGCCAAAATCGTTCTAAGCGATAAGTCCCTTATGCAAAGGGAGTTTTGGGAAGAGTTTGACAAAGAGGGAGTTACGAACTTTAACGGAGTGCCTTATCATTATGAAATACTTTACAGGCTTAAGTTTGATTTCAAAAAACATCCGTCTATCAAATTTGCAACCCAGGCCGGTGGTAAACTTAATCAAAAATATGTCTTACATTTTGCAAAAAACGCAAAAGAGGCGGGGGTTGAATTTTATGTAATGTATGGGCAGACTGAGGCGAGTGCAAGAATAAGTTACCTTCCCCCTCATAAAACGCTTGAAAAACCGAGTTCGATCGGTATTGCAATTCCGGGAGGCAAGATAGAATTTATAGATAACGAGCTTGTATACAGTGGTGAAAACGTAATGCTTGGCTATGCGACGTCGTATAAAGATTTGAATAAAGGCGATGAGCTTAATGGTATGTTGCATACGGGTGATTTGGGATATAAAGATGAAGAAGGATACAGTTATATAACCGGAAGGGCTAAAAGATTTATAAAAATGTTCGGAAACAGAATAAATCTTGATGAATGCGAACATTTTTTGAAATCAAAATATAAGGATGTTTATCTTGTTGGAATTGACAATCATATAACCGTATTTTGTTTAGAGGACGATAAAGAGGCTTTGGAGCTTTTAAAAAAGAAGTATAAATTCAACCCTAAAGCCTTAAGTTTTAAAAAAATTGACGAATTTCCGTCTAAATCCAACGGAAAAATCGATTACCAAAAACTTATAAAGATTGCATATGGTGAATGATGTTTATGATTTAAACCCTTACACTCTTGAAAGAAAGCAAAAAGAGGCTTTACTTATTAATGAACTTAATAAACTTACCGAGTTTCATTATAAAAACTGCAATGAGTATAAAAATATCCTTGATGCGTTTGGTTACAAAAAAGCCGAAAAACTTGAAGATTTTTTCCCAATACCTGTGCTTTTGTTTAAAGAGTATGAATTAAAATCAAGTCAAAATATAGTAAAAACTCTTACTTCTTCGGGGACAACATCTTCAAAGGTTTCAAAGATATTTTTGGATAAAGAAACGGCTATTTTGCAGACAAAAGCGTTAATTAAGATTATGCAGGATTTTCTGGGTAAAAAAAGACTTCCGATGCTTATTGTGGATACAAAATCAACCGTTTCTAACAGATACAAATTCTCCGCGCGTGCGGCAGGGATACTCGGGCTTTCAAATTTCGGAAGAAAACACACCTATATTTTAGATGATGATATGAGGCTTAAAAAAGAGCTTTTATTGGAGTTTTTAAACACATACAAAGATGAAAAAATACTGATTTTCGGATTTACTTTTATGGTGTGGGAATATTTTTACAAACAGATAAAAGATTTGAATCTTGATTTAAGCAATGCAATACTTTTTCACAGCGGCGGATGGAAAAAGCTTGAAAATATTAAAGTCAGCAATGAAGTGTTTAAAAGTTTATTTGCAAAATGTTGTGGATTAAAAAACATTCACAATTTTTATGGTATGGTCGAGCAGGTAGGCTCAATTTTTGTTGAGTGTGAAGAAGGACATCTGCATACACCGAACTTTGCTGATATTATAATAAGAGAACCGATAAGTCTTAAACCGCTTGCAAAAGGAGAAGAGGGTGTAATTGAGCTGTTGTCGTTAATCCCTAAAAGCTATCCGGGACATGTGATTTTGACAGAAGATGTCGGGGTAATTTTGGGTGAGGATGACTGCAGGTGCGGGAGAAAGGGAAAATATTTTAAGGTATCAGGCAGACTGAAAAAAGCAGAACAAAGGGGATGCAGTGATACTTTCGGAAATTGAGTTTGTAATTCCTAAGGGGGTTAAGTTTAATGAAATTAATACGGATGAATTTTTAAATCCTTTTGATGATGAGGTACTTGAGTTTTTGGATTTACTTTCAAAAGAGCTTTTGAAACTGAAAGAGTTTAATGAGCTCGTAGCCCTCGGGTTTTGGCTTAGAAAATCAAATATTGAAAAGATGAAAAAAAACTTTTTCAAAAAATATGAAAATAGCATTGTACTGCCGCGCGGAGTTGCGTTTCATATCGCACCGAGTAATGTTGATACTATTTTTGTGTATTCTTTTGTATTGTCTATGCTTGTCGGGAATGTAAATATTTTAAGAATTGGACAGAAAACAAATGAGCAGATTCTGACGCTTATAAAAAAAATTGAAGAAGTCTTAATCAAATATCCAAAACTTAAAAATAAGCTCTATATAGCAAGATACGGATACGAAGAGGAAATAAACAGATTTTTTTCTTCGATATGTGATGTAAGGATAATATGGGGAGGGGATGAAACGGTTAATACGATTAGAAAAATCCCTCTCAAACCTACCGCTTTGGAGCTAACGTTTGCCGATAAATTTTCCTTTGCACTTTTGGATTTGAATAATATAGAGTTAAATGAACAGTTTTTTGAAAAATTATACAGGGATAGTTACACATTTATGCAGCAGGCCTGCTCTTCAGTGAGGGCTATCTGTTTTTTACCGGTGGATATTAATAAGAAAAAAGAGTTTTGGCAAAAATTTGAGAAGTTTATAGAAAAGAAAAATCCCATTTTTGAAGATAAAGAGGGAATAACGCGTTTTAATGCGGCAGTGTCTATGGCTATTGAAGAAAAAATTAAAGTTTACCGTTCAAAATATCTGTATGTTATAAAAGTCGATTCATTGGATAAGATAGATAGAGTTAAACATCCGGGACTTGGTGTTTTTTATGATATTGATATTGATTCGATAGAAGAGCTGTTAAAATTCAGTACAAAAAAAGAACAAACCCTTTCACTTGTCGGTATAAAAAAGGAAGGACTTCTAAAAGCTATAAAAAACGTTAAACCAAAAGGCTTTGACAGATATGTAAGGGTTGGAGATGCTATGAATTTTTCGGAAGTTTGGGACGGTTTTGATTTATTTAGTTCTTTAAGCAGGATAATTGATGTGGATATTTAAAGATTATAGGCTTATGAATGTTGATGAGCATAAAAAAATTCTTGAAATAAGAAACTCCGAATTTGTAAGAAGTTCCTCATCAGATAATAAATTTATAACATTTGAAGAACATTTGAAGTGGGTTAGGAATATGGATAAAAACAGATGTTATATGGCTTTGTATGTAAAGGGTAATATTGAAGGCGGGGTTAATTTTACTTTTTATGATAAAACCGTAAAAAACTGGGGAATATTTTTTTCTAAAACAACAATGCCTCTGGTTTCTGTTGCAGCGGTTTATCTTTTTATAGATTATATGTTTGAAAGGTTTGATGTTTTACATTCCGAGGTTTTAAGAATTAATAAAAGGGCTTTGGAGTTTAACCGTTATTTCGGGGTGGAAGTAGTGGATGAAAATGAAAAATTTTATAAAATGAAACTTACAAAAAAGAAATGGGAAAATATAAAAAAGAATTTAGATATTTACAAAAGAGCTCGAAAAATCAAATATAAGTTTTTATGTGAAGGAATATAATGAAAATAGGAAATTTTGACACTTCAAAAAAAGTTTTTATAATAGCCGAACTATCCGCAAATCATGCAGGTAGTTTTCAAATTGCAAAAGATACGATTTATGCGGCAAAAGTTGCCGGGGCGGATGCGGTAAAACTTCAAACTTATACACCGGAATGGATGACTTTAAAAATAGACAGGGATGAGTTTAAAGCGGGGGATTTATGGAAAAATGAATATTTATACGATTTATATCAAAAAGCAATGACACCGCTTGAATGGCATGAAGAGCTGTTTAATTACGGCAGAAGTCTTGGACTTGAGATTTTCAGCTCTCCTTTCAGCAAGGAAGCCGTAGATTTTTTAGAAGAGTTTAATCCTCCCGCTTATAAAATTGCTTCTTTTGAGATAACCGATTATGAGCTTATTGATTATGCGGCAAGTAAGGGTAAACCTATGATAATTTCAACCGGTGTGGCAACAATGGAGGATATGCAAAACGCTGTGGATATTTGCAAAAAAAGAGGAGTTGAGGTCGCACTTCTTAAATGCACTTCGGCATATCCCGCACCAAGAAGCGAAGTAAATTTAA
>JAMOQT010000020.1 GCA_027063865.1 Nautiliaceae bacterium
GCAAACGATAATTTAATGGAGCTTTTAATTATAACGGATGCGATGAGAAGGGCTAGTGCAAAAAGTATTACGGCGATTGTTCCTTATTTCGGATACGCTAGACAAGATAGAAAAGCGGCGCCAAGAGTTCCCATTACGGCGAAACTTGTAGCTAATATGATGGAAAAAGCCGGAATTGACAGGGTTGTAACAATAGATTTACACGCGGGACAGATTCAGGGATTTTTCGATATTCCGGTGGATAATCTTTATGGAAGTATTCTCTTTTTTGATTATTTTAAAGAACTTAATCTTAAGAATCCAATTATCGCAAGTCCTGATATAGGAGGTGTTGCAAGGGCTAGATATTTTGCTTCTAAACTCGGGCTTGATATGGTGATTGTCGATAAAAGAAGGGAAAAAGCAAATGTCAGTGAGGTGATGAACATCATAGGCGATGTAAAAGGGAAAGACGTTATTTTAATAGACGATATGGTTGATACGGCGGGGACAATGGTAAAAGCCGCCGCGGCACTTAAAGAAAAAGGTGCCAATTCCGTCAGGGCTTATGCGACTCACGGAGTGCTTAGCGGTCCTGCGATTGATAGAATTAAAAATTCTGTTTTAACGGAATTAGTTATCAGTGATACTATACCGTTTAACGGTGAATGTAAAAAAATAAAAGTCCTCTCAACCGCAAAACTTTTTGCAGAAGTAATAAGAAGGATTATGTATAACGAAAGTATTAATAAACTTTTTGATTCATGAAAACCGTAAATTCGATTTCAGCAGCTACATTAGAAGTTAAAAAATCAAAATTCCATTCGTTCCTCGTTCCTTTTTATTCTTTTGAGGAAAAACTTGAAGAATTAAAAAAAGTCCATCCTAAAGCCAACCATTACGTTACCGCATTCAGATATCTTAATGAACACAATCAGATAGTTGAAGGCTCTTCAGACGACGGAGAGCCAAGAGGCAGCAGCGGAAGACCGACCCTTAAAGTTTTACAGGGTAATGATTTAATTAATGTCGGAATTATAACGGTTAGATATTTCGGTGGTATTCTTTTAGGAGTGGGCGGGCTTGTAAAAGCATACAGCGATGTTGCAAATTTAGCGATAAAAAATGCAAAATTACTTGAATATAAAGATATTTTTGAGTATTCTTTTAGTGTAGATTATGAGAAAAGCAGAGTTATTGAGTATATTCTCAAACAAAACGATATTTTAGTCATAAATCGTGAATTCGGAATAGAAGGTATTGAATACACGATAAGGGATGATATCGAAAAAATAAATTTAATAAAAGGTGTGTTATGAAGAAGATATTACTAGCTTTAATGTTTCCTCTAATGCTTTTGGCGGTTTCTAATGAAAATATTTTAGCCGTAACTTGGCTTAATGGGTTTTGTAAGGCAAATCCTAAAAAGCCTGTATGTATTAACAGAAAGCCGGGGGATTATTCACTTACCCATTTTACGCTTCACGGGCTTTGGCCTAAAAAGAAAAATTATTGTTCAAACGAGCCTTTGAAACTTTCAAAAAGATTTATGAAAATACTGCAAAAATATATGCCGGGTGCTAAATACGGGCTTGCTAAACATGAATGGAAAAAACACGGGACGTGTTTCGGGACGGATGCCGAAACATATTTCTTAACCGCAATTAAATTTACCCAGCAGTTTAATGAGACGCTTCTTTTGCAGTTTTTCAGAATGCATATGGGACAGACGGTGAGTCTTAAAAGAATGAGATGGATGTTTTCTCAAGTGTTTGGTGCAGGAAATGCAAGAAAGTTTCAGATGCTTTGTAAAAACGGTTATA
>JAMOQT010000021.1 GCA_027063865.1 Nautiliaceae bacterium
TGTACTACAATTGTATCTACAAAAATTAAAAGGAAATGTTTATGAAAAAAGCAATAAATATCAGACTTGAACAAGATATACTTCAAACACTTGATGAATATGCTAAAGAACTTAATAAAAGCAGAACAAGTTTAATAGAAAAAGCAATAGAGTTATATTTTGATAAACTTGATGAAATAATTGCAGATAAAAGAATAGATAACCTAAAATCAGGCAAATCAAGTGTAGTATCATTAGAAGAAGTATTCAAAAAAGCAGGAATTGATGTATAAAGTTGCATTTGAAAAAGAAGCTGAAAAAGAATTTTTAAAATTAGACAGTTCCGCACAAAAACTTGTTGCTTCAAAAATCATAGATTTACAAAACGGAAATTTTTCCAATGATAAACCTCTTAAAGGCAAACATAAAGGCAAATTTAGAAAAAGAGCGGGGAATTACAGGATTATATATCTAAAAGAAAATAATTTATTAGTTATAACAATCATTAGAATTGCTCACAGAAAAGAGGTTTATTAAATTATGGACTGATATTTTTAAATTTTTCAAGCTTTGAGTCATTTTTTAAAGTTTACATACCTTCTCTTTTCCACATCTTTTCCGTTAAAAATAAATGTTACATTTATTTTTGCAATGCTTAAAAGGCTTTTAGCCTTTTAGAGCATCAAGCGCTCTTTGTAGAAGTTTTGCGTGGTATAATTCCTGACGAGAGATAAATAATAAGAAATTGCTAAGTTCTTCATTTCCGATTTTTTCAGCCAAAATCAGACACTGTTTTTCTGCATCCATTTCTTCTTCGATGTTTTCTTTTAAAAACTCAACAATTCCGATATTTTCATATTTTTCATGCGGAATAGGTCTTGGAAGTGTCAATACTCCCATTTGAGAAGCAAGTTCTGCGAATCTTCTTAAATGATATATTGAATCATATGCAAGGTCTGTAAAAGCAGAATTGGCATCAGCTTCGTTTGAATGAACTTTTAAATAACTGTAAATTGTAATAAGTTCATATTCTTTAAACGTTTCTTCCATTAAGAAGAATATTAATGCGGATTTGGCGTTTTCTTCAAGTTTAACTCCCGGTAATTCTTTAGCTTGATTAAATGCTGTAACTTCACCTTCCAAATCAAGTTTTTTTAGTTGTGATAAAAAGTATTCATCATCATTTTTAAATCTATCAGTTGAAGGTGTTTTAATCTCTTCATAGCTTCTGATGTTTTCTTCTAAATCATTTATTAACACTTCTAATAAATCTTCTTCGGTTTTTGTTTCTATTTTTTTAATTTCTTCAGTTTTAAAATCCATGTTGAATTTTACACCGGCTTTTACGGCGTCTGCCATAGCCCAAACCATGTGTCTGTATTTAAATGTTGCAATATCTTCAAGCAGTTTTTTTGAAGCTTGTTCTTTTACAATTACGCTTGCATAAATAAATTTAATAAAGCTTTCGTGTTGAAATCTGATAAGTCTTTGCATATTCTTCCTTTTTTTGTTTAAGTATATCCAATATTTAAGATAAAAAAATTGATTTAAATCAATTTTTGTGATTTAAGATATATTTTATCGCATTTTCATAACTTTTAGTGTTTGCCTTTTTTTTATATGCTATATCAAATGCCGTTCCATGATCAACTGAAGTTCTTAAAATAGGAAGGTTAAGACTTACATTTATACTTTCGTCAAAATAAAGTGCTTTTAGTGGAGCCAACCCTTGGTCGTGATACATTGCGATAAATCTGCCTTTTCCTGAAGAAAACGCCGTATCGGGAACCAAAGGGCCGTAGAAGAATTCTTTATTTAATATTTTATTAGCTTCGTTAATAGCCGGAATGATTTCATTTATTTCTTCATCACCTAAAACCCCTCCGTCCCCGGCATGTGGATTAAGCCCTAGGACCCCAACTTTGTGAAAATTTGTCGAATTGTAAAAATCGATAAAAAATTTAACTAAATTTTCTTTTTTTACTTTTTGGGCAACTTCTTTTAAAGGTATATGCTCCGTAAAAAGCGCAACATACATTTTTTCACATCCGAGCATCATAATGGCGTCTTTTTTAAATATGTCTCTCAAAACTTCCGTATGACCTTTGTATTTAACCCCGGCTTTAGCCCAGCTTTCTTTATTGATAGGAAGCGTTGTAATTGCGCCGACTTTTTTTTCTTTTGCTAAATTAATTGCCGCCATAAAACTATCAAACGAATATTTGCCGGCATTTTCATCTATAACTCCCGGTTTTATTTCAAAATCCCCTTCGACTTCGTAAATTTCAAAATCATTTGGAATTTCATAATTCAAAAGCTTTGCGGCTTTTTTAAGCATTTTTTTATTTATGCAGTATACGGGTTTTATCCATTGTTTAATTTTATTATGTGCTTTTAAGGCAATTTCAATGCCCACTCCGTTTAAATCACCTATGCTAACTGCGACTTTTTGCATAATTTCTAGCCCTTTCTAAATCGTCTTTGGTGTCTATTCCGAAACTTTCGGTTTTAACTTTTATCATTGCTATTTTTTTACCGTTTTCTATAACCCTTAACTGTTCTAATTTTTCAATGTGCTCGATTGAACCTTTCATCTTTACAAATTCGTCAAGACTTTTTTTAGTAAATCCGTAAATTCCGATATGTCCGTAATATTGATGAAGAGCGTCGTCACGGTTATACGGGATTTTGCTTCTTGAAAAGTATATAGCGTCTGAATTTATATCCATAATTACTTTTACTAAATTTGGATCACTTGCGCTTATTTCGTCTATTTCTTTATAACAGCTTACCATCACAAAATCTCTGTTTTTTATTTCTTCAAGTTTGTTTTTTACTTTTTGGAGTATTTCAGGTTCTAAAAACGGCTCGTCACCCTGCATATTTATGACAATATCATCGTCTTTAAGTCCTAAAATATCCGCCGCTTCTTTTATTCTGTCGCTTCCGCTTTGGTGTTTGTCACTGGTTATTACTGCGTTAAAACCGTAATTTTTACAAACTTTTATAACTTCCTCGGAATCGGTTGCAATACATACGTCATCTACTTGTTTTGCCACTTCGGCACACCAAATTATCATCGGTTTGTCATTTATCGGGGCTAAAACTTTATTAGGAAGTCTGTTTGAAGTTAAACGTGCCGGAATTATTATCATATCGCGCCTTTTTAGTTATAATTTTACAAAAAAAAGGCAAACTATGGTTAATAAAATAAAAGAAAAAGTAAAAAACGCAGAGCATATAGATGAAAAGAAAAAAAGTGTAATATTGGAAAAAATTGAAGAATGGAAAAATGACGAAAAAGCAATGGCTTTGATTCCGAATCTGCTTATGCAGTATTACGAAAAAGACATCAAACCTATTTTGGACGAATTGGGATTAACCGATTAATGACTTTGTATCAGCCGAAAAACGGGTATTGTTACAACAGTGACACGATGTTTTTGTATGATTTTATTACGAAATTTAATATAAAAGGAAATGTTTTAGAAGTCGGAGGGGGCTGCGGTGTTTTGGGGCTTTTGGTTAAAAGGGATTATCCAAAAATCAATTTGACCGTAATTGAAAAGCAAAGTATAATGAGTGAATTTATAGAAAAAAACAAAATTGAAAATAATCTCAAAGTCGAAGTTATCAATTCCGATTTTTTGGAATATTCCTTTAACAAAAAATTCGATTTTGTAATATCAAACCCACCGTTTTATCAGGGGACTTTAAAAAGCGAAAATGAAATAATAAAAACGGCGAGATATGAAGAGTCTTTGCCGATGGATAAGTTTTTTAATAAAGTAAATTCCGTATTGTCCGAAAGAGGTGAGTTTATATTTTGTTACGATGCCAAAAGAATAGATGATATAATTTTAAAAATGCCAAAACCCTTAAAAATAACCGATATGAGATTTATGTATCCCAGATTAAATAAAAAAGCGACTTTGATTTTAATAAGGGCAAAAAGGCATGCCAAATCAATGATTACCGTTCATCCTCCTTTAATAGGTTTTGAGGGTGAAAATTATTCTAAAGAGGCTGCTAAAATTTATAAAAAAGCGGCTACGAAAAGCGTAAAAATATAATTGAGAATGGAGAATTAAGAATTGAGAATTATTGAAAAAGAGAGTTTTCCTTATAAATTTGATGCCGATGCCTGTCAAAAATGCGAGGGTAACTGCTGCATAGGCGAGAGCGGTTACATATGGGTTACCCCTCAGGATATTAAAAACATATCCGGATTTTTAAATATTGATGAAGAGCTGTTTAAAAAAACCTTTTTAATTAAAGTCGGATACAGATATTCCATAAAAGAAAAGCCGTATAAAAACGGATATGCATGTATTTTTTTTGAAAACGGATGTAAAATTTATCCGGTGCGTCCCAATCAGTGCAGGACTTTTCCTTTTTGGGATTATTATAAGGATAAAATCGATGAACTTAAAAAAGAATGCCCGGGAATAATAGAAGTGAAAAGTGAAAAATGAAAAGTGAAAAATTAATCGGATTATTAATTTTGTTGTTAATGATAACCGGATGCAGTGTCAAACAGCCGCCTGTGGGTAAAAAAGTCATACCTAACGAAGATGACTATATTATCAAAGCATTGATGTATGAAGATGAAAACAACTTAACCGCCGCAATAAATATATATAAATTTTTATACGATAAAACCAAAAAGCCGGTTTATTATGAAAAGCTTATAGAGGATTTGTTTTATCAAAAAAAATACGAAGAAGTTATAAAATTAAGTAATGAGTATCTGGATAATAAGTTTGATAAAACAATATTTATGTATAATATTTTAAGTTTGCTTGAGCTAAAAAAAGTAAATGAAGCTAAAAAAGAGTTATTATCAAAGTTAAATAAAAAAGATGAGTTTTTCTATAGAATGATGGCGTTTATATATTTAAAAGAAAAAAATTATAAAATAGCGGCAGATTATTTAAAATCTCTATATGCGCTTAATCACAGCAAAGAAACACTGCTGCAGCTTGTCGATATATTAATCAAAATAAAAAAATACAATGAGGCGTTAGCATATCTTAGAACGCATCTTGATATGTACGGATGTGAATATGATATATGCTTAAGACTTGCCATTATTTATAAACAAACCTATGATTATAACTCTCTTGCTAATATTTATGAAAAAATGGGTAAATTTGATCAAAAATATCTTATGTTTGCATTTAGAATATATTTAGACAACGGGAAATATGACAAGGCTTTAAAATTAATAAGTAAAAATAACCTCGGAGATGAATATAGACTGATTGTTTATGAAACCAAAGGGGATTATAAGAAAGCATCAATTTATGCTTATAAACTTTATGAAAAAACAGCAAAGCTTTCGTATTTGTTAAAGTATTGTACTTATAAATATGAGGCTGAACCAACCAAAGAAACGGTAAAAGAGATAATGCCTAAATTAAAATACCTTTTGAAGTTTTATCCGAGTCCTTATCTTTATAATTTTTTAGGATATATTATGATAGATAAGGATATTGATGTTAAAAAAGGGCTTGAATATGTCCAAAAAGCTGTAGAAATGAAACCGGACAACGAAGAATATATCGATTCTTTGGCATGGGGATATTATAAACTTGGAAAATGTAAAGAGGCATGGGAAATTATCAAATATATTAAATTAAAAGATAAGGAAATCCTCATGCATAAAGATAAAATTCAAAAGTGTTTAAAGAAAATGAAAAAAGGGAAAAAATGATTCTTGATAAAATTATAAATCAGACTAAAAAAGACCTTCAAAAAAGAAAAAACGAAAAAGATTTTAAGGAGTTTTTAAATATAAAAAGAGATTTCAGAGACGTAAAAAAAGCCTTAAAATCCACACCTGAAAATCCTTATAGAATCATAGCCGAAGTTAAAAAAGCAAGTCCTTCAAAAGGTATAATCAGGGAAGATTTTAATCCTTTAGAAATTGCAAAAGAGTATGTTGAGGTGGCGGATGCAATGAGTATATTGACAGAACCTCATTTTTTTCAGGGAAGTCTTGAATATTTGAAAGAAATAAATAAATTCAGCACAATTCCGCTTTTAAGAAAAGATTTTATAATAGATGAGTTTCAAATAGCTGAAGCTTATGCGGCAGGTGCTGATTTTATACTTTTAATAGCAAAAGCGCTTGAGACGGAAGAATTAAAAAAACTGTTTGATTTTGCAAAAAATACCGGTCTTGAAGTGTTGTTTGAAATTCACGATGAGGAAGATTTGAAAAAAGCTCTCGAAGTTGGGGCGGATATAATCGGGTTTAATCACAGAAACCTTGAAACATTTGAAATGGATATGGGTCTTAGTAAAAGATTAATTCCGCTTCTTCCAAAAGATGTGATAGTTGTGGCCGAAAGCGGTATTAACGATTTTGAGACGGTAAAAAAGCTTTCAAAAAATGGAGTTGACGCGTATCTTGTGGGTGAGCATTTTATGAGGCAGGATGATATTAAAAAAGCGGTTCTTGCTTTAAAAGGCAAAGCGGAATAGTTTTTGCTTTTTTTATAAAAAAGGGTTTTGATGAAATATATAATTTTTGGCAGTTTGCTTGTGCTTTTCTTTACGGGATGCGCATCTCACCCTATGGATCCGACTATAAATATGAAACCTCCTAAATATGTGGAACAGATGCCGAGTAAAGATAATGATATTCCACAAAATAATCTCGGTTCGCTTTTTACCAATAATGACAATTTGTTTTCAGATACAAAAGCTATGAAAGTTAATGATATCGTTACGGTAGTAATAACCGAAGAAGTTAAGCAGTCTTCTCAGGCAAGTAAAAAACTAAGTGAAGCAAATTCGGATGCGGGGGGATTGTTTGATGCAACTATCAGCGGTGGAATCAGCTTAAATGGTCACAATCATACATTAAATAAAACAGGACTTAGTTTGAATTTGCCTTCTATGAATTCAACACGAACTTTTCAGGGCAGCGGTACTCAGCAAAGAAATGAAACTTTCCAGACTACTATTAGTGCCAGAATTGTAAAAGTATTGAAAAACGGCAATTATTTTATTGTAGGCAGTAGGGAAATTTATGTTGACGGTCAAAAACAGATTATTCAAATTAGCGGTGTTATTAGACCTCAGGATATAAGCGCCGATAATACAATAGACAGTAAATACATTGCAGATGCAAAAATAGCTTACAGTACGGAAGGTGATTTAAAACGCTATACCGAACAAAACTGGCTAGCAAAATTTTGGAGTGCGATAGCACCGTGGTAATACCAATTCCAAAAATAAATCTAACATTTATTTTTGGAGTGAAAAAGGGTGAAAGAGGGTGAAAATGAGCGCAGCGAATCCTGCCGCTTGAAAAGTGGCAGGAGAGGGTAAAAAGAAATGGGTTTTGATATAAAATGCTAACAGTAAATGGTTGTTAGTTGATGGTGATAATGTAATTTAATCCAGGATGTATGCACTCATTGCATCGGCAAGAAGAAAATCGAATGAGTGTATTTTATTTTCTTTTTTAAACAGTTTGTTTTCATTTATTAATATATCAACTCTTTTTTTCTCTTCATCGTTTAAAATGTTTTCATCAAACCCTACGATTGAGCGAAGCCCCAAAAAAACTTTTTCTTTTTTAATATCTTCATCAGATAAGTATTCTAATTTGTATTTTGAAGGATTTTTAATATATTCATAAACATTTTGTTGTGTGTAATATCTAAAATATTTACATTGCTTATTTTCCATTTTCCATTTTCCATTCTCAATTTTCAATTCTCCATTCTCCATTCTCCATTTTTTAAACCCCACCGCTCCAGAACCAAGCCCAATGTATTCTTTTCCTTCCCAGTATCCTAAATTGTGAATGCACGGTTTTCCGAAATTTGATATTTCATATTGAGGAAATTTTTCTTTTATTTTTTCAATAAACCATATTTCAAGCTCTTCGTCGTATTTTCGTTTTGAATAATCCCCTTCCCATTTGGTGTTTTCTTCAATTGTTAAAGAATATGCGCTGATATGTGTTATAGGCAGAGAAAAAGCTGTTTTCAAATCGTTTTCGAGCAGGTTTTTTGAATCCACGGCGGTTGAATAGATTAAATCCAGATTTATATTCTCAAACCCGGCTTTTTTTGCGTTTTGGATAGCTTTTATAGCTTGAGAAGGAGAATGGTTACGGTTTAAAAATTTAAGTTTATCCTCATTAAAGCTTTGGACACCGAAACTTATACGGTTAATTCCTAAATTTTTAATTTCTTTTAACCATTCATAAGATGTGTTAGGATTGCATTCTATGGTTATTTCTTCACATTTTTGCAGATTAGGGGATATTAAACTAAACAGTTTTTCATAAAAATCCATACTCATGGTAGAAGGGGTTCCTCCTCCAATGAAGAGGGTTTTAAACTGGGTATCGTTTGATACTTCGCTAAAATATTGTTTTTTAAGAGCTTCAAAATACTCTTTTTTTAAATGGTTAAGGTTTGTATATGAATTAAACGCACAGTAGTTGCACTTGCTGTCGCAAAAGGGAATGTGAATGTAAAGAAGTTGTGAAGTAGATAAGCGGTTAAGTTGTGATGGAAAAGATGAAAAATTGGCAGAAGAGTTGTATTTCATCTTATTCCTTTTATTTAAAATTTTATTTAAATTTTTCTTCACAACTTCACAACTTCACAACTTGCTAACTTTTTTAGTTATAATTTTACAAAAAAAAGGTGATATTTTGAAAAAATACAGACCGAATGTCGCTGCCGTTATTCTTTCTTCAAAATATCCGGAAAAAGTGGAAATTTTAATAGCAAAAAGAAACGATGTCGATGCATGGCAGTTTCCACAGGGGGGTATAGATGAAGGGGAAAGTGCAAAAGAGGCGCTGCTTAGAGAATTAAAAGAAGAAATAGGAACAGATGAAGTGGAAATTTTAGCCGAAATGCCGCAGTGGCAAAAATACGATTTTCCAAAAAGAATAGCAAAAAAAATGTATCCTTTTGACGGACAAAAACAAAAATATTTTCTTGTAAAATTAAAACCGAATGCCAAAATTAATTTAAATACGGAAGAACCGGAATTTGAAGATTACAAATTTGTAAGCCTTAATGAAATTTTTGAATATGTCAAATCATTCAAAAGACCGGTTTATAAAATAGTACTAGATTATTTTAAAAAACAGGGATACCTTTAAATAAGCTAATAGCATAAAGCTTAAAGCAAAATATATGTAATATTGTCTTTATTCAGCGTTTGCGAAGCAAACTAAACAAAGGAGATGAATGTTAGTAGTTCAGAAATTCGGAGGGACTAGTGTAGGTGATTTAGACAGGATTGAAAATGTTGCAAAAATTGTTAAAAAATACGCCGATGAAGGTAATCAGGTTGTAGTTGTGGTTTCAGCCATGGCGGGTGAAACGAATAAACTTTTGGAATTTGCTAATCATTTTAGCAAAACTCCCCCTCAAAGAGAGGTTGATTTATTAGTCAGTAGCGGTGAAAGGGTTACAAGCGCACTTTTAAGCATCGCTTTGCAGGCAATGGGCAAAGATGCGATAGCCCTAACTGGTAGACAGGCGGGAATTAAAACCACAAGTGATCACACAAAAGCCAGAATTATGGATATAGACCCTTCAAAAATGAAAAAATATCTGGATGAGGGTAAAATAGTTATTATTGCAGGATTTCAGGGTATTAACGAAAACGGTGACGTAACTACGCTGGGACGTGGCGGAAGTGATCTTACAGCCGTAGCGATAGCCGGGGCTTTGAATGCGGATAAATGCGAAATTTATACCGATGTAGACGGAATTTATACGACAGACCCGAGAATTGAACCAAAAGCCAAAAAAATCGACGTTATAAGTTATGACGAAATGCTTGAGCTTGCGTCTCTTGGGGCAAAAGTAATGCAGAGCCGATCAGTCGAGCTTGCCAAAAAACTGAATGTTGATATAGAAGTAAAATCTTCATTTCATCCTGAAATAAAAGGAACACTAATTACAAAGGAGACACCAGATATGGAAAAAGTACTTGTTAGCGGAATAGCACTTGATAAAAACCAGGCAAGGGTCAGTATTTTCGGAGTGGAAGACAGACCCGGAATCAGCGCCGAAATATTTGGAAAACTTGCGGATAAAAACATCAATGTTGATATGATTGTTCAAAATGTAGGCAAAGACAATAAAGCAAACCTTACTTTCACAGTGCCTCAAACAGAGCTTGAACTTACAAAAGAGGTTTTAAAAGAATATGAAGACAAATCTGAAAAAATTGAATATGATGATTCAATTGCAAAAGTAAGCGTTGTGGGTGTCGGAATGAAATCGCACAGCGGTGTGGCTGCTACGGCTTTTAAAACGCTTGCGGATGAAAACATCAATATTCTGATGATAAGCACGAGTGAAATAAAAATTTCAATGGTTATAGATGAAAAATACGGAGAACTTGCTGTAAGAGCATTACATAAAGCATATCAACTGGATAAATAATGGATATAAATCATTTCACTCTCAAACTGATTAGGGATAAAAACATAAAATGGATGGAAGAAAAGAGGCTTGAATGGGTACCTCTTGTCAGTGATTTTATTTCTAACGTAATTGAGGGGAAAAGTGTTTTATTAATAACCGATTATAAAAGAAAGTGGTTTAGCGATTATATTATAAATAAAATAAACAATTTTCAGGATTTTAAACCCTCTTTCATTCCTATATACGATTTGCAAAAAATAGTACCGCAAATAGAATATGCAAGAACGGATGAACATTATGAAATGATTGAGGATATGCTTTCAATCAGTTTCAGTGATAATTATATTTTCTGGTATGTAGGAGTTGAAACTCCAAAACTAAGGTTTGCCAGAAACAAACCCGATTCTTTCTTTTGGATTATGGATATGGATTTACATAAAAATTTCTTTTTGAAATCCCTTGATGAAAATCTTGACAGAAAACTTCTTGATTTGGC
>JAMOQT010000022.1 GCA_027063865.1 Nautiliaceae bacterium
CTGCTTTGGTGCTAGGCGGTGCGGATTTAAGGGTGGTACAGGAGCTTTTGGGACATGCGTCTTTAAATACTACACAAATATATACGCATATACAAAAAGAGAATTTGAAAGATACCGTTTTGAAATATCATCCGCTTGAAACAATGGAAAATCAATGAAAGTGAAAAGTTAAAAGTGAAAAATGAAAAGTTAAATGGGAATTTTAAGGAATTAATCGAATTATTGAGAAAAAACAATATTATTTGTAAAAAACTCAATGAAATTAAACTTAATACAAGAAAAAAGGTCAGGGCTTATTTAGGTGTTAATTTAAAAAACGAATACTGCTTTGTTTTAAAGCTTGAAAAAAAGAGCAGGTTTTTAAGCAAGGATATTGATGTTTTGTATGAATTTTTGCCAAAAGAGATAAATTTCAGATACAAAAAGAAAATACTTATTTTAAATTCACCGATATGCTCAAAAGCGAAAGAAAAAATAAATGACTGGAAGATAATCAATGGTGCTGGTTGATATAGGCAATACCAATTTTCATATATGGCAAAACGGAAAAATAGAGCATTTAAAAAAAATAAAAAGGTTTGATGAAAAAATATACTATATTTCCGTAAATAGTGAAAAAGAAAAAGAGCTTTTAAAACTAAACCCCGAAGCTGTGAATTTGAAGGATTATGTAAAATTTGATACCGATTATAAGGGGCTAGGTATTGACAGAATTATGGCCTGCAAAAGTATAAAAGATGGCGTGGTGGTCGATGCCGGAAGCGCCGTCACCATTGATGTAATGGAAAAAGGCGTTCATAAAGGCGGTATTATTACACTCGGGCTTTATGCTTTTAAACAAGCTTTTGGTAAAATTTCAGAAGTTTTAAAATACGAATACGCCAAAATTGATAAAAAACTGCCTTTAAATACGTCTGAAGCGTTAAATTACGGCAGTTTGGGTGCGGTTGTCTGCCTGATTGAAAAAGTTGCCGAAAGTAAGGAAATTTTTTTAACGGGGGGTGACGGGAAATTTTTGGCCGAAACAGTAAAGGGCAGATATGTTGAGGATTTGGTGTTTCAAGGTATGCTTTTAACAATTGAAGAATTGAGAATGGAGAATTGAGAATGGAGAATTGTTTGAAAAAAAAATTAAAAACAATATTGCATATATTTTGCTTTAAGCATAATTATGAAATGGAGAGAAAATGAGTTTAACGATTGCATTGCCAAAAGGCAGAATTGCCGATGAGGTTTTGGGGATTTTTAAGAATATTTTTAATGAAGATTTTGAATTTGAAAACAGAAAATTGATACTTAAAAAAGCTGGATTTACGTTTTTAAACGTCAGAAACTGGGATGTTGCGGTATATGTTGAAAATCAGGCAGCGGATATCGGCGTTGTAGGGTTTGACGTATTGAGCGAACTTGAAAGCGATGTTTTAGAACTTATGGACCTCGGGCTTGGAAAATGCCGTGTAAGTGTTGCAGGTATCAAAGGCGATGAAAGTTATAAAGACAAAACCGAAATAGTAGTTGCAAGCAAACTTCAAAACATAGCTAAAAAATATTTCTCAAAAAAAGGCATTCCCGCAAGTATTATTAAACTTAACGGCTCAATCGAACTTGCACCGCTTGTGGGGCTTAGTGACGTTATTGTCGATATTGTGGAAACAGGCAGCACATTAAGGGAAAACGGACTTGAGGAAAAAGAAACGATTATGACTTCAAGCGCAAGACTTATAGCTAATAAAAACTCCTTTATAGAAAAAAAAGAAGAAGTTATTGAAATATTAGAAAGAATCAAGGCAGCTCATGGGTCTTGAATTATACGGCAGAATAGAAGATCTTTTCTTAGACAAAGAAGCCGCTGATATTTTATGGAGTAAATTTATATCCGTTTTATTGGATCTTGATGTAAAAAATGTTCTTGATATAGGATGTGGAAGCGGAGATTTTTGTAAACTTGCAATCTTAAACGGAATAAAGGTTAAAGGAATAGATTTAAGCTATGCGCAGGTTAAAAAAGCAAAAGACAAATGTGATTGCGAAGTAAAAAATATATGTGATGTAAATGAAAAGTTTGATGCGGCAGTTGCAATTTTTGATGTGATTAATTATATGAACGACGAAGAATTAAAAAAGTTTTTTGGTTGCGTGGAAAAAGTAATAGATAAATATTTTATTTTTGACATCAACAGTTATTTTGCCATGAACGATTTGGCAGTGGGCACACTTAAGGCCGAAGATGAAGAGAAGTTTGGAGTGCTTTATTCCGATTTTGAGGATGATGTGTTAACAACGGAAATTACGCTTTTTGAAAAAGAGGGAGAATGTTATAAAAAATCTCAGGCAAGCATTATTCAGTATTATCACAGTATTGAAAAACTTTGTAAATTTACTAATATGAAACTTATAAAAAAACTACCTATATCTTTATATGAGAGTGGGGAGATAGAAAAATGGATTTTAGTTTTTGAAAAATGATTATTTTGCTTTAAAACTTTCTTTGCTGACACAAAATTCCGTAACAAAACATTTTTCGCATTTTGGATTTTTTGCAGTGCAGATGTAACGTCCAAATAGCACAAATCCCTGATGAAGTTCGTTTAAGTCGGTTTTAAATGCTTCAATCAGATCTTTTTCGGTTTGTTCTACGGTTTTGGCATCTGTAATGCCTAGTCTATGGACAACTCTGAATACGTGTGTATCCACAGCCATCCTGTTTTCACCGTGCAATTCTATTAAAAAGACATTAGCCGTTTTGTTTCCGACTCCCGGAAGTTTTATCAGTTCTTTGTAATCGTGAGGTATTTTACAGTTGAATTTATCACGGACGATTTTTGCCATTTCTATTATGTTTTTTGCTTTATTGTTAAAAAATGAACATGATTTTATTATGTCTTTTACATCATCGATATTTGCACAGGCAAGAGATTTAACATCGGGATATTTTTTGAAAAGCTCGGGTGTAATCATATTTACTCTTTTGTCCGTGCATTGTGCGCTTAAGATTATTGCAATTAAAAGTTCGTAATCGTTTTTGTAATTAAGCTCGGTTTGACTTCCTTTGTAACGGGCTAAAAAACGTTTTTTGATTTCTTCAAGTTCCTCGGGCTTTCTTAAAACCATAAAATTCCTTTTTTTCGGTAATTATATCATAGCCGTATCATCATCTACAACAAAATGACAATTGTGTCTGTCACCTTATATTTTTTACTTTTTCGTTATTTACATTTATCAGTATGAAACAGTCCTGAATTACTTTACAACTTAACTACTTATCAACTTTTTTTATAGTATAATAACAAATATTTTAGCAAAGGAGAATTATGGCTGGACATAATAAATGGTCTAAAGTAAAACATATAAAAGCAAAAGAAGATGCTAAAAAATCCAAAATTTTCACAAAACACGTAAGGGCTATTATGACTGCCGCAAGACAGGGCGGCGGAAATCCTGAAACAAACGCCGCTTTAAGACTTGCAGTTGAGAGGGCAAAAGCGGACTCAATGCCTATGCAGAATATTCAAAGAGCAATTGACAAAGCTACAGGTAATCTTGACGGAGTAACTTTAAGCGAAGTAAGTTACGAAGGATACGGTCCGGGTGGTGTTGCTATAATGGTTGAATGTCTAACAGATAATAAAAACAGAACGGTTGCCGAAATAAGACACGCTTTTAAAAAAGCTGGCGGAAGCTTGGGAACCAGCGGCAGTGTTGCGTGGATGTTTGAAAAAAAAGGTGTTATTGTAGTTAACAGAAGCGATAAAGACGATGAAGTAATGGAAACCGCAATTGAAGCGGGAGCTGAAGATATAAAAGAACTTGATGAAGTTTTAGTTATAGAAACGGCTCCGGAAGACTTTAATAACGTATTGGAAGCTGTAAATAATATTGATGGTATTGAAATTATCGAAAGCAACGTTCAGCTTGTTGCAATAAACGAAAGTGATGTAGATGATGAAACGGCTGAAAAGGTTGAGAAACTTATAGAAGTTTTAGAAGAACTTGACGACGTTCAAAATGTAATTCATAACATGGCGTAATTAAGGTATAATTAACGTTAAACAAATACAATAAAAAAAAATTAAGGAGATTTTATGAAAAAAATAGTATTAGGCGGATTAATAGCGGCGGCGGCATTTGCATTTCCGGGAATGCAAGGCGGAATGGGAAATGCGGCAATAACCGGAAAACCAATGAAAGGTTTAACTGATAAAACTGTTGTAGCGGTAATTGACGGAAAAAAAGTAACGGTAAAAGATATTAATAACTTTTTACAGGGAATGACAGCTGATAAAAGAATAAGACTTCAGGATTTACCGGCTCAGCATGTCGGACAGTTTGTAAAACAGTATGTTGATACAATGGTGCTATATAAAAAAGCCAAAGAAGTTGAAAAAACCCCTCAATTTCAGGCACTTGTTAAAAAAATGGCAGTTGATTACTGGCTTAAACAAAAACTTAACAATATGAAAATTTCAGATGCGGAAGTAAAAAAATTCTATGAAGCTAACAAAGATATTTATTTCAAAACCACACCTAAAGTTAAAGCAAGACATATAGTGGTTAAAGATGAAAAAACGGCTGAGAAACTTATTAACGAACTTAAAGGATTAAAAGGCAAAGCTCTTGAAGAAAAATTTGCCGCTCTAGCAAAAAAATATTCAACAGGACCTACAAAAGTTAACGGAGGAGAGCTTGGATGGTTTGATCCTAAACAAATGGTGCAGCCTTTTGCAGAAGCTGTAAACAATATGAAACCGGGAGAGCTTACTCTTAAACCCGTTAAAACAAGATTCGGTTATCACGTGATTTTAGTAGAAGGTAAAAACGATAAAAATTATATGCCTTTAAATGAAGTTAAATTTCAGATTATTGAATATCTAAAAAGGGAAAAACTCCAAAAAGAGATTCAAAAAATTAAAGATTCTTCAAAAGTTGACATTAAAGTCAAATAAGGAGGCTTAAATGGATTTCAGTTTTGTAAAACCCGGGGTTTTAAGCGGGTCTGAAGCGGCAAAAGTTCTTGATTACTGTAAAGAAAACGGATTTGCCCTTCCTGCTATTAACGTAGTCGGGACAAATTCGGTAAATGCCGTAATGGAAGCCGCAAAAGAAGTAAATATGCCAATTATTATTCAGTTCAGTAACGGCGGAGCGCATTTCTGGGCGGGAAAAGGTCTTGATAACGAAGGTCAAAAAGCTGCGATTTTAGGTGCAATAGCGGGGGCTAAGCATATTCATACAATGGCTGAGGCATACGGAGTGCCTGTAATTTTACACACAGACCATGCGGCAAGAAAACTTCTTCCTTGGATTGACGGATTAATTGAAGCTAACGCTAAACATAAAGAAAAATACGGAAGACCATTATATTCTTCCCATATGCTCGATTTAAGTGAAGAGCCGCTTGAACAAAACGTACAAACCTGTAAAGAGTATCTTAAAAAATTAAGCGCACTTGATATTATGCTTGAAATCGAACTTGGAGTAACCGGAGGTGAAGAAGACGGGGTTGACAATACAGGAATTGAAAACTCCAAACTTTACACACAGCCTGAAGACGTTGCGTATGCGTATAAAGAATTAAGTGAAGTTAGTGATTTATTTACAATTGCGGCAAGTTTCGGAAACGTTCACGGTGTTTATAAACCGGGACATGTTAAACTTGAACCAATAATTCTTAAAAATTCTCAGGAATACGTAAAAAAAGAATTTAATTTAGATGCCGATAAACCTATCAGATTCGTATTCCACGGCGGAAGCGGCAGCGAGCTTTCCAAAATCCACGAAGCTATAGATTACGGCGTTGTAAAAATGAATATCGACACGGATACCCAGTGGGCTTTCTGGAGCGGTGTTAAAGGGTATGTTGAAAAATACAAAGATTATCTTCAAAGTCAAATAGGAAATCCTGAAGGCGAAGATAAACCTAACAAAAAATACTACGACCCTAGAAAATGGCTAAGAGAAGGTGAAAAATCCATGAAGGCTAGGGTAATTGAAGCTTATAAAGACTTAAGAGCGATTTAATGATAAAAAAAGTTTGGAGAATTGAAAATTCTCCAATTACCCCTTTTATCTTCAAAAATACTTTCTATCACATAAAAAGAGATGACCTGTTAGATACTGTATTTAACGGTAATAAAGCTAGAAAATTTTATTATTTTTTAAAAAACGACTTTCCGGGTATTAAAAGAGTTATTTCATTCGGTTCAAATCAGTCAAATGCCATGATGAGTTTAAGTGAGCTATGTAAAATAAAAAAATGGGAATTTATCTATTATACTAACCATATACCTAAATATCTCCAAAAAAATCCTGAAGGAAATTACCTGAAGGCTTTGCAAAACGGTGCGAATATTATTGAAACTTTTCTAAATGGCGAACAGCTAATTAAGTTTGTAAAAACTTTAAAGGATGATGAAACGCTAATTATTGAAGAGGGCGGCAGAGTTAAGGAGAGTGAATTTGGAATAAAAAAACTTGCCGAAGAAGTGAATGAATATGCACTTAAACATAATTTAAAGATATTTTTACCGAGCGGGACGGGAACTACCGCTTATTTTCTCTCAAAATATGTAAATGTAGAGGTTTTAACGGTTCCATGTGTTGGTGATGAAAATTATCTTAAAAAACAGTTCAAATGGCTTGGCGGCGGGAAAATTCCTACAATTCTCAAACCTCGTAAAAAATATCATTTTGGTAAACTATATCCTAAATTATACGAATTATGGAAAGAATTAAAAAAAGAGGGGATTGAATTTGATCTGCTTTACGATACCATAGGGTGGGATACACTGCTTCATTACGGCCTTTGCGACATACTTTACATTCATCAAGGAGGACTGTTTGGCAATACTACAATGATTAAAAGGTATGAAAAAAAACTTCAGAACATAAAATAATGTAACTTTTTGTTTCAATTAATATAATATTAATTTATAAATCTTCTAAATGAATGCTCATTTTGTTATTATTCTGTTATATTTTTGTTATATTTTAATTTGGAGGATGGTATGGAATTGTATGTAACGCTTAGTATTGTGTTGCCTTGGATAGTGGCATTTGTCATCTATCTGGTAAAGAACGATTTTGTAACGAATGTGTTGTCACTGTTAATGTTGCCTGTTTTAGCGTATTTTGCCTGGGAAATTTATTTTAGCGGTAATCTTCCGATGCTGGTTGATACTCCTCATTGGGTTGATTATGCAATTACGATTTATGACTTCGGACTTTTGGGATATTTTCTCTATCAGGGTATAAAAAACAAAAGTATGCTTGTATCAGCCCTTGCGGTATTACAGCTGGTGCTGTTAATAATTGTTATTTTAATGATTGAACATTCAAACACTGCAAATATTTATATTGATAAATTAACAGCGTTTATGTATATGATTGTAGCAATTGTAGGTGTTCCTATCGCAATTTTCGCTACAAAATATATGGAATATGACGAAAAAGGAAAACACAGTTTTGTTGCTATTTTAATCTGGTTTTTAGGAGTAATGAATTTTGCGGTAAGTGTCAATAATATCGAATGGTTTTTTGCATTGTTTGAAACAACGACACTTGCTTCGTATGTGTTAATCAGATTTAGAATGGACGACCAAGCTGTAAAAAATGCAATTTTAGCGTTATGGATGAATCAGATAGGTGGTGTTGCGATATTGTTTGCGCTTTTAACTTTTCTAAAAACAAGCGGATTGTATCATTTTACTGATTTGCTGAATACCGATTCTAAAATGCTATCTCTTACCGCACTAGGATTTTTATCTTTAAGTGCGCTTGTTAAAGGCGCTCAAATGCCGTTTCACAAATGGCTTTTAGGGGCGATGGTTGCTCCTACTCCCGTCAGTGCCATTTTACACTCGGCTACGATGGTGAAAATTGCGCCTTATCTGCTTCTTAGAATTTCTCCAGTTATAAAAGGGACTCTTTTAGCAAAACTTTTAATCATCACAACAGGTTTTGTGTTTGTTGCAGCGGCTGTAATAGCGCTGACTCAGGAAAATTTCAAAAAAATTCTTGCTTATTCTACGATTTCTCTTTTAGGTTTAATGATGCTTGCGGCAGTTGTAGGTACTCCTATAGCAATTACCGCAAGTTTGCTTTTAATCCTTTTCCATGCATTTGCTAAAGGATTTTTATTTATCGAGGCCGGTGTGCTTGAAAAAGTTTTCCATGTTAAATACATAAAACAGATGAGAAGACTTATAGAAAGGGCGCCTTTAACGTTGATGTTTATATTTTTCGGATTTTTAAATATGACTTTTGTGCCGTTTGGTACGTTTATCGGTAAATGGATTATGATAGAAGAAGCCAGTGGATTTTTAAGCCACGGCAGTTACGTTCTTTTAATTCTTTATGTTGGTGCCGGAAGCGCTTTTTTGAGTGTGCTTTATATGAAAGTTTTGGGTATAAGTGTGAGAAAATCTCACGGAATTGAAAGAGTTAGGGCTTTGCCTTTACCTTTAAAATTTAATTTCGTATCTGTTTGGTATTACGGATGGCTGTTGTTTTTAACCGTTTTCATAGCACCGTTTATAGCCACCCAAATTGTTCCGATAGCTCAGGAATTAAGCGGACAGATACCGAATATCCATGCAGATAATTTATCACTGGTAATTAACACTTCAACTCTTTATTTCTGGCAGATATTGGGTGCATTGGTTATTTTATCATTAATCCATGCACTGCCCTTTTTCGTTCATTTTAAGAATGTGGATACCGCTAGACCGTATAACTGCGGTGAGGCATTTCCTAGACATATTGAAACATACAATTTCGTATGTATTTCTAAATATGAAAACTATTTAATCGCATTTAGTATAGCTCTTTTTGTAATGGTGTTAGTTCTTGGAGGAGGTTTATTATGAAATTTGAAACGTTAATGTTACTTTTGACACTTTTTGCTCCTATAATCGGAGGTTTTGTTTACGGGGTTGAGAGAATTGTCAAAGCGAGAATGCAAAGCAGGGTTGGGCCTCCGCTTATGCAGCCGTTTTATGACTTTTTTAAATTAATGGATAAACGTCCTTTAATGGTACACTCATTACATGCTGTTATGGGTATTATGTATTTTATTGCATGCTGGTTTTCTCTTTTGGTTTTGTTTTTGGGTAACGATTTGCTTGTAGCCGTGTTTTTCCACGTTATTGCAGTATTGGCTCTTACTATCGGAGCTTTTAGCGTTAGAAGTCCTTACAGTGTAATAGGTGCAATGAGAGAACTTATGCATATGATTAGTTATGAGCCTTTAATGGTGTTGATGGTTGTAGGATTTTATCAGGTTGTAGGAAGTTTTAATTTAAAAGATATTTTAAATTATGACGGAATTCCTTTATTACAGCTGCCTGTGGTATTTATGGCCTTTGTACTTGCAATTCCTATGATGCTTCACAAATCCCCTTTTGACGTAGCCGAAGCTCATCAGGAAATAATAGGAGGACCTGAGATTGAATACAGCGGGCCTTTTTATGAAGCGGTTTATACGGGTAAATGGATTGAATATGTATATGTATTTTTCTTTGTGTTTTTATTTGGAGGTAGTCATTATTGGTTAGGTGCGTTACTTGTGCTTTTTGTATTTTTGTTTGTAAATGCGCTTGACAACGCAACGGCAAGGCTTGATTTTAGAAAAATGGTTAAGTTTAGCTGGTTTGTGCTTATACCGGTTTCGGCTTTTAACATTATCTTTTTGGCATTATGGAGGTAGTTATGGGAATATTCACTAAATTCAGAAAAAAATCTCCTTGGATTTTACATTACAATACGGGTGGATGCAACGGTTGCGATATAGAAATACTTGCGGCTCTTGCGCCTAAATACGATATCGAAAGATTCGGAATGCTTAACAGGGGTAATCCTAAGCAGTCTGATATTTTACTTGTAACAGGTCCTGTTACTAAAAGGTGCCGTGACGTTTTAAGAAGACTCTATCTTGAAATGCCAGAACCAAAAGTTGTAGTGGCTATGGGTGCGTGTGCGTACGGCGGGGGTATATTCAGGGATTTTTACCATGTAGAAAACGGAGTTGACAACATCATACCGGTTGACGTATGGATTCCTGGATGTGCGCCTAGGGTTGAAGCCGTAATAGACGGAATGGTGGAAGCAGTGAAAATTTGGGAGAAAAAAAGTAAAGAAAAAGAGTATATGAGAAATCATAGCGAAGAATTACTTGAACAATTAGGAGCCAGAAATGATGATTAATCCTGATATAACGTTTTTTGAAGCAACGCTTGATAATGTGGTGGATTTGATTAAATCATGGTATGACGAAAGCAAATACCATTACGTAACTGTTAACGCGACTGATAACGGAGGAAGCGTAACAATTGACTGGATATTTGCAAAATATTACGATAAAAATAAATTGGTTGTGTTTAGGGCAGAAAATATATCTTATGACAAAAAAATCCCGTCAATCGTAAGTGTGGTTCCAAGTGCATGGATAGCTGAGTGGGAACTTGCCGATTTATTCGGGCTTGATG
>JAMOQT010000023.1 GCA_027063865.1 Nautiliaceae bacterium
AGAAGAGGTATAAGATTTGTTACACCTATAGCATGGCAAGCTCATTTTGTTATGAATATGTTTATTTTACCAACAGAAGAAGAACTTAAAAATTTTAAACCTGATTTTACTTTTTTAGTAGCAGGAAAAGCCAGATATCCAAAATGGAAAGAAGAAGGCTTAAACAGCGATATTTTCGTTGCGTTTAATGTAGAAGAAAACCTGGCAGTTATGAGCGGAACGCTTTACGGCGGTGAGCTTAAAAAAGGTATTTTTACCATGATGAATTACTGGCTGCCGCTTGAAGGAAAACTTTCAATGCATTGTTCGGCAAATGTGGGCGAAAAAGGTGATGTGGCGTTATTCTTCGGTCTTTCAGGAACAGGTAAAACTACATTATCAACCGACCCAAAAAGAAAACTTATAGGCGATGACGAACACGGATGGGATGATAACGGAGTTTTCAATTTTGAAGGCGGATGTTACGCAAAAGTGATTAACCTTGATAAAGAGAGCGAACCTGAAATTTATAATGCAATCAAAAGAAATGCTCTTTTAGAAAACGTTGTAATTAAAGAAAACGGAGAAGTGGATTATACCGACGGCAGCAAAACCGAAAACACAAGAGTTTCATATCCGATAGAACATATTGAAAACCATGAGTGCACACTTCAGGGCGGACATCCTAAAAATATTATTTTCTTAAGTGCGGATGCGTTTGGGGTATTGCCACCTGTTTCTAAACTAACAAAAGAACAGGCAATGTATTACTTCCTAAGCGGATATACTGCAAAAGTGGCGGGAACTGAAAGAGGAATTACGGAACCTGTTGCAACATTCAGTGCATGTTTTGGTGAGCCTTTCTTACCTCTTCATCCAACTGTTTATGCAAAACTTCTTGGAGAAAAAATAGAAAAACACGGAGTAAATGTTTATCTTGTAAACACAGGATGGACAGGAGGACCATACGGAGTTGGTCACAGAATGAGTATAAAAGACACAAGGGCATGCATCAATGCAATACTTGACGGAAGCATAAACAACGCGGAATTTGAAACACTTCCGGTGTTTGATCTTCAAATCCCAAAAGAACTGCCCGGAGTAAATACAAAAGTACTTAATCCTAGAAACACATGGGAAGATAAAGAAGCCTATGACGCACAACTTAAAAAACTTGCTGAAATGTTTATTGAAAACTTTAAACGCTACGAAGACGTTCAAGAAGGAAAAGATTACGAAAAAGCCGGTCCTAAACTATAAATTATTAGAAATTCTCTCTTTTTTCTTTCTTTTTTTATTTGTAATAACTGATGATTTTATAAGATATTTCTTAATAATTCCGCCTGTTATTTTCCTTTTTTATCTTTATAAAAACAATCTAAAATCAAACATTATGAAAATAATCTTAATGTTTTTATTAATCACACTAAGCCTAATTGATAAAAGTACTTTAAAACTTTATTACCCTATAATAAATAAAACTTTTTTGTTAAAAAAAGAGATATGCCTTGAGAAATTACAAAACAATATAGGAGTTTATTCTGCAACAGAATGTAAAGGCTTCAAAATTCCTAAAAATACCCCGATTACAATCAAAAAAGTCATTAAATCAAAATTTTTTATTTTTCCATCCTATTACATTATTATACAAACCCCGTTTGATAATAAAATCAAGAAAACACTTAAAGTAAAAGAAATAAAAATCTTTGCAAATTCTTTTTTTTATGAAATTAA
>JAMOQT010000024.1 GCA_027063865.1 Nautiliaceae bacterium
GCTTCTTTTTGAACCTTATCTAAAATTTTTAAATTTTTTTCCAGAAGATTTTCTTCGATAACATACGCAGGAGTTTTTATATTCATCATCAGCCTTTTTAATGAAATTATAGCATTTGTAGTATATCGGTATGTTTGTTATTGTTTAATGGTTTTTAAAATCTAAAATTGTTTAAATCACTTTTATTCGATTAAAATATTAAAGCATATCGGATAATTTTAAAGACTGATAATAATATTCGCTATTTAACTTATAGTGTCTGTCACCATATATTATAATACCAATCCACATACTACATTAGTACCTTTTTTCACTAATCACCTTTTTTTACCGAAATATCGTTAAGTGAAAGAGGGTGAAAAACGTAAAGTTTGTTTTGTGTTTTGGTATAAAACAGTATTCCAATCGTTTTAAAAAGAAAAAAAACCTGATTATAAAGTCAGGTCTAAAATTCTTTCAGCTTTTTCAATATCTTCCGCACTTGGTTTTTTACGTGCACCTAATTGTTTTAAAACTCTAGCTACAATTAGCATTAACGCACCGATATACTCAGGCAAAACTTCTTCCAATTCTTTTGAAACCGGATATTTTAACGGTGGAATTTGCTCTAAATATAAAAGCACGTCTTTTAAATCAACCTCTTCTTCAAGTTTTTTAAATTCTCTGATACTCTCTTCAAACCCTCTTGTAAGAGGCATATCAGCTGGCATAATGATGTCTCTTCCATTATATCCCGTTTTTTCAACAGCCACTAACAATAAATCGTGAAATTTTTTCTCCACAATATCTAAAATTCTATCAGCTTTTGATTTGTCTAGTTCTAAACTTGCAGCTTTTTTGAAAACCGCTTCAATTTTTTTAAATCCTACTACTCTTGACATTTTTTCTCTCCTTAAGTTTTTCATAATTATATTATCTAATTATATAAATGTCAAGAGCATTGAGTGCGATATACTAAATATTTATATCAATAAATTATTATTTTAACTTTTTCACCGGCATTTAAAGTATAAAGCCCCTCATCAAGCATCATTAAAGTTTCATTTCCGATTAGGTTGGTTAAAATTCCGCTGCTCCCCTGTTTTTTACCTCTGGTGTCAACTATATATTCGCCGTTTTCAAAAGAAAGATTTACCGCCACAAACTGTGTTTTTTTAAATTTTTTTACAAAACTATCTCTTAATTTTGCCTCAAGTGTTTTTAAAGATTTTTTGTTTTCAAACGCATCGGCAATAGGTACCACATATAATAAAAACGTTACAAAACTGCTGTACGGAAATCCCGGAAGCGAAACGATATATTTTTCACCTGCCCGGGCGACCATTATCCACTGTCCCGGTTTAATATTCACCCCGTGAAACAATACGTCAAATTCACCTGTAATCTCTTTTACAAAATCAAAATCCCCTACGCTCACCCCTCCGGTTGTTACTACGATATCGCTGTTTTGAAGCACACTAATAATTTTTGATTTTATTGCTTCTTTATTGTCTCCGGCTATTCCTAAATTATGCGTTTCATATCCCAAACTTCTGCCAAGAGCGGTTAGTGTGTAATTATTCGAACTTCTAATCTGTCCCATTTTATATTTTTCATCCAAATCCACAACTTCTTCACCCGTAGCCAAAACCGAAATAACGGGTTTTTTTACAACACTTACAACCGGAATTCCAAGACTTGCCAAAACGCCTATTTCCCCTGCTCTTATCAGTGTCCCTTTTTTAAGAAGAACTTCACCTTTTTTAAAATCTTCTCCCACCGGTCTTACGGAAAATCCTTTTTCCACTTTTTCCTTTATAATCAACCTCTCACCGTTTACCTCAACATTTTCAATCGGAACGAGAGTATCGCTGTTTTGAGGCATAAAACTTCCGGTAAACGTTTTAACGGCTTCGCCTTTGTCAATCTTATCATATTCAAAGCTTCCTGCGGGATTTTTACCTATTATTTTTATTTCACTATCAATGTCTTCATATCTTATTGCATATCCGTCCATTGATGCGGTAGGCATATAGGGATTATCGTATTTTGCTTTTATATTTACGGCCAACACCCTGTTTAATGCGTTTTCTAAAAAAACCCTCTCGCTTGATTTACACTGCGGCAAATTGTTATTTAAAATCTTTATAGATTCTTCAAAACTTATATGTGCCATAATCTCTCCTTCTTATAAGTTTAAAGCTAAAAGCCCCCACACCAAAGTGTGGCCAACCCCACCATAGCTTAAAGCAAAATATATGCAATATTATCTTTTAATTTTTTTACTTGGAACTTGGCTACCTCATTTCTTCACAACTTCACAACTTATCTACTTAACTACTTAATATTCCCGCTCCCGGTAGTTCTTTTGCCCTATCGCTTGCGAATATTCTTTTTCCGTCTTTCAAATCATATTTCCAAATAGGTGCGTTTGCTTTAAAATCTTCCACAAACTCCTCAAGATATTTAAACCCTTCCGTTCTGTGTTTCGTAAATACCGCACATAAAAAACTGGTTTCCCCTACCATTACATCTCCGAAGCTGTGAGCCATTGTAATTTTACAGTCATTAAGATTTTGCCACTTTTTGAACCATTCGTTAAGCATCGGAAGATACAAATCAAAACTAAGCCCCTCAATTCCGTTATCGGGCCTTACAATTCCTATAAACGGAATCATCGCACCGTACCCTTCAAGTTTAAATTCCTCATACCACCTCTCAAGTGTAGGAATTACCGGTACACCGCCTTTAAAAACTTCTAACATTTTTACCTCCATTTTTCATTTTACATTGTCCATTATAATCACCCTCCGCAAACCGGCGGCAAAACAGCCACCCTGTCACCATCTTTTAACTCTACATCAAGAGATGTAACAAGCTTATCATTTACCGCAACGGCAGAATTTTCAAGCCATCCTTTTAACTCTTCGTCGTTACTTAAATATTCTTTTAATTCTTTTAAATTTTTTACATCTATTTCTACAGCTTCTTTATTAATCGGTCCTAAAAATTCAACTTTAACCATAAAAACTCCTTTTTGACATATCAACTCACTGGTTTTATGCTAAAATTTTAGCTAAAAAAGGCTGATATGCTTATAGGTCATATTAATTATTTAAACCTTTTGCCATTTTATCAATTTTTGAAAAGAAAAAACATAAAAATCAAAAAATCATATCCGGCACAAGTAAATAAATGGTTCGAAAAAGGCATAATAGATGCGGCTTTTATTTCATCCATTAAAGCCGAAAACCGAAAATGCTTCAACGCAGGCATCGCGGCTAAAAGAAAAGTAAAAAGCGTTTTAGCCTGCCCCGGTGAGGGGGATGATTTTGAATCCGCAACATCAAACGTTTTAGCAAAAATTTTAGACATAAAAGGAAAAGTCGTAATAGGCGATAAAGCCCTAAAAGAAAAAAACTGTATCGATTTAGCGGAAGTCTGGTATCAAAAATACAACCTGCCCTTTGTTTTCGCACTTTTTTGCGCAAACAGACATCATAAAGATTACCAAAAACTTATAAATGAATTCCTCTCAAAAAAACAGAAAATCCCATACTCAACCCTTAAAAAATATTCTGAAAAAGCCGGAATATCCGTAAAAGAAGCAAAAGATTACCTTGATAACATCATCTATTACAAAATAGGCTGGAGGGAAAAAAAGGCCCTTAAAAAATTCTGGGCTTTAGCAAGGAAACTGAATGCAAAATGAAAATCTTTTTGATATTTCCATACTTCCGGATATTGACAGCGAAATTTTTAAAACGCTTTTAAAACATAAAAACGTAACCATTAAAAAAATAATCTCAAACACTCTAAAAACCCCTCAAACGTTCAATCAAAAAGAAGACGAATTCGTAGTTTTATTAAAAGGATGCGCAAAAATAGAAATAAACGGAGAAATTAAAAAATTAAAAGCCGGGGATTTTCTTTTTATTCCCGCAAACACTCCCCATACCCTTATTAAAACCAAAAAAACGGCAATTTGGCTTGCTATTTATATTTATTGATATATTTTTTTCAAAAATTCCATTTTTCTTGTCATATTAAGTAATAGCATATCGGCAATTACACATGCAGCCATAGCTTCAACAACCACACTCCCCCTGATAGCCACAATCGGGTCATGCCTTCCTTTTAAATCAACTTCAACTTCGTTTCCGTAAATATCGATTGATTTTTGTTTTTTAAAAATTGAGGGGGTGGGTTTAAAGTATATTTCGGCTTCAACACTTTCACCGTTGCTGATACCTCCTAGCACACCTCCTGAATTGTTGCTTAAAAAACCGTCTTTACCGATTTCGTCGTTATTTTGAGAACCTGTAAGTTTGTGTGCGTCTTTATTTCCTATATATACGCCTTTTACCGCATTGATACTTACCATCGCACTTGCCAAAACATTGTCAAGCTTATAATATACAGGCTCTCCAAGCCCTACGGGCAAATTTTCTATTTTTAGCTTTACGACACCTCCAAGCGAATCATGCTCATTTCTTTTTTTATCAATAAGACTTATCCATTCTTTTTCGGTATTTTCATCAAGTGCAAAAAGAGGAGAGGTTTTTGCGTATTGATAATCTTCTTTTTCTGCCCTGATACCGCCTATCTCGATAACTCCTGCTTTAACTTCGATACCAAGTTCATTCAAAATCATTTTCGCAATCGCCCCGGCAGCAACCCTTGCAGCGGTTTCCCTTGCGGAGCTTCTGCCCCCGCCTCTGTAGTCCCTTATTCCGTATTTGTGCCAATAAGTAAAATCTGCATGTCCGGGACGAAAAATATCTTTTATATTTGAATAGTCTTTACTTTTTTGATCTTTATTGAAAATCACAATTGCAATAGGAGTCCCCGTGGTTTTACCCTCAAATACCCCGCTTAACACTTCGGCTGTGTCGCTCTCTTTTCTGGCTGTAGCAAACCTGTTTTTTCCGGGCTTTCTTCTATCTAACTCACTTTGTAAAAACCTTTCGTCAAATTCAAGCCCCGCCGGCACGCCGTCTATCACCACACCTATGGCTTTTCCGTGCGACTCCCCGAATGTCGTAAATCTGAATATTTCTCCGAAACTGTTAAACACTATCAACCTCCACCTAAATTCTTTTTAATAAATTTTTATAAAAATTTTCCCTTTTTGCAATAATTAAATAAAGCACCACTGTATTATCTATTATCTCATAACCTATTCTATAATCAACTTTATTTTCTCTAAAATGATAAGAAAAAAAATTAGATAAATTTCCTTTTAATCGAGGATATTTATATGGATTTTTTGCGATATTTTGAATATGAATCTCTTTTATCTTTTTTATAAGTTGTTTATCAATTTTTTTTAAATCACTCTTAATTTTTGGATGAAATTTTTTTTCAAATACCATCAAAAACTTCTTCTTCACTTAAAAGTTTTACTTTTTTATTTTTTACTTCTTTTGCTCTTTTTAAAAGTTCTTTTTCAAAGTTGTCTTCTATCTCTATTTTAATAATATCTGTAGGAAAAAGTTTCATAAAATTTAAAAAATTTTCTAAATATTTATCATTTATTTCTAATTTAACTACTGCCATTTTATTCTCCATTAACTAATATTAAGCTCTTTTTTTAACATTTCAATAGTAAGCCTAGCACCTTCCTGCTGGGCGGTTTTTTTGCTTTTCCCTTTTGCCCTTGCATATTCCCTGTCTTGAATAAACACACCTATTTCAAACACTTTTTTATGATCCGGTCCGCTTGCGTTTATAAGTCTATATTCAGGTACCACGCCGAAATGAGCCTGTGTAATTTCCTGAAGGGTTGTTTTATAATCTTTAAGAAGCTCTTCGGGAGTTATAACAGGAAACTCTTTTTTTAAAAGTCTTAACGCGACTTCTTTTGCTTTTTCAAACCCCGACTCCAAATAAATGGCACCTATGATAGCCTCAAAAGCGCTTGAAAGGATTGATGGTTTTTCACGTCCGTTATTATTCTCTTCCGCAGGAGAGAGATAGAGGTATTTTCCAAGATTTAGTCTTTTTGCAAGTCTTGTAAAAGAGTCTTCGTTTACAAGTGCGGCTCTGAGTTTTGAAAGAATTCCCTCTTCAGCTTTTGGAAACAGATGAAAAAGATACTCCCCTACTATCAAATCCATTACCGCATCGCCTAAAAATTCCAGTCTTTCGTTATTTACGTCTTTTTTATAACTTCTGTGTGTGAGAGCCTCGGTTAAGAGTTTTTCGTCCTTAAACTCATACCCCAAGCTCTTTTCAAGCTCATTCTTCATTCATTATCCTTTGTGTAGTTTTCGGAATAAAATCCATACATTTCGGATTAAATTCAATTAGAGAGTTTAAATCCATAAACGCCGGTTTGCTTACCATATAAAAAAACAGAAAATGCACAAGGGCGCTTATGGGATTATTGCATTCAATACATTCGCTTTTTTTCACAATTTCGCACTTTTCATTTTCCAATTCCCAAATTTTAGCAATTTCTGCCGCTATTCCAAAAAGCGTCATACCCGTCATTCTTTTTAAAAGCGTACCTATTTCAAGAGGGACCGATTCCGTAATAAGCCGGAGTTTATCTTTTTTATCGCCCAAAAGCATATCGCAAACACATACAGCCACCGGAATAATGGCGCCTATTTCGGGATATTTTTTGTATGTTTCTTTTCCGAACTCCAATATCATGTATTCTTCGTAAGCAGACAAAAACTGTGCCTGAAAATCTCTGAAATTTATATCAAATATTTTCCACTCTTTAGGCTCAAGTAAAGAAACAATATAGCTATATACAAGACTCTGCGCCATTTCAAGCCCTATCATTGTAAATAACTGAACAGTATCTTCCACTTTGTTAGGCAGTGAAAAATAGGCGGAATTTACGACAGTTTCGATCTGTTTTTTTAATACAATGTCATTGTCGGCTTCCAAAGCGGCTTTTCTTAAATCACCCTCTTTTAAATATTGCAGCGCCTTTTTTGCACTTTCAGGAAGTGGGGGTACTTTAGACAAATATTTTTTAATATCTTTTTCGGAGATTAACATTGTTTTTTCCTTTTTAACGCTTCCTCTTTTGCAATTTTATCACAAATTTCATTTTCCTTATGTCCCGAGTGTCCTTTTACCCAATTAACATTAATTTTATGATTTCTGCTCACATTCAAATATTCCCTCCATAAATCAGGGTTTTTTACGTTTTTAAAGTTTTTTTTCACCCAATTTTTTAGCCATTCGTTTATACCTTTTAAAACATAAGTCGAATCTGCATATAAATCGACTTCACACGGTTCTTTTAAAGCTTTCAAAGCTTCTATAACCGCAGTAAGTTCCATCCTGTTGTTTGTGGTATGATTCTCTCCTCCTTGTAAAATCTTTTCATACCCTTTATACCTCAAAATGGCGCACCATCCTCCAGGCCCGGGATTTCCAAGTGAGCTTCCGTCTGTATAAATTTCAATTTTTTTCATAGTTACCTTTTTGATAATTTTTTATTTAATTAAAAAGATAAAATTTATCTTTTTTGTTTTTTTCTGTTATAATACTTAAAAATTTTAACAAAAGGAGACAAAAATGCCAAAAATTAACAAATACCAAGACATTTCTCAAATCGAAAGAGTTGAGAAAAAAGACTACATTGACAGACATTCACCGTTTATCCACTGTGAAAATACGGCAAAAAAAGGTGAAAAATTCAAAGTAAAAGTAAAAGTCGGCAACGAATACTCACATCCGGATGATTTCGACCATTACATTGCATATGTTCAGCTCTGGAATGGAGAAACTCTTCTTGGACAGGCTACATTCACACCAGGAACATTAGGTAATCAAAAAGACCATGTTGAAGTTGATTTTTACATCGTACCTACATCAAACAAACTTAAACTGACAGCAATGTCTTACTGTACAAAACACGGTTTATGGGAGAGCGAAATTAAAGAAGTGCAAGTATCGGAATAAAGGATATTTTTATCTTTTAATGCCCTATTTTTAGGGCTTCTTACATAAATCTTACATTTATTAAAGGTTTTGGATTAAAAAACTCTTTTTTTATTAAATTTTTATGAAATTTTATTGACACTTTTAATGTTTTGATATACAATTTTCATAGCCTCGAAGGAGGGCTTATGATTAAACGCATTCTGTTTTTTTACATTGACGGGTTTAAAAACCTCTCAAGCATCGGCCAGAAACTCTGGCTGATTATTATTATTAAGTTGGTTGTGATTTTTGTGGTGCTGAAAGTGTTTTTCTTCCCTACCGTAAGTTCAAAAATCAAAGGGGAAGAAGCGCAAAAAGCGCTTTACTTAAAGCACCTGACAAAAATCACTGCCGACAAACAAAAAAAGGAGGAATAGCATGGTAGATTACAGCATGCTTGAATGGGCAAGAGCCCAGTTTGCTATGACGGCACTTTTCCACTTTTTCTTCGTACCGTTTACACTCGGTATGTCGTTTCTTGTGGCGTTTTTTGAGACGATTTACGTAAAAACGGGAAAAGCCGAGTGGAAAGAAATTACACAGTTTTGGCAGTTAATCTTCGGAATTAACTTTGCAATCGGTTTAGCTACTGGTATTATTCACGAATTTGAGTTCGGGACTAACTGGTCTACTTACTCATGGGTTGTCGGTGACTTATTCGGGGCACCGCTTGCAACTGAAGGTATTGTTGCATTTTTTATGGAAGCGACATTTGCGGCTATTGCATTCTTTGGATGGAAAAGGGTAAGCAAAGGCGTTCACTTAACTTCATCTTGGCTGCTTGCAATCGGTTCAAACCTTTCGGCACTTTGGATTCTTATCGCCAACGGATTTATGCAGCATCCAAGCAGTGACTTCGGAACATTCAATATTGAAACTGCAAGACTTGAAATGACTGACTTTTATGCAATGATTACTCAACCTGTAGCACAAGCTAAATTCTTACATGTTGTAAGCAGTTCTTACACACTTGCTTCATTATTTGTTTTAGGTATTTCATCTTTGTATCTGCTAAGAGGTAAACATAAAGATTTTGCGAAAAAATCTGCAACGGTTGCAGCTGCATTCGGTCTAATTGCATCAATCTTTACAGCGGTTATAGGAGATGAACACGCTTATGAAGTTACAAATACCCAGCCGACAAAAATTGCAGCGGCTGAAGGGTTGGTAGTAGGTGAAAAAGGTGCACCTATTGTTGCAATAGGTATTCCTAAAGCGGTTGATCCTAAAACTGCAACAAGCAATGACGAAGCTTTTGCATTTAAAATTCCTTTACCTAATATGTTGTCACTACTTGGTAAAAGAGATCCGAATGCATACATTCCGGGACTTAAAGACTTAGTATACGGTAATGACAAATATAATATTTGGCCGTTTGAAAAATTACACGCTGAAGGTGCTAAAGCTATTGAGGCTCTAAAAGCTTACCATGCAGCAAAAGCTAATAACGATAAAGCGGCAATGGAAGCTGCAAAAGCTGAATTTTACAAAGTCGTAGATGAAGTTGACGGAATAAAAGTTACAAGAGCTGATTTAATAGGATATGGGTATTTGACTGATCCTACAAAATTATATCCGCCGGTAGCACCGGTATTCTATTCATTCCATATTATGGTAGGACTTGGATTCTGGTTTATTTTATTGTTTGTGCTAGCATATGTGTCTATCTTAAAAGGTACATTCGAAAACAATACACTTCTTCAAAAACTAGCAGTACTATCTGTTCCTCTACCTTGGATTGCAACAAGTTTCGGATGGATGACTGCGGAGATAGGAAGACAGCCTTGGACAGTATTTGGTGTGTTACCAACAAACGTATCAGTAACACCAATTGCACTGCAAAATGTTCAGGCGACATTCTTCTTATTCCTAACAGCTTTCGTAATTCTTGGTATTGCAGAGCTTAAAATCCTATTTACGGTCGTTAAAAACGGACCAAAAGGAGCGCACTAATGACTTGGGCACCAATTACAACGGACGCAACGCATTTTTATCTACAGGTTTATTGGTGGATAATTGCAGCGGTTCTAGCAGGATTATTTATATTTATGACTTTTGTTCAGGGTGGACAAACACTGTTTCACGTTGCACAAAATGAAATGGAAGAGAGAGGTATTCTAAACTCTCTTGGTAGAAAATGGGAGCTTACATTTACTACACTTGTTTTATTCGGTGGAGCTTTATATGCGGCATTCCCACTATTTTACTCAATATCATTCGGTGGGGCTTACTGGGTATGGATGCTTATTTTGTTTGCATTTGTTCTTCAGGCGGTATCATATGAATATATAAACAGAAACGGTAACCTCATCGGTAAAAACGCATATAAATTTTTCCTATATTTCAACGGTGTTGTGGGAGTTGTTTTATTCGGTGCGGCAGTTGGAACATTCTTTACAGGTTCTAACTTTTCATTCGACTATGCAACAAGAGTTCTTG
>JAMOQT010000025.1 GCA_027063865.1 Nautiliaceae bacterium
TGAAAGTATCGGTAATATTTACCGGTTTTAAATTTTCAACACCTTTGCAGGTTACGAATTGTTTTATATTATATCCGAAAAGGGAAACTGCAGTTAGAAAGATTAAAAACAGTTTTTTCATTTTAAACCTCCAATATGATGGTTACAGGCCCGTCATTTACAATCTCAACCTCCATCATTGCGCCAAATATTCCGGGTTTGGCTTTAATGAGGGAATTTAATTCTTGTACCATTTTATCATAAAATTCTTTCGCTTCATCAGGCGGCATAGAGTTTTGAAAATTTGGACGTGTCCCTTTTTTTGTAATTGCGGGAATGGTGAAGTTTGGAATAAGTAAAATTTCTCCGTTTATATCTTTGACGCTTTTATCAAATCTGTCTCCAAAAAGTCTCATATTTGCGATTTTTTTAGCCATTTTTTTTATTTTTTCTTCATTGTCTTCTTTTTCAAAACCTATTAAAACATTTAAGCCGTTGTTTATTTCATTAATAAGTTTATTATCTACTTTTACACTTGAGTATTTAACTCTCTGAAGTATTGCTTTCATTTGCCAGCTCCACTAAAAATTTTGCCGCTTTTTTATTATCGTTAGGGCATTCTACGACTTTATAGTCGTTTATTCCAATTTCATCTGCAAGATGTTTGTACTCTACTTTCAGTTCCAGATCCGTTTCGCTGTTGTCTATCATAAATGAAATTGGGTAAATAAGGACTTTTTCATTTTTAAATTTTTCAAGCTCTTCGTGAAGGTATGGCTTTAACCACTCGCTAAATCCGAATCTTGACTGATATGCTAAATTGATTGATTTGAATTTCGGCAACATGTTTTTTAAAATATTTACATGTTTTTCTATGTGGGACTGATATTTGTCACCTTTTTCTATCATTTTTTTAGGTAGTCCGTGAGCTGAAAAGATTAAATGCCATTCGGACGGATTGTCAATGGAATTTAATATATTTTCTTTAATGATTTCGTTAAATCTGTCATCTTCAAAAAACGGTTTAACGATATTTATTTTGCCTTTAAAATTAATTTCTTTTAATTCGTCAAGTGAGCTTTCGTATGTTGTATATGAATAGTGGGGATATAGGGGCAAAAGCGTTACTTCATCATATTTGCCTATTATATCTTTTAAATGCGGTTTGGTGTAACGCATGGCATATACTACGTCAAAATCAGTATATTGCTTCATTTTTTTACATAATTTTTCAGTCAGTTCGTATATCCTGCTGCCTCCTATGCTTTTATAATTTTCCCATACTTTTTTATATCTGAGGTTAGAAATAAGGGGGGCTAAAATGTGTCTTATCGGAAAAGATATTATTCTTTTGTCTTTAAACATATTATATAAAAATTCTTTAAGCTCTTTGGCGCTTCTGGCTCCTCCCATATTGAGCAGTATTATAGCTTTTTTCATTATATCTCCAAATATTTATTGATATTTATACCAAATCCTTTAAGTGCGTTAAATTCGTTTTTGTGACGGCTAAAGAGATTAAGGTTTTGAATGGACAATGATTTTAGAATCTGAGCGCCGATTCCATACTCTTTTTCAGCTTCTTTTGAATTTGAATCTATAAATATTATAACCCCGCCGTTATATTTAATATATTCAAGTATTTTTTCATATTCTTTTAAAATATCACTGTTAAGTAAAAAGTCTACGTTTTTGGTTACTTTATAAAATTTTACATTTGTGGTTGATTTGGGATTGTTTGCCAAAACGTAGTGCATATGTCCTAAATGGTCGATAAATTCTATTTTTTTAAATTTTACACCGTCTATTTCAAGCGTTTCTTCTTTTTCTTTATTTACCAATGTTTCAAACTGAAGTCTGTATTCGACTATATCGGATATATATACGACTGCGAGATTGTGCACTTTTGCAAATTTTGCCAAATCGTTGCGTCTTGCCATTGTGCCGTCTTCATTCATTATTTCACAAATTACGGCTGTTGGATAAACTCCGGCTAATTTACATATATCCACACTTCCTTCGGTATGTCCCGTTCTGACAAGTACACCGCCTTCTTTTGCCACAAGAGGAAATATATGTCCCGGTTTTACAAAATCATCAGGCTTGCTTGTAGGGGATGATAGTTTTTTTATTGTTAAATTCCTCTCAAACGCACTTATGCCTGTTTTACACTCTTTTGCGTCCACGCTTATGGTAAAAGCCGTCGAAAAACTTTCTTTGTTTGAATCAACCATTGGCTTAAGGTCGAGTTTATTTGCTATTTCGTTAGTAATACTTACACAAATAAGTCCGCGTCCTTTACTTGCAAGAAAATTAACTTTCTCAGGAGTAGAAAACACTCCGGCATATACCATATCACCTTCATTTTCCCTGTCTTCATCGTCTATCATAATAATAATATTGCCTTTTTGAATTTCTTCTATGGCTTTTTTTACTCTTTCAATAGGATTTGGCATTGATTACCTTTTTTATGGAATTTTACTATAAAGAGAGCTAAATGTTATAAACATTCTAACGGCATTCATCATTGCCTGATATTGAATGTAGTTTCTGCCCCCTTTAAAATGAAATTCTTCAACTTTTAACTGTTTATGGTCGGCCACGCCTATAAATACGGTACCTACAGGTTTAGCCGGAGTGCCTCCGGTTGGCCCTGCTATGCCGCTAACAGCCAATGCATAATCGGCTTTGCTTATTTCAATGGCTCCAAGCAGCATCTCTTTTACGGTCTGTTCGCTAACAGCCCCGTATTTTTCAAGAGTTATCTCCTCAACTCCCAGCCATTCGTGTTTTATGCGGTTTGCGTAAGTTACTACGCTTCCGTCAAAACATCCGCTAGAACCAGATATTTTAGTAAGGCTGCTTACGATAAGCCCCCCTGTGCAGCTTTCTGCAAAAGTGATTTTTTTAGGAGGAAGATTTTGGACGATATGTTCGAATATATTCCCAAATACAACGGTTGGCAAAACGTTTAGTATCTCTTTTTTTACGATGTCCTCCAACGTTTCGGTTACAATTTCTACAAAGCCCCCTTCGTTTTCCAAAACGGTATAGTTTAGTTTGTGTGCGTTAAAAATTGGGTCTAGAAACATTAAAGCGGTATCTTTATCAAATTTAAAAATATTAATGCTTTCATATTCTGGAGTAATTATAAAAATTTCCGGAATTTCATCTTCTAAAAGAATTACGTTAATCGGATAGTAATAGTCTAAATAAAAACTGTTTTTTGAATATTTTGCATGTTCTGGGATTAGAAAATCGTCTTTTACCACCAGCTGTTGATTTGTGAGATTTGCTAAAATTCTTGCTACAAGAGGGTATGTTTTTTTGTTTGTTACGATTAACGTTTCCTGTGAGGGTTGAAATTCAATGTCAAATGTATCTATGTATCTGATTGAATTATAATCAAGGTTTTTTAATAATTCTTCTTTTAAAGCCTTTTTAAATTTCCATTCTTTTCCGATAAATAAAATTTCCATATCAGTCCTTTATGATATAATTAGGTTATTGTATCAAAAAGGGAAGAATATGAAAAAGAAAAAAGAGTTACCGGAATACAAACTTCCAAAAGATGAAGTGTTTAAAAAAAACGGTAAATTAAAAGATAAATTCTATGAAAAGGAGCTGTTAAGGCTTCAGATTGAACTTGTCAAACTTCAAATCTGGGCGGTTGAAAAAAACAAAAGAATAATTGTCGTTTTTGAAGGTGTAGACACGGCCGGAAAGGGTGGAACCATTAAAAGAATTCTTGAGCATTTGAATCCTAGAAGTGCTAGAAGCGTAGCCCTTCCAAAACCTAGTGATAGGGAAAAAACCCAGTGGTATTTTCAACGATATGTCAATCATTTCCCTGCCGGAGGCGAAATAGTTTTGTTTGACAGAAGCTGGTATAACCGTGCAGGGGTTGAGAGGGTTATGGGATTTTGTACACATGAAGAATATTTGAAATTTATAAGACAATGCCCCAGATTTGAAGAGATGATAGTGGATGATGGGATAAAGTTTTTTAAATATTGGCTTAACATTTCAAAAGAAGAACAATACAGACGTCTTAAATCAAGGGAAACGGATCCATTGAAAAAATGGAAACTCTCATCACTTGACTGGAAAAGTTATGAGCATTATGACGATTATGAAAGGGCTAAAGAAGATATTTTCGCATCAACATCCACTCCGTATGCTCCTTGGGTAGTTGTTGATGCAAACGATAAGAAAAGAGCAAGAATAAACGTCATAAGAGATATACTTTCCCAGTTTGATTATGATGGGAAAGATTATTTTTATCCGGCAGACCCTGAAATTGTTCATCTTGTTTCACACATCGAATAATATGTAAATGTTGCAATGGAAAATGTAAAATGGAAAATTTTAAAGTTTGTATTTCATTTTCCATTGTTTAATTGTCCATTTTCCATTAAAAGTTATGGTATAATACCTTGCAAAAAAGGAAAACCTCAATGGATTACAAAGATACTCTTCTTTTGCCTAAAACCACCTTTCCAATGCGTGGTAACCTTCCTCAGAACGAACCTAAAAAATACAAAAAATGGTTTAGTGAAAACGTATATGAAAGAATGAAACAAAACAGAGTCGGAAACGATAAATTCAACCTTCACGATGGACCTCCGTATGCAAACGGACATATTCACATAGGTCACGCACTTAATAAAATTTTAAAAGATATAATTATTAAGTATTACTATTTTCAGGGGTTTGATGTCAGATACACTCCCGGATGGGACTGTCACGGACTGCCAATTGAGCAGCAGGTGGAGAAAAAAATAGGACGAAAGAAAAAAGAAAGCCTGCCAAAAAGCAAAGTAAGAGAATTATGCCGTCAGCACGCCGCTAAATTTATTGAAATTCAAAAAGAAGAGTTTCAAAATTTAGGAGTTATAGGGGATTGGGATAATCCGTATAAAACTATGGATTTTGAATTTGAAGCGAATATTTATAAAGCTTTGGCAGAAATAGCAAAAAAAGGACTTTTAATAGAACGAAGCAAACCGGTATTTTGGTGTATGCACGATAAAACCGCACTTGCAGAAGCGGAAGTTGAATATGAAGACAAAGAAGATTATTCAATATATGTATCGTTTCCTTTAAGCGAAGAAGCTAAAAGCAAGCTTGGAATCAGTGATGCAAGTATCATAATCTGGACGACAACCCCTTGGACGCTTCCTGCAAATATGGGGATTGCTTTAAGTCCGGAAGAAAAATACGTATTAACAAGCGATAATAAAATCGTAGCAAAAGAGCTTTTTGAGAATTTAAAAGAAAATGAAGTTGTAAGCGGTGAAATAGTTAAAGAGTTTGATGCAAAAGAATTAGAAAATTTAAAAGCAATAAATCCTCTAAACGGAAGAGAATCTGTAATAATTTTAGGCGAACACGTAACAATGGATGGAGGAACGGGATGCGTTCATACGGCTCCGGGACATGGTGAAGAGGACTACAGGGTATGGCTTAAATACGGATTTAGCGAGATTTTACAGCCGGTTGACGACGAAGGTAAATACTCCAACCTAATTGTAACTGAAAAACTGTTGCCTGAAGAATTTAAAGGTATGCATATATTTGAGGCAAATCCAAAAATTTTAGATCTTTTAGGGGATAATTTAGTTAAAGTTTCCAAATTCACGCACAGTTATCCGCACTGCTGGAGATGTCACAACCCTGTAATTTTCAGGGCTACTAAACAGTTTTTTATTGCAATGGATAAAGAGGTAAACGGCGATACATTAAGAAACAGGGCGCTTAAAGAAATAGAAAAAGTTGAATTTACACCTAAAACCGGGAAAAACAGACTCTCAACAATGGTTGCAAACAGACCTGACTGGTGTATAAGCCGCCAGAGGGACTGGGGTGTGCCTATTGCGTTTTTCAGAAATAAAGATACGGGTGAGCTTATAATCGACGATGAAATAATTGATAATATTTATGAAATATTTAAAGTTAAAGGCGCGGATGCTTGGTATGATTTAAGCATTGAAGAGCTGCTGCCTGAATCTAAAAAAGAAATGGCTTCAAAACTGGAGAAAGTAAACGACATACTTGACGTATGGTTTGATAGCGGTTCAACATGGTATGCAGTACTTAAAAACGGACCTTATGATGCGGGTGAATATCCTGCTAATATGTATCTTGAAGGAAGCGACCAGCACAGAGGGTGGTTTCAAAGTTCACTTTTAGTATCGACGTCAATTGAGGAAAGAGCGCCTTATAAATCGATACTTACTCACGGATTCACCGTAGATGAAAAAGGTGAAAAGATGAGTAAGTCTAAGGGTAACGTTGTTGCGCCTCAGGAAGTTTCTAAGAAATTCGGAACCGAAATACTTAGACTTTGGGTTGCCACAAGCGATTACAGCGGTGATATCAAAATTAGTGACGGTATCTTAAAACAAGTAGCCGAACAATACAGAAAAATAAGAAACACGATAAGATTTTTATTAGCAAATGTAAACGATTTGGAAGAAGTTAAACTTACAAACCCATCAATGATCGATAGATGGATTTTGGCAAGAAGCAAAGAAGTATTTGATGAAGTGGTGGCGCTTTTTGGTAAATATGATTTTTCAAAAGCGTTTAATATTTTAAATAATTTTATTGTAACCGAACTTAGTGCCATATATATGGACGTATGTAAAGATAGACTATACTGTGAGCCTCTAAATTCCGAAAAAAGAAGAAATTCACAAAGTACAATGGCTGTAATCGTAAAAGAGCTGATCTCACTGCTTGCTCCGGTATTAACATATACAATGGATGAAGCGGTAGAACATGCTCCTGCCGTAATTAAAGAAGACGCAAAAGACGTATTTGATTTTGTATATACGCCTTTAACTGCTGTTGAAAATCCTATTGATGAAGAGATTTTGGAAATCAGAAGAAGATTTTTTGAAATAGTGGACAGACTCAAAAAAGAAAAAGTTATAAAAGACACGCTCGAGCTTGCAATTGAAACAAATTATAATAAATTACTGGTTGATGAAATGGCGGACTTTTTTGTCGTAAGTTTAATAAACGATAAGATTGATGGAGAAGTACTTGATGAATTTCATATTCAGGATGAGCAGTTTGTAATTAAAATTAAAAAATCACCTCTTCATAAATGTCCGAGGTGCTGGAGATATCTGGCGGAAAATGAGGGTGAGTTGTGTGAGAGATGTAATAAGGCGTTGAATGGATAAAGTCGTTGACGCTTTATATAAAAAACTTGTTATTTTATTAGCTGTAGCAGGTGGTTTATGGGTTTATACGATAAAATTTTTTGAACAAAACAATTTGTTGTATGTTGTATTGGGCTTTTTGTTTTTGTTTGTGGCTTTAATAATTATCGTAAATTATGTTAAAATGAATAAGTTTATAAAAAGGATGGAAAATGAGTATAGGTGAAATATATATTGCATCTCTCATTCCGCTGGCGATGATATTGGGTTATTTGGCTTATAAATACAACTGGCCGATAATCAGGGATTTATAATGGATAAACCGGTTCCGTTTTGGTTTATAATTTTAAATATAATTGTTATAGTGGTGGTAAGTTACATAATTTACAAATGGCTTAAAAGTATAAAAGGAGATTTTTAATGATAACACTAAAAGAAGCACTGAAATTATCAAAAGAGGAATTAAAAGATTTAAAAGCTGAAATAAACAAAAAAGCAAAAGAAAATCGTGAGCTTGGTGGGTATGTGGAGCAGTTTTTAGATAAAGACTTAAGTGAAGCGGGTGAAGGTGTGCCGATTGCTGTTAAGGATAACATCAACGTAAAAGGATGGGAAATTACATGCTCATCTAAAATCCTTCAAGGGTATGTAAGTCCTTACAATGCAACGGTTATTGATAAAATGCTTGAAGCGGGACTAAGTCCTTTTGGTAGATGTAATATGGATGAATTTGCAATGGGAAGTAGTACCGAAACGAGCTATTACGGAAAAACATTAAATCCGTATGATTCAAATAAAGTACCGGGCGGAAGCAGCGGCGGAAGTGCTGCCGTGGTTGGTGCGGGACTTGCAATTGCAGCGCTTGGAAGCGATACGGGCGGGTCTATCAGACAGCCGGCGGCGTTTTGCGGTGTTGTTGGTATGAAACCTACATATGGTAGAGTTTCTAGACTTGGGCTTGTGGCTTTTTCAAGCAGTCTTGATCAAATAGGACCTATTACACAAAATGTTGAAGATGCGGCAATTTTGTATAATATAATCGCAGGGTATGACCCGAAGGATTCAACCTCAGCGCCCGTTGAAAACAAAAAAATAGAAATAAACGAAAACAGAAAACTTAAAATTGCAGTTATTGATAACTATATCGACGAAGCGGATGAGGATATTAAAAATAGACTAACTGAAATTATTGCCGAGCTTGAAAAAGAAGGACACACTATTATTCATAAAACTTTAATGAATTCAAAATATGACGTTGCAACTTATTATGTGGTTGCCACAGCAGAAGCTAGCTCAAACCTTGCAAGATTTGACGGTATGAGATACGGTAATAGAATTGAAGGGAAAGATCTGAAAGAAACATACAAATTAACAAGGGCGCAGTTTGGAGATGAGGTAAAAAGAAGAATTATGCTTGGAACTTTCGTTCTTTCAAGCGGATATTACGATGCTTATTATTTAAAAGCGCAAAAAGTAAGACACCTGATTAAAAACGAATTTGACAAGCTTTTCTCTGAAGCTGATTTAGTCCTTACACCTGTTACACCGACAACGGCTTTTGAATTCGGAAGTAAAAAAGACCCTCTTGAAATGTATTTAAGCGATATTTATACAATTAGTGTAAACTTAGCGGGAGTACCTGCTATATCGCTGCCTGTAGGAAAAGATAAAGACAATATGCCGATGGGGTTACAATTAATTGCTAAACATTTTGACGAACAGACACTGTTTGACGGAGCAAAAATAATTGAAAATATGGTAAAATGAAAAAAGTTAATTATTTAATGGAAATTTTTAAATTACTGATTAATTTTATATATCTTTTATTAAGCGGTATGGCCTTTTTAGGTTATAACCTTTTTTTTGTAAAAAATAATAAAATCGTTTTAATTATTTTATTAGGAGTAGGTGTTTTCTTTTTTGTAATGTTATTAGTTGCTTTAAAAAATATCAATAATAAGATATTAAACGAAATAGAAAAAAAGGAATAAAAATGGATTGGACAGGATATTTTGCTTTAGGAACAATGATATTTATGGTAGGAGCAACGGTATATACTTTCCTTAGCATAGTAGAAAAAGCCATAAAGGAAATAAAATGAGAATAAAATACAGAGCCCTTACTTTTGAAGATGTGTTATTGGTACCTCAATATTCAAATGTTTTACCAAAAGATGTGGATTTAAGAACTAAATTTACAAGAAATGTCAGTTTAAATATTCCGTTAGTATCTGCGGCGATGGATACGGTAACGGAAGCAAGAGCAGCCATTGCAATAGCAAGGCTTGGAGGAATAGGCGTAATTCATAAAAATATGGATATTGAAACTCAGGCCAAAGAAGTAGAAAAAGTTAAAAAAAGCGAAAGCGGTATTATAATAGACCCGGTAAAAGTGCTGCCTGATTCGACAATTGCGGATGCGCTTGAAATTATGAAAAATTTTAGAATTTCAGGTGTGCCTGTAGTGGACAGACATAATAAACTTTTAGGGATTTTAACCAACAGGGATTTGAGATTTGAAAAAAATTACAATAAAAAAGTAAAAGATTTAATGACACCGATGCCGCTTATTACCGCAAAAGAAGGAATTACATTAGAAGAGGCGGAAGATATTTTACATGAGAATAAAATTGAAAAACTGCCTATTATTGATAATGAAGGACATCTTAAAGGATTAATTACAATTAAAGATATTCAAAAGAAAAAAACGTATCCAAATGCAAATAAAGATGAATTCGGGCGTTTAAGAGTTGCAGCTGCAGTCGGAGTCGGAAACGGGGTCGAAAGAGCCGCCGCGCTTGTGGGTGCCGGGGTTGATGTAATTGTAGTGGATTCCGCTCACGGACACTCTCAAGGAATTTTAGATGTGGTAAAAGAGATAAAGAAAAGATTTGAAGTGGATGTAGTGGGAGGAAACGTTGCAACTGCCGAAGCTACGAGAGCGTTAATCGAAGCGGGTGCGGATGCCGTTAAAGTGGGAATTGGTCCAGGAAGTATATGTACCACAAGAATCGTAGCGGGTGTTGGTGTACCTCAGATAAGCGCAATTGATGAATGTGCGGCTGAGGGTGCAAAACACGGCGTACCTATTATTGCGGACGGTGGAATTAAATATTCGGGTGACATTGCAAAAGCCTTGGCAGTAGGGGCTAGCAGTGTAATGATCGGAAGTTTACTTGC
>JAMOQT010000026.1 GCA_027063865.1 Nautiliaceae bacterium
CATGGGCAAAGTCTTGATAGTATTCATAAATAGCGCTTAAAAGTTTTTCGGATTCGTTTTTGTAAGAAGTTTTTAGTTTAAGGGCCGCAATGGCTTCGTATTCATATCCCATATAGTACATTACTACTGCGTAATAGTAAGGGTAACTTTTGAGTTTGGCAATTTCCGGAAGAAAAGTGTAAGCCAGTTGCCTGTAATAATTATAAAGTTTTTTATTGTTTAGCATCAAGGATGCGTATGTGGCGTTAATGGCGCTGAGTGCGCGGTTGTCTTTGTTTTTTATCGCTTTTTGAAAATATTCGAGGGCTTTTTTGTAGTTTTTTTCTTCTAGTTTTATAACTCCGAGGTTGTAATATGAGAGAGCTTCGGAATAGCTTGAAAGTTTGTTTAAAATCTGCAGGGCTTTTTCTTTTTCCCCTTTATTGTAAAGAATTGTAGCCCTTTTTATAAGCTGTTTAATTTCGTCTTTTGGGACTATGTGCTTTTTTTTAAGTTTTTTTGTGATTTTTGTAATTTCCGGAGAAACTTTTGGTGTGTTTTTCTTTTTTTTTGTAATAACAACGGCGGCTAAAATCAGAAGAAGAATAATGGTGATAAGCAATAATATAATGATTATAAGTATAAATTTATTCTTCTTTTTTTTGTTTTCTTCATCGCCTTCTTCTATAACAATTACATTTTCTTCGGTGTTTGTATTTTTTTCTTCCGCCACGTATTACCTTATAAATATTTTTTTAAAACTTCCGGAATTCTGACATTGCCGTCTTTTGTCTGATAGTTTTCCATAATGGCAACAAGTGTTCTTCCTACTGCTAAAGAACTGCCATTTAACGTATGAACAAGTCTGTTTTTCTTTCCGTCTTTATATCTTATTTTTGCACGTCTGGCCTGAAAATCCCTGGTGTTTGAAATTGAGCTGATTTCCCTGTATCTGTTTTGGGACGGTATCCATACTTCAAGGTCTATCGTTTTAGCCGCACTGAATCCCAAATCTCCGGTGCATAGCATTAATTGCCTGTATGGAAGTCCGAGTTTTTCAAGCGCACTTGATGCACAAGCAACCATTTCTTCAAACATTTTATCACTTTCTTCAGGTTTAGTAATGGCTACTAGTTCCACTTTGTCAAACTGGTGCTGTCTGATTATTCCTTTTGTGTCTTTACCGTAGCTTCCCGCCTCTTTTCTGAAACACGGCGTATAAGCGGTAAGTTTAATCGGTTTTTCTAAATCCGTAATAATTTCATCCCTGAAAAGGTTTGTCAAAGGTACTTCCGCAGTCGGAATTAAATAAAGGTTTTCATCTTCGATTTTAAACAGGTCTTCTTCGAATTTCGGAAGTTGTCCGGTTCCTGTCATTGTTTCCCTGTTTACAATAAACGGTACATATACCTCCTCAAATCCCCATTCCCTGTTGTGGTCTAAAAAGAAATTAATCAAAGCCCTTTCAAGCCTTGCGGCGTCTTTTTTCATAACGGTAAAACGGCTTTTTGCGAGTTTTACGCCTCTTACGAAATCGAGCCAGTCAAGTTTTTCGCCGAGTTCATCGTGAGATTTCGGTTCAAAATCAAACTTGGGAATATCACCTACCCGTTTTATTTCGACGTTGTCTTCTTCATCTTTCCCTACGGGGACGTCTTCATCCGGAATGTTCGGAATAACAAGAGCCTTTTGGTTTAAA
>JAMOQT010000027.1 GCA_027063865.1 Nautiliaceae bacterium
ATTCCTCTTATGAAAAAAGCCGGGTTTCCTGCTGAAAAAGCTGCGGCTATTGAAGTTGCCGCTTCTACAAACGGTCAGCTTATGCCGCCTGTTATGGGTGCTGCGGCGTTTATTATTGCGGAATTTTTAGGTCTTGCTTATACTGATGTTATTATTGCGGCCGCTATTCCGGCGGTTGTCAGTTATCTGGCTTTGTTTTATATAGTTCATTTAGAAGCTAAAAAGCTTGGATTAAAAGGTGAAGACCCACGCAGACTTCCGCCGAAATGGCAAACGTTTATTAGCGGGCTTCATTATCTGATTCCTGTGGCTTATTTGATGTATGTTTTAATAGTTTTAAGACAGTCGGCACAGATGGCGGCTTTTAGCGCTATTTGGCTTTTAATGGTTATTATGGTTATTCAGTATCCCTTTAAAGCTTTATTTATTGAAAAAAGAAAAATTAAAAAAGAAGATTTTATTCAGGGGTTTATAGATATTTTCCATGGAATGGTAAATGGTGCGAGAAACATGGTGCCTATTGCTCTTGCCACTGCGCTTGCGGGTATAGTTGTGGGAAGTATTACATTAACCGGTATAGGTCAGGTACTGCTTGATGTAATTGATACGCTTTCAAACGGAAATATTTTAATAGTGCTTCTTTTAACGGCGTTTATTTCATTGATTCTTGGAATGGGGCTTCCGACTACCGCAAATTATATCGTGGTAGCCTCACTTACCGCTCCTGTTATGTTACAGTTGGCTCAGGATAACGGCTTTATTATTCCAGCAATTGCCGCTCATTTATTCGTGTTTTATTTCGGAATTCTCGCAGACGATACGCCTCCTGTGGGAATTGCGGCTTACGCTGCGGCGGGAATTGCTAAAGCAGACCCGATTAAAACCGGTCTTCAGGGGTTTGCTTATGATATAAGAACGGCAATATTACCGTTTATGTTTTTCTTTAATATGGAACTGCTTTTAATCAACAGTGTTAATGAATGGGATGTAAATGAATTTACTTTTATTACCGACCCTGTGAAGATTATTATAATATTTATTACGGCTATGCTTGGTATGTTTAGTTTCTCTAGCGCCACACAGGGTTATTTTATTAAACACTGTAATATAATTGAGAGACTTCTGTTTTTAATTGCTGTACCGTTTTTTATGTTGCCGAATATTATGACAAAATATTTACATCTTCCAAACGAATATATTTCTTATTTGATTGGGCTTGCTGTTTGGGTTGTTATTTTCTTGTGGCAAAAATCAAGAAAATAATTTTCTTTTCATTTACCTTCCGTTTACCTTTCTTTTATATAATTTTTAAAACTGTTAAGGAGTTTATATGCTTATCAATCAAATGATTATTGATGAAAACGGAGTGGCGTTTATACCTTCCCTGGGAATAAGTTTTCAAATCAATGAAACGGCAAAAGAGATAATTGAACTTTTAAAACAAGGTAAAAACAAAGAAGAAATAGTACAAATTTTAGCTGAAAAATATGAGCGGGACTGGAGAGAAGTTTATATAGATGTAGAAGATTTCTTTATTAAACTTAAAGTATACGGACTTATACAATGAAAATTGCTATAAGTGGTCTTAATAACACGGATAATCCGGCACCGGGTATTCCTGTTGC
>JAMOQT010000028.1 GCA_027063865.1 Nautiliaceae bacterium
CAAAAATGAATATACAAAAAGATTTATTTCAATTTTAAAAGCCAGAAGCAAAATTAAATATATTTCAAACTATCAGTATAAGACGCCTTATAATCCCGTTAATTCCCATAATTCTAAAAGAATCTCTTTTACTTTAGGGCATGATGATATTAATTATGTGAAAATGGGACTTAGACTTTCTTATCATACGTTGATTGATCCTATTGAAGGTTATAAAGTAGGCTCTTCTCTTGCATTTGGAAATTTCGAAGCAATTTTCAAAAATAACGAATTAAAAGTCAATAGAATAGGCCTAGTGGAAATAGAATCCTTAACAAAAAGGGATGAATTTTTTAAACCGGTTTCGTGGAAAGTGTTTGCCGGTTTTTACAGGAAAAACATACATAATAAAAATAAACTCGTATTTGAAATAAACCCCGGCGGGGGATTTACGTATGAGATTAAAAAAGCCTTGGTTTACGCTATGATAAATACGGATATTAATCTTAATTCAGATTACAATAAAGGTTATAGTTTCGGTGTGGGGATTGAAAGCGGAATTGTTAAATATGACGGTAATAACGCCATAATAATGAATTTGGGTATAAACAGATATTTCTTAGGCGATATTCACACTAAAAGATATTTTAATTTTAATTATAGATTCACGGTAAACGTTCAAAATGCTCTGGCTTTGGATTATAAATTTGAGGATGAATATCAAATAAACAGAAAAATTGAATTAAATATTTTTCACTATTTTTAATCAATTTCGCAGACAATTTCTTTAACTTCCTTTTTTTCCTGTATTTCAATGATTTTAATTCCCTCAAACGGGATTTTGAGTACGTCTTCAATTGCTTTTGGCTTATGTTTTGCAATAATTGCGGTTAGTTTTCCCCTGTAGGCTTTTGCAAAATGGCTAATTACTTTGCCATTTTTTATAAATTTAAAAGTAATTGCGTTTTTCGGTTTATAGATTTTTTCATAAAACTTAGCCCTTAAATCGATAAAAGGTTCGTTTTCGTTTATTTTTTCAAGTATCGGTGCAAAAACGTTATGATGATATGAATATATGTCAAATCCGGGTTTGGAGCCTTGTTTTAAAGTATAATGCGGTATTAAATCCCCCGCCCTTATCACCCCGAAAAGATTTGAAAATATAAAAACGTTTTCATCTATCCATTTTTGGGAATTTTTATCAAGGTCTGTATATTTTAAGTGTTCAAACGCAACTCCTCTATATCTTAAAACGGCTTTTTTGGAAGGTCTTTCAAAAACGCTCGTTTTATCGTCTCCGAAATTTTTAACATCCTGAGTTGTTTTTAGAAATTCGTCGTATTTTTTAATCGCTTCAATTCTTTTATCGTAAATTTCCGGAAAAATAAAAGAATCTTTTGAAATAGGAGGATTGTCCCCTCCTAAAGTTTTTCTCTCGCTTGGTGCTAAAAGTATTTTCATTTTATAACTGGACTATAAAAATTGAATTTTCTCTTTTTATTTCAAGCAAAGCGTCGCCTCTGTCAAGGTCTTTTAACTCTTTTTTAAGCTCATCAATTGATTTTACTTCAATCCATTTGCCGGTTTTTACCGTTTTAACTTTTAATATTATGTCGCCTTTTTTTAATCCTGCTATTGCCGGATATGTATTAGGTGAAACATTATCGATTACGATTTTGTTTTTATCTTCTTTGAGTGTTACGCCTTCAAGAAGTTTTATGTTTTCAACGGTTTCTTTTTTTGTTTTAAGCGCTTTTAGTTTTGCGGTTAATGTAATGTATCTGCCATTTCTGTAAACTTTGATATTTACTTTTGTATCGGGACCTTTAAAGGCAATTTTGTTTCTAAGTTCTCCTGCATTTTTAACCTCTTCACCATCAACCGCTACTATAATGTCCCCCGGTTTAAATCCGGCGGCCTCGGCTGCGCTTTTAGGTTCTACTTTGTTTACTAGTACACCGTGGTCTATTCCGTAAAGTTTTGCTTTGGAAGAATCTATATTGCTTATCATTACGCCTAAATATCCCCTGACTACTTTTCCGTGTTTGATTAGGGATGTAATTACAAATTTCATCATATTGCTTGGAATTGCAAAACCTATACCGTTATTTCCACCGCTTCTACTGATAATTGCAGAATTTATGCCTATAAGCCTTCCTTTTAGGTCAACTAATGCCCCTCCGCTGTTTCCGGGGTTGATGGCGGCGTCCGTTTGAATGAAGTTTTCATAATCGTTAAGTCCTATTGACGTTCTATTGAGTGCGCTTACAATTCCGTGTGTAACGGTTTCTCCAAGTCCGAACGGATTTCCGACGGCAAGAACGATATCTCCTACTTTTATTTTGCTTGAATCGGCAATTGTTATGGGTTTTAAATCTTTTGCGTCTATTTTAATAATTGCAATATCCGTTTTCGGATCCGTTCCTATAAGTTTTGCTGTGTATTTTCTTCCGTCATGAAGTTTTACGATTATTTTTGTAGCTCCGGTCACTACATGGTTGTTTGTGACGATATAACCGTCTTTTGTAACTATAACACCGCTTCCAAGAGCGTGTTCTTTATGCTCTTTGGGCTCTTTTGGAATTGTGCCGAAGGGTCCGAAAAATTTTTTAAAAAAGGGGTCTTCAAAAAATCTTCTGAACTGTTCGGGGATTTTAGTTTTTACGATTTTTTCCGTTGAAATATTTACAACGCTTGGGATTACTTTTTTAACCACCGAAGAATATGACATAACGGGGTTGTTTAAATTCGGTGCAATTCTTTGAATATCTGAATTATCGGTTTGTAAATTTAAATTTCCCGCCATTAAAGCCACACTTACGCTTACAGCTAAAATCAGTTTTTTCATTTCCGCTCCTTAAAAGTTGTTTTTATACCGTCAGTATATAACAATAGGGTTAAAAATGAATTAAAAATATTAAATTTCTTAAAGTTTGCTTAAAGGAATATAATGACAATTCCAAAAATAAATGTAACATTTATTTTTAGAGTGAAAGAGGGTGAAAAAAAGATATTTTTCAGAGGGTTCAATTCATAATTATTTAGCCTCTTTCACCACCAGGCAAGTATTTTTTCGTTTATATCTTCGGGAGAGTGTTTTAACATATGATAGATATACCTTGCAAACATATCGGTTTCGATGTTTACTTTTTGGTGGAGTTTATAAGTTTTAAATAGAGTGTTTTCAAATGTATGCGGGATAATTGTCAGTCTGAATCTGTCGGTGAAAACTTCGTTTACGGTAAGACTTACACCGTCAATTGCAATCGAGCCTTTCGGGGCTATGTATTTCATAATTTTCGGGTCCGTTTTTATAATTACATCGTAAGAATTTGCGTTTTTTTTGATTTGAAGTATTTCGCCTGTTGCATCCACATGTCCCTGAATCAGATGACCGTCTATTCTGTCGCCAAAGCGCAGGGCCGGTTCGATATGCACTTCTTTACCCGTCTGATAGTTTTCAAGAGGTATAATTTTTTGGGTTTCGGGGGATAATTCCACCTCAAAACCGTCAGGGTATATTTTCGTAGCTGTCAGGCACACTCCGTTTATTGCGATACTGTCTCCAATTTGAGGTCTGTATTTTGACAAAAGCCTTAATTTGTTGTTTGAAAAACTTTTTATTTTTGCCTTTTCTCTTATAAGTCCGTTAAACATTTTCACCTCTTGATATTATTTTCTAATTATATTATAATTCAAATAATGGGTTGCGGATTCGCGGCCGCAGGGTGCTTACCCTGTTAGGGAAATATCTTAATTCCGTAGTTTTTATATGTTCCATTGACTTTTCTGAATTTACTCTTAATTATTTCAAATGCTTTATTATTTTGATCAGGTTTTAAGTATTTTCTGCCTATTGGTCTTGCTATTAAATTAGCTAGTTGCATACCGTCGGAGTTAATTTGTTTATTCGCGATTATAAGCTCGAAAGGTAAAATAGTTTTAAAATAATTATTGTTAATAATATTTTGAAATTCTTTTTTAAGTTCTTCGTCCTCTTTTCGTCCTCTGGCTTCAACGATTATATGTGTTGTTTTGTTTATCTGATTTTTTTCTCGTAAAAACAAATATAATCTTTCAATTAAAAATTTCAAAGAAATATCATATGGGTTTTCAGGAGTTTCGTATTTTGTCTTTAGTTTATTTTTATCTATTATACAGCCCAGAATGGTACATTTTGTTTTGTCTATAATTTCTGTTAATTCGGAAAGAAACAGTTCTTTTTTTTCTTTTGTTTTTAAAATTTTAAACGGGCCTTTTTCTCTTCTTATCTCATTTTCATGTAAAATAACCGTATCGTATCCGAAATGTTTAAATTTGAAATTTTTAAATTCTTTTACAAGCTGAAGGTAGTCATTTTTTTTAAAGATTACAAATACCAAAACAAATATGGGATAATCTTTGTCTATAGAAGTTAAAGAATGGTCGCCGCTTTCATCGACATAAACTATATAATCGCTAAACATTAAAAATACTCCTCAATAAGCTCTCTTGCGGTATCCGGGTCTTTTACGCTATTCATTTTGCTTCTAAATTCACTGGCTTTTGCAATGCCTTTAGAATATGCATGGGCGTGTTTTCTAAAGAGTATCACGCCGTATTCCCCGTACCAGTAAATCATCTGATTGAAATGTTCGAGTATTACTTCTTTTTTCTGTTCGGGGGTAATGCTGCCTTTTTGTTTCATTTCAAGAAATATCCAAGGTTTTCCAACAGCACCCCTTCCGATTGAAACACCTGCTGCCTCTGTATAATCCAAAACAAATTTCGCTTTTTCATAATCGGTAATGTCTCCGTTTGCGATTACAGGAATATTGACGGCTTTAACACCTTTTTTTATTTCGTCATAGTTGGCGTTTCCTTTATACATCTGTTTAACGTATCTTCCGTGAATTGTTAAAAATGTTATGCCTAAATCTTCAAGCAGTTTAGCTCTGTCTTCTACCACGCTTTTGTCAAATCCTATGCGCATTTTTGCGCTTACCGGTTTTTTTGAAGTTTTGACTATTGTATTTACTAATTCTTTTAAAAAATTTCTGTTTTCATCTTTAAGAAGCACTCCCCCAAATCCGCTGCGTCTGGCTTTATTTACGGGACAGCCGAGATTGATGTCAATACCGTCTATCCAATCTGTTTCGTTTATAATTTCGACGGCTTTTACGGCATTTTCAATATTGTTTGCGGCGATTTGAATAAAATAGGGCTTTTCAAGGGGGGATTTTTGCATCATTTTTGTTGTTTTTTCATTATGGTAGGCAACGGCGTTTACGTTTATCATTTCTGAAAAAGTCATATCGCATCCGAATTTTTTAACAACGCTTCTAAAAGGCAAATCCGTATACCCTGCAAGGGGGGCTAGGAAAAAATAGGGAGGGTCAGATTTCAGAATCGATATATTCGTCAATATCAGCCTTTATTCCGGCTTCACGGAGTTTTAAGAAAAATTCGAAAAATTTCAGTTCGTTTTCTTCTATAAGCTCTTTTGCTTTTTCAATGTGTTCATATTTTAATGCAAGATATGCGCTTCCCCATTTTAGAGGCTCTATAATTTCAAATTCCCTGTCTGGGTCAAGCGTTTGATGAATGCTTTTAGCTATTTCTATCTCCTCTTTAGGAGTAAGTTTTGCTTTTTTAAGCAACAATTTAACATCGCTATCTTTTAAATGCGCTTTTATAATTTCAATGTCTATTTCATAGTCATATTTTAATATTTCACTAATATTAGCGGTTTTGGCGTATATCTTAAATGCAAGTTTTTTCAATTCTTCATTTTTATATTTCTTAAGTACCTCTTTGGCAAAGTTTTCGTCTTTATTGAGTCTGTTTTTTATGTTTTGAATAAACCACGGATTGTTTTCGTTTAATTTATATTTGCTGATTTCTATAACTTCTCCGTTCATAAGTTTTTCAATGTCTTCTAAAAATTCAAATTTTTCACATTTTTTGGGTTCGATTTGCAGTCCCTTGATGTTATTTACGAAATTGTTACAGTGTTTTAAAATTTTAACCTCTTTTTTGAGAGGGTCCTTGTAAAGAATTCTGTTTTTAATGTTTGTTGTTAAAATTTCTATCTCTTTTTGGATGTTTTTTTTGTAAAAATACTCTTTTATATTCAATATACCGAAAAATATCAGTGAAAAAAGAAAAAATATACCCAAAAATATCGCCGTCCATATGGCGTTTGGCAGTGTAACGGGTATGCCAAATAGGTTAAATGTCGTAAAGGCGTTGTTTTCAATATAAACAAGCAGTGTGATTAAAGCAATTAGTATAATGCTAAAAATGGTGTATTTTTTCATTTTTGTTATTTTCCTTCTTTTTCGATAATTTCTCTACATATTATACAATATTTTGCGTAAGGTTTGATTTTAAGTCTGGCTTCTTGAATAGGGTCTTCACACATTTCACAAATTCCATAAGTACCTTCATCTATTTTTTTTAGGGCTTCATTAATCTCTTCAAGTTCCTTTTTTTGATTTATATATATCTGGTAATCCCTGCCGCTGTCCATGCTTGCCGCTGCAAAATCGGCTTCATCGTTTACTTCGCATTTGTTTATGTCTTTTATTTCGTTTGAAAGACTGCTTAATATTTTTTCAAGTTCGGCTTTTCTTAAAAGCAGCATTTCCTTGTATAAGTGATACTTTTTCATATTCATTCCTTCTCCTTATTTGTGATATGGGTGATTGTTTTTTATGCTTAACCCCCTGTATATTTGCTCAAACAGTACTAATTTTGCAATTTTATGGCTCATGGTAAGAGGACTCAGCGATATATTGATTCCGTTTTTTTTAAATTCGTCCTCAAAGCCCCAGGCACCCGCTATAAAAAAGTTAATTTTAGAGTGCTCGAAAATATTTGCAAATTCATAAGAGTCCATTAACTTTCCATCAGGAGTCAATATAACGTTATATCCGTCATTAACGTATTTTGCAAACATTTTAGAATACTCTTTTTGAGGAGTGTCTGATTTGGCAAGTTTATTGGAGTATAAAGTGTGGTTTTTTATATTGGCAAAAGGTTTTGATTTTTTTATAAAATCGTTTATTTCTTTTTGAAAATCCTCTTTTTTCTCAATCGAGAAGACGTTAATCTGCATATATCGCTTCCTATCACTTTAAATTTTGACGGAATTTTATCATAAATTTTAACGCCTCCTATAACTGCGACCGGATGGTTAGAAAATCTTATTAAATCTATAATTTTATCTCCTATTATATTAGAGGTTTTTTTTGTGGATGTCGGGCGGTATGCCCCAAGTCCTATATAATCCAAGGGCAGTTTGTTTGCTTTTAGGATTTCTTCTTTGTTGTGGGTGGAGAGACCTACTATAAATGGACAATGGACAATGGAGAATGGAGAATTGTTTTTTTTGCTAATTTTCCATTTTCCATTTTCCATTTTCCATTCTGATAATTCACCTGTTTTTAATTTTTGTATTACATCGTATTTAGAAAGATTAAACTTTTGCGAAAGCTTATCAAGGTCTTCCTGCCCGATATGAATGCCCTCGCAGTAAGGGAGAAGCTCGACGGTATCGTTAATTATTAGAGGTTTTTTCCAATGTTTTTTAATTTCAAGCACTCTTTCATATTTTTCTTCAATGGATGAATTTTTGTCTCTGTATTGGATTATTTTGGCTTTAAGACCTTTTGCCGTTTTACAGAAATCTTTTATGGAAATGTCATATTTTTTTAACGTATCCCAATCAAGCAGGGCGTAAATCGCCATAAGCAGCCTTTTTGGGAATTATAGTATAAAGTTGTGAAGTTGTGAAGTGGATAAGTTGTGAAGTTGTGAAGTTGTGAAGTCGTGAAGTTGTAAAAGCAATTATAAAAGACAATATTGCATATATTTTGCTTTAAGCTATGGTGGGGTTGGCCACACTTTGGTGTGGGGGCTTTGTGCTTTCAGCTTTTAGTATGTTGTGAAGGGAAGCGGTTGGAAAAAATTAACTTGCTTCTTTTAAGGTGTATTTTAAGAGGTTACCGATAGTGTCTTTTAGTTCGTTTCTTTTTATAACCATGTCAATCAGTCCATGTTCGAGCAGGAATTCAGCTCTTTGGAATCCTTCGGGCAAATCTTCGCCTATTGTCTGTTTGATAACCCTAGGACCTGCAAATCCTATAATGGCGCCGGGTTCTGCTATTATAAAGTCTCCTAAAAATGCAAAACTTGCACTTACCCCTCCGAATGTCGGATCTGTTAAAACGGAAATATAAGGCAGGTTGTGTTCAGCAAGACTTGCAAGGGCTGCCGAAGTTTTCGCCATCTGCATTAGAGAAAACGTACTCTCCTGCATTCTAGCCCCGCCTGACGTTGATACGATAACAACTCCCTGATTTTTTTCAATAGCCCTGTTTACGGCTCTGACAATCTTTTCACCTTCAACGCTTCCCAAACTACCTCCCATAAAAGCAAAATCAAACACCACAAGTTGTGTGGGAATATTGTTTATTTTACACTCTCCGCTAATAACGGATGATTTTCTTCCTGTTTTTTTGAAATTTTCCTCTATTCTTTTTTTGTAGCTTTTTTTATCCACAAAATGTAGCGGGTCGTTGGGTTCAAGGTTTTTATCCATTTCTACAAAAGTCCCTTCGTCTGTAAGAAGCTTTATTCTGTCTTCCGCATTCATTCTGAAATGATATTCGCATTTAGGACATGTGTTGAATTCTTTTTGCACCTCTTTATAAAAACTAATAGCACCGCATACGGGACATTTTATCCATGTTGTGCTTTTTTCCTGTTTGGTTGGTTGAGGTTTTTTGAATTTTTTTAAGAAACTGCTAAATCCCATTGTTTATTCCTTTATAATGCTTAAAACTTCCTCTAAATCTTTTTTTTCAGGACTCATAAGTATTAAATCGTCTTCAATATGCCAGTGACACTCACTGTTGTAAAACCGTGCGCCCGCTATGTCGAATTCCCTTATTTCACCTTTGTAAATTACCGCTTTTGCGAATTCTCCGTAGCAAAGAGAGAGGCTTAATGCCCCTGGTGCTCTGAATTTAAGATTATGATTGCTTAATTTTTGGACAATATCGGGATTTTTATACGCTTTTTCAAAAATAATAACATCGTGTCTGTAGTTTGCGGCAAACGGTTTTCTGAATAAATTTTCAAATCTTTTACCATTTTTGTCTTTTACGAAATAATCGCCGTTACTGAGATTAACGACAACGGACGCTTCGTTTTCCAAATATACGCTGCATCCGAAATACGGAATATGGTTTGATACGTTGTAACTTCCGTCAATCGGGTCGATTATTATTTTTTTGTCTTTTCCGTTATCTATAAATCCCGATTCTTCACTTAAAATGTTTCCGTAATCACTAAGTGCTTTTATAAATATTTTTTCGGCAATAAGGTCTATATTAAGGCTTCTGTCCCCTCCGAAACCTATGCCTTGTTCTTCAAATATGTTTTCCTCTTCGTGCAGTGCCCTTATGATTTTAAGACTCGCACAAAGCGTTGCGTCTATAAAACTCATTTTTTACCTTTTGGAACTAAGTTTCCCCAGTTTATCTGATTGAAGTTTTTATCATATACGCTTGGTGTCCCCCTGGCTCCCAGTTCTTCAACAGCTTTTTTGGAATTGTTTAATATTTTATCAAATTTTGCTTTTTCCTCTTTTGTAGGATGATAGTTTTTCCATTTATCGCTTCCGCTTAATGTTTCCCGTAATCTTTTCGCTTTTTCTTCATCGGTTTTTCCGGCTAATATATAATATGTCATATCTTTTGCGTGTTTATGAAATGAAAGCGGAAATAAAATTACATGCACTTTATAATTTTTTTCCAAATTTGCTTTTGTTTCTTTTTCCATCATTCTGCAAAAAGGACATTCGGGGTCTGTTATTAAGTATATTTCTTTGTCACCTTTTCCGAAGGTAAATATAACTCCGTTTTGAACAATATTTTTATTTACAGGAAAATTTGCTCTAAGAGGTTGTCCGTTTTTATTGTTTATCACATTTCCTAAAATTGTATATTTTTTGTCTTTTGTAATGTATATGTTACCCGCACCTCTTGGGGTTTTGATGTTTATTATGTAAAAACCGTCTTTAAATACGCCTCTGACTTTAACTATTCCTTTTTTAAGGTCTTTTGAAAGTTTAGGGTATATGAAACTAGCTTTTAGCACATCATTTAACTCTTTTTGAGATAGCAGTTTATCGCTTGCGAATAAACTTGCGGCAATACTTAAACTTAAAATAATTTTTTTCATTGATTCTCCTTGATTTTGTTTAATATTTTTTCAACTTTTGCTTTTGGGTTTTTATCTTTGTAAACAGGTCTTCCGACCACTATAAAATCGACATTTTGGGCTTTTGCAAGATCAATGTCCGCAACCCTTGTCTGATCGCCCGCATCTTCCCCGAACGGTCTTATTCCGGGTGTCAGGGTTATAAAATTTTTATCCGTAATTTCTTTAATCATTTTGCTCTCAAATGCCGAACAGACCACTCCGTCAAGCCCCGCTTCGAATGAGAGTTTTGCAAATTCTTTTGCCCTGTTTTCTATACTGTCGCCGTATATTTTTTTAAATTCTTCATCACTGAAGCTTGTAAGTGCCGTAACAGCCAAAACCAGAGGCCTTTTTTCAAATTTATTTAGCCTATCCATAACCGTTTTCATAGCTTTGCTTCCGGCACTTGCGTGAACGTTGAACATATTAACGCCCAGTTTTGCAATCTCTTCGGCAGCATCGGCCATGGTGTTTGGAATGTCGTAAAGTTTTAAATCCAAAAAGATATTATAACCCATTAACTTTAATTCATTTATAAATTCCGCCCCGTCTCGTATATAACTTCTAAATCCTACTTTAAGCCACAAATCCTCTGCATATTCTTTTATTTCGTTTGCCAGTTTTAAATTCTCCTCTTTGGTTGGATTATCCAAAGCGATACACAGTTTAATTTTATTTTCCATTTTCCATTTTCCATTTTCCATTATTTATCAACCTTTGGTAACGTAATGCCTTGCTGACCGTGGTATTTGCCGCTTTTGTCCGCATAGCTTGTTTCGCATATATTATCATCCGCACCTAAGAAAATAAGCTGTGCGATTCCTTCGTTTGCGTAAATTTTTGCCGGAAGCGGAGTTGTGTTTGAAATTTCTATGGTAATATGTCCTTCCCATTCGGGTTCGATTGGGGTGACGTTTACAATTATGCCGCATCTTGCGTATGTGCTTTTTCCCACACATATGGCAAGTACGTCCCGGGGCATTTTAAAGTATTCCACGCTTCTGCATAAAGCAAAGCTGTTAGGAGGTATTATACAGTCGCCTTTAATGTTTACAACGTTTCTTTCATCGAAATTTTTTGGGTCTACAATTGTGGAATTTATATTTGTAAACACCATGAATTCGTCACTTACCCTTATGTCGTAACCGTATGAGCTAACTCCGTAACTTATAATTCCTTTTCTTACCTGTTTTTCTTCAAAAGGAGATATCATATTAAAATTTTTGGCCATATTTCTGATCCAAATATCGGATTTTACACCCATTATATACCTTTTTTATAATGTAGAGATGAGGGAAAAACACTCTTTTTCAAAATTGTATCAAATTTATGTTATTATTTTAAAATATTAAATATTATTTTTACTAAGGAGTATTCATGGACTTGAGAGAAATAAAGAAGCTTTTAGAAGCGTTTGATAAATCCACTACAAATATTTTGGAATATGAAAATGAAAAGTTTAGAATTTATTTGGATAAATCCGGCAGTGTGCAAAATGTTGTTCAAAATACCGCTATACAACCTGCCCAGTCTGATAATGCCGCTTTACCCGTTTCTCAGAAAGTTGAAGCTAAAGTCGAATGTGAAGTAGAAGGAGAGATAATTACATCTCCGATGGTGGGGACGTTTTATCAGGCTCCAAGTCCCGATTCTCCTCCGTATGTAAAAGTAGGGGATAAAGTTAAAAAAGGCCAGACTCTGTGTATAATCGAAGCTATGAAGATTATGAACGAACTTGAAGCCGAATTTGACTGCGAAATTGTTGAAATATTGGTTGAAGACGGACAGCCGGTAGAATTTGACACTCCGCTTTTCAGGGTAAAAAGGGTATAAATGAAAAGAATTCTAATAGCAAACAGGGGAGAAATCGCCCTTAGAGCCATCAGGGCTATACATAAACTTAACAAAGAAGCCGTTTGTGTATATTCAAAAGCCGATAAAGAAGCTATATATCTTAAATTTGCAGACGGTGCCGTATGCGTAGGACCTGCAAAAAGCCAAGAAAGCTATTTAAATATCCCGGCGATAATTACCGCCGCGGAAATGACCGAATGCGACGCAATATTTCCCGGATACGGGTTTTTAAGCGAAAATCAGACGTTTGTGGAAGTATGCAAAGCGCACAATATCGCTTTTATAGGTCCTTCTCTTGAAGTTATGGAATTAATGGCTGATAAATCCAAAGCCAAAGAAGTTATGAAAAAAGCCGGAGTCCCAGTAATTCCGGGAAGTGAAGGGGCCATAACTTCGGTTGAAGAAGCAAAAAAAGTGGCTCGTGAAATAGGATATCCTGTAATTTTAAAAGCCGCAAGCGGAGGCGGCGGAAGAGGAATGAGGGTTGTAGAGGATGAAAGCTATATCGAAAACGCATTCCTTGCAGCGTCAAGCGAAGCCGAAAGCGCATTTGGTGACCCTACCATTTATATGGAAAAATATATCGAAAAACCTCGCCACGTTGAGGTTCAGATTTTAGGGGATAAACACGGAAACGTAATACATTTAGGAGAGAGGGACTGTTCGCTTCAAAGAAGACACCAAAAGCTTATAGAAGAATCCCCAGCTAATATTTTAGACGAAAAAACTAGGAAAAAACTTCACGAAACCGCCGTAAAAGCCGCAAAAGCCATAGGGTATTACAGTGCTGGGACTATTGAATTTTTGGTGGATAAAAATCTCAATTTCTATTTTATGGAAATGAATACAAGACTTCAGGTTGAACATCCTGTAAGTGAAATGGTAACGGGGCTTGATCTTGTCGAATGGATGATTAAGGTGGAAGAGGGTGAAAAAATACCTTCTCAAGACGAAGTTCAAATAAAAGGCCATGCAATTGAGTGCAGAATTTTAGCTGAAGACCCTGAAAAATTCATACCAAGTCCCGGTAAAATTCAAAAACTCTACATTCCGGGAGGCAAAGACGTAAGGGTTGATACTCACGTTTATGCGGGATATGTCATTCCTCAGTATTACGACAGCCTGATTGCAAAAGTAATTACGTGGGGTAAAGACAGGGAAGAAGCTATAAACGTAATGAAAGAAGCGCTTAAAGAATTTCAGGTAAGCGGAATTAAAACTTCAATACCGTTTCATTTAAAAATGCTTGAAAATGAAGATTTTATCAATAACGATTATGATACGAAATATCTCGAAACTAAGGGATTAGTTTAAAATCTTTAATCCCTCCTTTTAAATCCCCTATTTTAAGAACGTTTTTAACCATGCCTTTAAGTGTAACCCAGTTTTTTGGCTCTATTACCAGATATAAAATACCTTTATCCCCGGCAAAAACTTTATTGTATAGATTTGCCTTGATATAAACCCCTTTTTCATTGTCAAAAGTCTTTTTTACTTTTTCAAGTTCTTTCCCTTTTGGAAAGGTTACATCGATTTTGCCGTCGCTTTTTCTACCACCGAGTGCGTAAAAGGTGTAAATTTCTTTTTTGGGCAGTTTTTTTAAGTAGCTTGGAAGGTTAAAATATAAACTCAATATATCATCAGGCGTGTAATAAGGCAGTGTCTCTTTTACTTTCAGTTTGCCGTTTTTGTATTTAAGGCGGGTTATTTTTTTGTTTTTATGATCAAACAGGTATATTCTTTTGTAAAAATCATTCCCCTTTTTTCTTGTGGAAATGTAAGCTTTAGGAATTAATATATTGTTTTTGACAACGCCGATACTCGAATAAGTTTGGACCATATGTTTTGAAAGCGCAGCGGCAAGTCCCAATGCCTTGCTTTCGGTGTAGATTTTATAATTTGTGGCGTTTACTTCATATATTGCGTTTGCTTCGGCAATGGTTCCGAAAATCCCGTATTTTGCGTAATAACTTGCTATCATTGTTTTTGCGTTTAAAAATAGCGCTAAAATCAACACTAAAAATATTCTCATTTATAACCTTTTTGATAATTATAGCACAGAGTCGGTTGTTAGGGTTTGAATATTAATTAAGTTCTTGAGGTTTTATGGTTAATTAGGTTTGTTAATTGTTTTTTTCAAAATTCAGGTCATTATACGGCAGATGTTTTCTCAAAATGATATTTTTTCAGAGGGTTCGATTACAAAAATACAAATAAGCTTAATAATTAATATCAGTGCCAGACACTTAGTGTAAGTGTTTGATATAATTGTCATAAAAAATAAAGGGTTGCAATGAATATCGTTTTTTTGGATGCGTTAACGCTGGGGGATGTTGATTTTAAAAGGTTTGAAAAATTCGGAGAGGTTAAAATTTATCAGACAACAAAACCGTCTCAGACGCTTGAAAGGGTGAAAAATGCGGATATTGTGGTAACCAATAAGGTGGTAATTGATAAAAATATAATGGATAATTCGGATATTAAATTTATTCAAATCGCCGCAACGGGTATGAATAACGTGGATTTGGAATATGCCGAAAAAAAAGGAATAACTGTAAAAAACGTGGCCGGGTATTCCACAAATGCGGTTATTCAGCATACGTTTGCGCTGGTGTTAGGGCTTATTAACAAAATCTGTTATTTTGACAAATATACCCGCGAAGAATATCCCAAAAGCGAAATATTTACACACATTCAAAACTGGTTTGAAATATCGGGGAAAAGATGGGGTATAATAGGGCTTGGTGAAATCGGAAGGGGCGTTGCCGGTATTGCAAAAAGTTTCGGTGCGGAGGTTGTGTATTACTCCACAAGCGGAAAAAACAACAACCCAGAATATAAAAGGGTCGGGCTTGATGAGCTTTTAAAAACAAGCGATATAATTTCAATACACGCACCGCTAAATGAAAACACCAAAAACCTTTTAAATTATGAAAAACTCTCATTAATCAAAGAAAACGCAATATTGGTAAATGTAGGAAGAGGCGGTATAATTAACGAAAAAGATTTGGCAAAGATTTTAGAAAAAAATGATATTTTCGTAGGGCTTGACGTATTTGAAAAAGAACCGGTAAGCGCCGATAATCCTCTTTTGAAATTCAAAGATAAAACGCTTCTAAGCCCTCATGTTGCATGGACAAGCATTGAAGCAAGAAATAAACTGATGGATGGTATTTATAACAATATTAAAGAAGTTGTAAAAAATTGCGATTAAATTTTTTGGGTAATACCAATCCCCAAAAATTGAACATTTATTTTGGGGAAAAATGTGAAAAAGGTGAATGTAACAGGGCTGTTTCACGCTGAAGATATTTAAATAACGAAAAAGTAAAAATATGACAGCGTTGTGGATTTTAACGAAAATTTTGCGTTAAAAAAAGTGCGTCTACCCGTTAGGGCGCTTGCCGTTCGCACTTTTTAGCAAAATTTGAGTGTTGCGCAAGCAAAAAGGAGCACGAAGCTGTCATATTTTTATCTTTGTAGTTTAGCATGAAACAACCCTGGTGAATGTAAGAGTTGGTATGATTATTTATCGTATTTTTGCCAGCGGTTTGATTTAATCATGTTTTTTAGCAGTTTTATATATTCTTCTTTTTGTTGGGAATAGTTTATCATAGTATCGGCAGCTTCCAATCCGGTAAAACGTCTTTTGTTTTTTGTGTATCTGTATCTTAATTCCCTGAATTTTTTATATGCGGGGTTTCTGTTGAGGTTACGCATATATGCGGCAATTGACGCTTCGAGGGAAGGAAATATTTTAATGGAGTAGTTTATGTCTATATCTTTATATTTGCTTTTTGGGGCGAGTCCTTTATTGGAATATTCCCAGTGTCCGAAAATATTGTTTGCTTCTTTTACGAACCTGCTTTTGCCCCAGCCGCTTTCTATTGCAGCCTGGGCTAAAGCTAAGGAAGGTGGGATGGTGTTTATTTTTTTTAAAAACTCTTCTTTATCGGTGATGTTTTTTATTTTGTATATTTTGGCGATTTTAGATAAAAAAGCTATTTTTTTGGGATTCATTAAATAATAGGGGTCGTTGAAAATATCTATGATTAATTTTCTTAAATGCGCTATTTTTTTGTTTTCAGTCTGGATTAAAGGCAGCATAATTTCGACAAAAGCTTCTTTTTGCTGTTTTGTGTCTTTGATTTTATAATACCACGAAGGAAAAGCACCGTATAAATTCAGTGCTAGTGCAAGTGAAATGAGTTTTTTCAAAAAATCTCCTTAAAAAAGTGTCGGTTCTAGCGCTTTTAGTCTGTAACTTTTTCGATGAATATCGCTAAAACCGTGTTTTTTAATCTCTTCTATGTGCTCTTTTGTGATATAGCCTTTGTGTTTTTTGAAATTATACATTGGATAATTATCGGCAATTTCAATCATATATTTATCACGGCTGACTTTTGCCAGAATGCTTGCTGCGCTTATCTGCTTTATTTTACTGTCTCCCTTTATTATTGTTTCAATTCCTTCGACGCCGAAATTAGAATTGCCGTCAAACAGATATTTTTCGGCTTTCAGGGTGTTTTTTATTTCTTTTAATGCGTAATTTATTGCGTAAGAGAGTCCCTTTTTGTCGATTATTTTGTTATTCACAAACACTATGTGGTATTCACAGGTTTGTTTAATAACCTCAAAAAGCTCTTCCCTTTTTTTCTCACTTAGTTTTTTTGAATCATTAATATCTTCTAAATAATTTTCCATTTTCCATTTTCCATTTTCTATTTTAAAAATGCACCCCGCCACTACAAGTGGTCCGGCTATAGGTCCTCTTCCTGCTTCGTCTATTCCGCAAATCTCCACTGCCAAAACGGTGTTACCTCCACTTCAAAATTTTTCCATTCAAATTCGAATTCGTTTGAAATCGTAATTACCTGAACTTTATCTACGTCTTTTACTTTTTTGAGTTTCTCTTCAAGTATCTCTTCGTTCGCAAAAGGCATAACCATTATACCCAAACGTTTTTTCGGAATATAAAAACTCAAAGTGTCTTTGTAAAAAATTTCATCTTCATTCAGTTCTAAAAAAACAATGTTTTCAAATGTTAAAAGTATGTTTTTTCTGTTGGTGAGGATGTTTTTAAACGCAAAGTTGTATGCATAAAACTTTTTGGGAGATTTTGGAGAGTTGAATTTATTAACTTCGAAAATCACTCTTTTTTCTATAAGTTCGTTTGTTGTTTTGTAAAAGCTGTCTTTACTGATTTTTATGTGTTTTTTTAGTATCTGATATATCTGATAGAGTGTAAATTTTTCGCCTATATGAGAAAAATAAAATTTTAAGATTTCTTTGTTGAACGGGAGCAGTTCGAAGAGGTCTTTTAAATATTCTTCTTTAAAATAGTCTTCAAGGTAGATACTTCTTGGCAAATTTCCCGTTTTTAAAAATTTATCAAAACTGTGGGTTATGCTTTGAGAGTTGTCGAAAGAAAAAAACTCTTCAAAATCGAGCGCTTTTAATTCAATGTTTTTAAATCCTTCAATGTCTGTTTTTTTATCCGTAATAATAAATGTCGTAACAGGGGGAATGTCTATCGAGAAATCGAAATTGTCAAGTATTAAAAGGTCAATTCCCGAAAAATCGAAATTTTTTTCTCTGTAATCGGAAAAATCCATATATTTGTATTTTCCTTTGAAATTTTCCAAAAAATTAAACACCAAAAACGTTTTTCCCACGCCTTTAGGTCCTGAGATTACAGTGTTTTGAAAATCGAGTTTAACTTTTCTGTCATGTATCTTTTTTGGAAGCATTAAGCTCCTTTAATTTTATCTTAATGTATTATAGCATAATCAAAAATCCAAAAAGCGCTATAATGCTTTCGTATAAAAACAGACTCTCTCCGTATATAACACCTGAAATGATGCTTCCTAAAAATGCCGCCATGCCGTATGCAATTCCGGCGTAAAACTGCTGGGCAAGGGTTTTGTTGGTGTAGTGTTTGGAAATGTAAAGCAGGGCTGAGGTGTGAAATATGGCAAATGAGAATGCATGAATAAGCTGCGAAAGAGCCACCATTATTAAATTTCCCGGGAAAAGATAGAGCATAAACCATCTGATTGCTGTCAGAAGTATTGAAATTTTAAGTAAAAACACAGGCTTAAAGCCGCTTATAAAACGGTGTTGGAAAATAAATATAAAAATTTCCGCAATCACGCCTATAGCCCACAGCCATCCTATGTATTCTTTAGAAATTCCATGATTTAGGTTGTATATTGTAAAAAAGTTGTAAAACCCTCCGAAACTTATCTGTAAGAATACGACTGCAAGCCAGAATTTCCATTCTTTAATTAAATTAATTGACGAAGATGATTTTTTAATGGTTTTGTCTTTAAGAAAATAGAGTGCCGTAATGTTTGTAAGTATCATTAAAATAATAAAAAGCCAAACTAAATCGCCGTTGATGTATGAAAAAACTATTCCAAAGAGCATAAACCCGATACTGCCGTAAACCCGGGTTTTGCCGTATTTTTCTTTTAACTGTTCAATTGCAATAGCCTCGATATAAGGGAAAACCACACTGAAACTTACACCTATTAAAAAAAACGCCATTAAAATCAAATAAAAATTATGAGTCAGCAGTAAAAACGAGGCGGCTGTGGAAATTATAAGTGCAGCAACGTAGTCTGTTTTACTAAGCGGTTTTTTGAGGTAAATAAAAGGTGTTAAAAACCTTGCAATCGGAAGCATTGAAAAAATAACGCCTATTTCTTTAGGGCTGAAACCTATTTGTTTGAAAAATTTAGGCATAAAAATAACATAATCGCCTATAAGAGTGAAAAAAAGAAAATAAAAAAGGCTTAAAATAAAAAAGGTTTTATTTGCCATTTAGCTCTTTTATGGAATTGATGAGGTTTTGGATTTGGCTTTGGGTTACGGGGTAGTCAAATTCTCTTTGTTTTTCACAAAAGGTAGCCCCCGGCCACCATGGGTCGTTTTTAAATCTCGGAATGATGTGGATGTGAAGGTGTGGGACTAAGTTTGCCAGCATTGCTATATTTACTTTGTCGGGATGCAAAGTGTTAATTAATATTTTTTCTATTTTTTTTGCCAAAAGCATAATTTCACAAGCTTCCCCGTCACTTAAATCACTGAATTCTTTAATGTGTTTTTGGGTGATGATACGTATGTATCCCGGTATTTCATCTACGAGTATAACTCTTAAAAAATCATTTTGGAAAATTATGTTTTCGTTTTGAGGGTTGCAAAGGGGGCAAAGCATTAATTCCCTCTGCTGCCGGGTTTGATTGGAGTGCTTCCGGCTTTGCACATAGGGCAATTTTCCGGGTCGTAAACTTCAAAATCAAAATCCTCAAGCGCAAAAAACGGTTTATCCTCAGGCAGTTTGCACTCACTTTTTCTTTCGCTTTTGCCGTTTACCCTTTTACACACGCCTCTGTTGGCAATTGCGGCAAACGCCACAACCTCTGCGCCTCTTTTTTCAACTTCCCTTGCGGCTTCCATAGCTGACCCGCCCGTTGTGATGATGTCTTCGCAAATTAGGATTTTTTCACCTTTACTGACTTCAAATCCACGTCTTAAGCTCATTAGCCCTTTAACTCTTTCGGTAAAAATAAATCTCACACCAAGAGCCCTTGCAAGCTCATACCCTGCTAAAAGTCCCCCGATGGCAGGTGAACATACCGTATCAACTTCAATTCCTGCTTTTTTGATTTGATTAGCGAGTTCATTTGCAAGCTTTTCGGCAACTTCGGGATGCTCAAGCACCCTTGCGCTTTGAAGGTAATATTCGCTGTGTTTACCGCTGCTTAAAAGAAAATGTCCTTTTAGAAGGGCTTTGTATTTTTCATATATTTCTCTTACGTTCATTTTAGCTTCTTTAGATTTTCATAACGTCATCAATTTTTTTATTTACGATTTCATCCACTTTTGCAACGTATGAATCGGTAATTTCCTGAACTTTTTCAAGTCCTCTTTTTTGGTCGTCTTCGGTAATTTCTTTATCTTTGAACATTTTTTTAATATCGTCGTTTGCTTCGCGTCTTATATTTCTGATAGCAATTTTTGCTTTTTCTCCGAATTCTTTTGCTTTTTTTGCCTGTTTTTTTCTCTCTTCCTCAGTCATAGGAGGGAAATACATTTTAATAACATCACCGTCGTTGTTAGGGTTTGCACCAACATTTGCTTCCTGAATTGCTCTTTCGATATCGTTTATGATAGATTTATCCCACGGACTTACCACGATAGTCGTCGCATCCACCGCATTTACGTTGGCTACCTGATTAAGCGGAGTCGGTGCGCCGTAATATTCAACTTTTACCCCGTCAAGCACGTGGATTGAAACTTTCCCGGTCCTTAGGGTGTTTAAGTCTTTTTTAAGGACTTCGATACTCTTTTCCATATGCTCTTTGGCAAACTCAAATACTTCTTCCATTATTCCTCCTTTAGAATTAATTTTGAAATCATTTCATAATTATAACTTATGATTACCCTGTTTCTGTATTTTTTCAGTGTGAAATTCGGTTTATATTCAAAATACCCGTTTTTAACCTTTACGCCTTTCCATCCGAGCTTTGTGATGTAGATGTTTACGTAAGGTTTTTTAGTATATCCGCTGATTTTGGTTATTTTATTTTTATCTCTTTCAATTTTAAGGTTTTTTATATTTAAAACTTTGATTTTAAGTTTTTTTGATATGTCCACCGTGCCTGTGAGGGCGATTCTGTCTATGTTGTTTTTAGGTGAAGTGATGGCGTATGCGCCCGGGTTTTGATTGGCTATTATAGGAAAAAAAGAATTGATTATTTTTTTAACCCTCTCATCGTATTCACCGTAAGGGTATGCATACATCTTTGGGACGTATCCAATATATTTTTTAAATGCGTTAACCGCTTTTTTCGTATCTTCAATTATTTCTTTGTCGCTTAATTTTGCAAGATGAGGGTGCGCCCAGCTATGAACTCCGAGCTCACCGTATTTAGCACAATCTTTTACCTGCTCCCAGTTCATAAAATCACCCCATTTCTGGGTCGTGGCTTTAGTATAAACAAAAAGTGTGAAAGGGATATTGTATTTTTTAAAAAGAGGCAGTCCGTTTTTGTAAAAACTTTTGTAACTGTCGTCAACTGTAAACACTACTATTTTATCAATGTTTTTGCCCTCTTTTTGCATTTTTATAAGGGTTGAGAGTTTTACTGCTTTGTATCCGTGGGATTTCATGTATTTGAAATATTTGATTAATTCTTTTGAAGATGTGTTGGTATAAGGATGTCTGCTGTCGTCGATTCTGTGCAGGACAAAAAGATGCGCCTCGGCAAAAAGCCAAAGCGGTAAAAAGAATAAATAAAGATATCTCATTATTTTGCCGGTGCCTGAGGAACGCTTGGAATGGCAGGTGTTTTAGGAGCGGTTGTTTTTGTTGTCTGAATTTTTACTTCGTCAAGTGCCGAAGTGTTTGCCTCTTTATTGTAAAGATATACAAGGGTTAGTGTGTTTAATACGAATAAGAGTCCGAGAATCATCGTAGCTTTTGTTAAAAAGTTCATAGGACCTTTGGCACCAAATACTGTATTATTTGAGCTTGAATATGCACCTAATCCCATTGATTCGGATTTTTGAAGCAATACCAGAATTACTATCGCAATAACTAAAATAATCTGAACAGTGAATAAAATACCGGTCATTTTTTACCTTTTTTGGGTATAATTATATCATAAATAAGTAGTTAAGTTGTGAAGTTGTGAAGTAGTTAAGTTGTGAAGTTGTGAAGTAGTTAAGTTGTGAAGTTGTGAAGTTGTGAAGTAGTTAAGTTGTGAAGGGGAATAGAGAATTGAGAATTGAGAATAAAGCGTTAATAAGTTTTAATAAATTTGCCCATACTTACGGTGAATATAATGTAATTCAAAAGAGGATTATTAAAAAATATCTTCCTTTTGTAAAAAACAGGATTGTTGATTTGGGCTGCGGAAGTGAAGGGCTTTGCGTTTATAAAAAATTTGATTTTTATCTGGGTGTGGACGCATCCGAAGAGATGCTAAAAAGAAACCCCTGCAATACTTTAAAAGCCGATTTTAATACAAAGAAATGTTTTGAACTGATAAAAAAATATGATTTTGACCAGATTGTTTCATTTTCGGCACTTCAGTGGGCGGATGATTTGGAATTTGTATTCAGGGAGATTAAAAATTTAAAAAAAGAGTATCTGCTTGCAATATTTACATCAAATACCTTTAAATCCCTCCATAAATTTTTAGGTGTAAACTCCCCTATAGTTTCAAAAGAGCGTTTGATTGAGGCTTCCAAAATTTTAGAGCCTACGCATTTGGAAATACTAAGCTATGAAATGAGTTTTAAATCCCCAAAAGAGCTTTTGGAATATATTAAATATTCGGGAGTCGGAGGCAATGTCAGGGTCAGCCCCGCTAAAATCAGGGAGTTTTTAAAAAAATTTCCCGTTGATTTTTTGGAGTTTGAAATTGCTGTTTTATATGGACAGTTTATATGAGGCAGTCTGAATAATACTCTTTTGTAACGCAGTGAATAGAACCGTGCTGTTTTATAAGCGTATTTGCGTTTATGGGTATTATATTCCTGTTAGGAAATATTTCACAAAAAAGGTCATAAACATACCTGTCTTTACTGTCGTCATACACGGGGAGTAAAACTGCGTCGTTTATTATTAAAAAATTGGCATATGTGGCAGGCAGACGGTGATTTTCCCAGATTTTTGGCTTTGGTAGCGGCAGAGGTATAAGGTCAAATCCTGTTTTTTTAAGTTCTTCTTCCATTTTTGCAAGCTCTTTATAATGAATGTCGTTTTTATTGTTGCATTTACAATAGACTATTGTATTTTCATTCACAAATCTTGCAAGGGTGTCTATATGCGAATCGGTATCGTCACCTTCTAAAAAGCCGTGATTTAGCCAAATAATTTCATCTACAAATAGTTCCTTTTTTAAGAAATCATCAATTTCCTCTTTTGTTAACGGATAGTTTCTGTTTGGTTCTAACAAACACTTAGATGTGGTAAGCAGTGTTTTACCGTTTGTGTCAATACTTCCGCCCTCTAGTACAAAATTATAGCTTTTATCGATATGAAACAGCGTGCGGGATATCTGATTGTCCAGATTTGCCGGAAATTTCAGTCCCCAGCCGTTGAATTTAAAATCAAGCAGTTTAATGCTGTTTTCTTTTTTTACGCTTATAGCTCCAAAATCCCTTGCCCATGTGTCGTTGTTTTGAATTTTGCGGAAAATAAAGTTTTTATGTTTTAAATGTGAAATTGTGTTTTCATCTTCATAGCAGATTAAAACTTTTTCATACTGTGCTATGGCGTAGGCAATTTCACTAAAGGTATTAACTGCATCTTTTAAACAGCATTCCCAGTCCGTGTTTTTATGGGGAAACACAAGCTGGATGAATTCCTGCTTTTCCCATTCGGGTATTAAATAATTTTTCATTTCCGCTTTTAAAATTAGCTAAGAGATTATAAATCTCTCGGGTCTGCTATTTTACCGGCTATTGCGCTTGCTGCGGCAACCGCAGAGTTTGAAAGATAAACTTCGCTGCTTCTGCTTCCCATTCTACCTCTAAAGTTTCTGTTTGTGGTTGCAACCGCCCTTTCGCCGTCACCTAAAATTCCCATATATCCTCCAAGACAGGCACCGCAAGTTGGATTTGCCACAACTGCACCTGCGTCAATTAGAATGTCTAAAATTCCTTCATGTTCGGCCTGTTTGTAAATTCTTTGCGTTGCAGGGGTCACGATTAGTCTTACTCTTCTGTGGACTCTTTTACCTTTAAGGATTTCTGCGGCTATTCTGAGGTCACTAAGTGTTCCGTTTGTACAGCTTCCGATATATACCTGGTCTATTTCGATGTCGTCTTTAACAGCCTGAGATACAGGTTTTCCGTTGCTTGGCAAAAACGGATATGCAACAAGCGGTTCGAGTTTATTAACGTCTATTTCGATAATCTGTGAATATTTTGCGTCAGGGTCTGAATAGTGGATTTTTGGCTCGCTTCTTAAAGGATTGTATTTTTTAACTTCTTCAAGGAAACTTTCCGTAATTTTGTCGTATGCGACAATACCGTTTTTAGCCCCGGCTTCAATTGCCATGTTGCATAGACTCATTCTGTCATCCATCGGAAGATTTTCAATAACTTCTCCCGTAAATTCAAGCGCTTTGTATAACGCCCCGTCAACTCCGATTCTTCTGATTAGTTCTAATATTAAATCTTTTCCGTAAACGTGCTGTTTTCTTTCGCCTTTAAACACTACTTTGATACTCTCGGGAATTTTAAACCAGCTTTTGCCTGTAATCATACAAAACGCTATATCGGTACTTCCCATTCCCGTAGAAAACGCTCCAAGCGCCCCGTGCGTACATGTATGTGAATCCGCCCCGATAATAACGTCCCCCGGAATTACAAGCCCTTTTTCAGGAAGCAGTCTGTGTTCTATTCCCATGTCTTTTTCGTCAAAAAAGTTTTTGAGGTTATGTTTATATGCAAAATCTCTGTTTATTTTGGCCTGGTTTGCGCTTGCTATGTCTTTTGGCGGAATGAAATGATCAAGCACTATCGCAAAATTGTCGGGTTTTGCTAGTTTTTCTGCACCGCTTTCCTCAAAAGCCCTGATTGAAATGGGCGTTGTTATGTCATTTCCTATTGTCATATCGACATCGCACATAATTATTTCGCCGGGTTTAACCTCACGGCCGATATGTTCGGCAAATATTTTTTCGGTAATAGTCATAGGCATAACAGTCCTTTTTTAATGAAATTATAGCTAATTTGGTATAATTAATGAAAAAGAGGTACAGAGGAGGAAAAATGGCTAAGATTTTTATTTTTATCGGTTTAGTGTTTATTTTAATGGGAATTGTTTTATATATTTTTAAAGGATTTCCGCTTTTTAGACTGCCCGGGGATATTGTAATAGACAAGGGAAATTTTAAATTTTATTTTCCTATAACTTCATCTATAATAATCAGCATAATTTTAAGTGTACTATTTAGTATCGTATCAAAGTTTTTAAAATGAGACTATTTATAGCTACGCCCGTGAGTATTCCGATTTACGGTGCGATAAAACAAGACTTAGGACGGTTTATAGAAGGTAAATGGGTTGAAGGGTGGAATTTGCATCTAACGCATAAATTCATAGGTGAGGACGAGCCTGAAAAATATAAAATAAAATTAGACATTCCCGATGAAAAAATTATAATTGACGGAATAGGGATGTTTGGAAACAAAATTTTGTATTTAAAGGCAAATAGCGGCAAAATAGATAAAATAAATACACAAATTAACGAAAAATTCGGATTAACAAACGAAAAACCTTTTAAAGCGCATATAACTTTGTGCAGAATAAAGAGTATAAAAGATAAATCATTGTTTAAAGAGATGAAAAAGTGGGATAAAAAGCTGGCTGAGGTGCCTTTTGAAGTGTATCTTTACAAATCGACTTTAACAAAAAAAGGACCTGTTTATGAAAAAATCCACAAATATGAATAAAGCCGTGGCGCTTAAATATAAAGCGTACGAAGAAAATGCACCGAGGGTTTTGGCAAAGGGAAAAGGCGAGCTAGCCAAAAAGATTATTGAAAAAGCAAAACGTTACGATATTCCTCTTTTTCAAAACGAAACTCTTGCCGATATGCTATTAAATGTTGAAGTAGGAGAAGAGATACCTCCGAAAATGTATAAGGCGGTTGTTGATGTTTTTATATGGCTTTACAAACTTGAAGAAAAGGCGCAACTTAGTAGATAATTTAGTGTAAATGACTAAAGAATTATGATATAATAAATAAAAAAGGAGGGGAAATGGAAGATTTGAAAATTTTACTTAAACTTGCAAGAATGTCTATATTGGAAGAATTTGAAGGTAAAAAACTAATAGATAAAGAAGAATGGATTAAAAAATATCCGTTTTTAGAAGAAAAAAGGGCGTGTTTTGTAACATTAAAGATGAAAGACAAACCCAAGGGAAGTAATTTAAGGGGATGTATAGGTTCAATACTTCCATACAGACCTTTAATAGACGATGTTGTTGCAAATGCTAAAGCGGCGGCTTTTGAAGACCCGAGGTTTCCCCCTTTGAGTCCTGAAGAGTTTGAGAGAATCAAAATAGAAATAAGCGTACTTACAATTCCCGAAAAGCTTGAATATGAAGATAAAGAAGATTTAAGAAAAAAAATACGTCCGGGAATTGACGGGGTGATTTTACAACTTGCTAACCATCAGGCTACTTTTTTGCCGAGTGTATGGGAAGAACTTCCCGCATTTGATCAGTTTTTTGCACATCTTTGCATCAAAGCCGGGCTTTTGGGGGATTGTCTTATGTATCATCCGATAATTTATACGTATCAGGCGATTGAGGTGGAAGAGGAATAAATGTTCACTCCGCCTTTTGAAATAACCCCTGAAATTATTAACCTAATTAGTGAAATATCAGAAAAAATAGGTTCTCTTAATACAAAAAAAGTGGTGAAACTCAGAAAAATATCAAAAATCCAAACTTTAATAGGCACTCTTAAAATTGAAGGAATTGAAGCAGACGAAGAAAAGGTTACGGCACTGCTTGAAGGTAAAAGAGTATTGGCAACTCAAAGAGAAATTGCAGAGATTAAAGGTGCTATTGCACTGTATGAAAACATTGATACATTTGACTATAAAAATGAATTAGATTTATTAAAAGCTCACAAAATTTTAATGCAGGATGTATTAAAAGATGCTGGAAAATACAGAACTAAAAACGTAGGTGTCGGAAACGAAAAAGAGATAACCCATATTGCACCTCCCGCAAGAAATGTTCCTAAATTAATGAGTGATTTATTTGAATGGTTAAAAGTTACTAAGTTACACCCGTTGATTGTCAGCAGTGTTTTTCACTATGAATTTGAATTTATTCATCCTTTTGTTGATGGAAACGGAAGGATTGGAAGATTTTGGCAGACGTTGATATTATATAATTGGAAAAATGTTTTTGAATATTTACCGATAGAATCATTAATTTATGAAAATCAAGATGAATACTACTCGGCAATAGAAAAATCCACCCAAATCGGAAGTTCAACGCCTTTTATTGAGTTTATGTTAAAAATTATACTTGACACTTTAAATACCCCACAAGCTACCCCACAAGCTACCCCACAAGATGAAAAAGAGAGAAAAATTATTGAGTTTTGCCAAATTCCAAGAAGCAGAAAAGAAATTGCTGAATATTTAGGAATTAAGGACAGAAAATATTTAAAAGAGATTTTAGACAGATTAATCAATAAAAATTTACTTCAGATGACAATTCCTGATAAGCCGACTTCTCCAAAGCAAAGATATGTAATTAACCCAAATTGCTAGTATAATGTCCTCAGAAAAAAGACCGAGAAGAGATGTTGAAATAATGATAGAGGGTTCAGATGGTATTATTTACCTTCTGTTAACTTATAATATTTAAAATTTCATAAATTACAAAAGGAGCGATTATGCTGTTAAACGAAATGGTTATAGATGAAAACAATATGGCGTTTATTCCTTCGCTTGGAACGTCTTATCAGCTGAATGAAACCGCAAAAGAAATAATAGATTTGATTAAAGAGGGTAAAAGCAAAGAGGAAATAGTAAAAATAATTGCAGAAAAAAGCGGGAAAAGTTGGAAAGATGTATATATTGATGTTGAAGATTTTTTTCAAAAACTTAAAGTTTACGGACTTGTACAATGAAAATAGCAATCAGCGGGCTTAACAATACCGATAATCCGGCTCCGGGAATACCTGTTGCAAAAAGTTTAAAAGATGAGTATTCTCTGGTAGGGTTAAGTTATGACCCGAATGAGCCAGGTGTATATCAGGGAGTGTTTGAAAAAGTTTATTTAATGCCTTATCCCACACTCGGATATGAAGAGTTTAAAAAAAGAATAACCGAAATTAAGCAAAAATCGGATATTGATGTAATAATACCGAATTTGGATGCGGAGCTGCCTTTATATATAAAATATCAAAACGATATTGAAAAACTGGGTATAAAAACATATCTGCCGAGTTTAGAATGTTTTGAAATGAGGGATAAAAGCAAACTGCCGGAATTTAGTAAAAAAATAGGAGTCAAACATCCTAAAACCATTGAAATTGTTTCATTAGACGATTTGATAAAAGCAACCAAAGAGCTTGGTTTTCCGGTAATGATTAAAGGAAATTATTATAAAGCCTATAAAGCTTTTAATTTGGACGAAGCTATTGAATTTTATTACAAAATATCGAATGAATGGGGTTTTCCTTTATTAGTTCAGGAAGTTATAAGCGGTATCGAAATAAATTTTGTGGGAATTGCAGACGGTGAAAGACTGATAGCAGGTGTGGGGATGAAAAAACTAACAACCACGGAGCTTGGCAAGGTATGGAGCGGGGTTAGCATAAAAAACAACGCTCTTTTTGAAGCGAGCAAAAAATTTGTACAAACCGCAGGATGGCGCGGGGCGTTTGAATTTGAGGCTATGAGCGACGGAAAAGATATTTATTTGATAGAAATTAACCCGAGATTTCCGGCATGGGTATATTTTGCTACGATGCTTGGTATTAATTTGCCAAAAATTATGATTGATTTACTTAACGGAAAAAAAGTTAATGAGAATTTTGAATATCCGGTTGAAAAAATGTATATAAGATATACGGATGAAACAACGGTTGATTTTAATAAATTTTCCACTTTAATATCGAAAAAAGAAATTTAAGGAGATAAAATGTATGAAAAACCTACGATAAACAGGGTTGATTTTGCAATGGCGAGCAAATACGGAAGCCCCCTAAAAACGCAAAAAATAAGAAGTGAAATAGACGGGGTGAATGTAAGGGAACTTACTGAAAAATACGGCTCTCCTCTTTTTGTGTTTAGCGAAAGAGTTATAGAGGATAAATATTTGGAATTTAAAGATGCTTTTTCAAGCAGATATCCGGAAGTTGAATTTTGGTGGAGTTATAAAACGAATTATCTTGATGCAATCTGTAAAATTTTTCATAAACTCGGAAGCAAAGCCGAAGTGGTGAGCGAATTTGAATATCAGAAGGCTAGACGCCTGGGAATTGAAGGTGAAAATATAATTTTTAACGGTCCGTATAAACCTAAAGACGCCCTGAAAACCGCCGTTAAAGAAGGGGCTAAAATTCATATAGACCATTGGTATGAAATTAATGATTTGGAAGAAATAGCAGAAGAGCTTGGAATTGAAATTCCGGTAGCCATCAGATGTAATATGGATACGGGTGTTTTTCCTCAATGGAGCAGGTTCGGGTTTAATATAGATAACGGTGAAGCGTATGATGCAGTAAAAAGAATATATGAAGGAAAAAAATTATATTTAAGAGGACTTCATTCTCATATCGGGACGTTTATGCTAAGCGCAAACGCTTACGCAAATGAAACTAAAAAACTAATAGAGCTTAAAAACAGGGTTGAAGAGGATTTCGGTTATCAAATAGAATATATAGACATCGGCGGAGGATTTGCAAGCAAAAACAGATTAAAAGGCGTATATCAGGCACCAGAGGTTATCGTTCCGAGTGCCGATGAATATGCCGAAGCCGTAACAAACGCCATTTTTGAAAACAATAAAGGAAAACTCCCTAAACTTTATCTTGAAACGGGAAGGGCGTTAATAGATGAAGCGGGATTTTTATTAACAAGCGTGTTTGCCGCTAAAAGAATGCCTGACGGGAAAAAGAGCTATATCGTAGATGCCGGGGTAAATCTTTTATATACGGCGTTTTGGTATAATTTTGACATTGCGCTTGATAAAAGATATGAAGGACTTAACGAACCTTCTCAGATAAACGGTCCTTTATGTATGAATATCGATATAATTGCCGAAAATATTATGTTGCCTCCGCTTGAGAGGGGAAGTGTGCTAAGTATTTGGCCGGTGGGTGCTTATAATGTTACCCAAGCTATGCAGTTTATAAGATACAGACCGAGAATTGTACTTATTGATAAAAATTCAAATACGCATATTATTAAAGAAGCGGACGATTTGGAATATGTTGTAGAAAAAGAAATGATACCGGATTATCTTAAAGGCTGATATTGCAAAAGATAAATTTTATTTTCAAGCCATACGTTTCGATACTTTTTTTAAGGGATGTAAAAGCGGGGGCGATTTTGTTTTTCCTCTCTTTTTTATTGCCAAGTGTCGGAATTTTAGGGCTTGTAGGGATTATAGCCACGGTTTTGTTTGCCGAATTTATTAATGTAAGGGATGAGTATTTAAAATACGGCTTTTATCTTTACAATTCTTTATTGGTGGGGATGGGGGTCGGATATTTTTTTGATGTCAGTTTTATAACCGTTGTTTTAACGGTTATGCTATCAATTCTTACTTTTTTGATTTCTTTCAGTATAAACAGGGTTTTTGTTAAATATGCTTTGCCCCTTTTATCTTTACCTTTTGCATTTGTCAGTACGTTTTTTTATTTGGCGAGTTTAAAATATACATCGCTTTTAAGTAATATTCTGCACAGGCAGCCGCTTTTTGATATTACACTGCCTTTGGATTCTTTTTTTAAATCTCTCGGGACAATTTTTTTCTTGCCTTACGGAATAGCGGGATTAATTATAAGTTTGATTATTCTGATTTATTCAAGAGTTTTATTTTTATCGGCTTTTACTGGATTTTGGGCGGGGGTTTGGTTTCATTCGTTATTTGTCCCTTTTTATGAAGCATTAAATTCCCCTTATAATTTTAATTTTATTTTAATCGCAATGGCGCTTGGAGGAGTGTTTTTAATTCCTAATGTTAAAAATTTTGTTTTGGCGCTGTTAGCCGTTTTTTTATCCGTTGTTTTTATCGATGCTATGGAAGTGTTTTTTAATATATATGCACTTCCCGTATATACGTTACCGTTTAATTTTATTACGCTTTTATTTATAATGATTTTATATACGCTTGGGTATGTCTATTTTAACTATGATATTAAAGAAACACCCGAAAAATCACTTATCGCTTTTTTAAGTAAATTTTACCGTTTCGGCGGTAATGATATAAAGATAAATTTGCCTTTTATAGGGGAATGGTGCGTTTATCAGGAATTTGACGATAAATGGACACACAAAGGAGAGTGGAAATACGCATATGATTTTGTTATTGAAAAAAACGGTAAAACATACGTAAATGAAGGTCTTTTTTTGGATGATTATTATGCTTTTGGAAAACCAGTAGTTGCCCCAATTAGCGGTTATATTGTGGCATTGCGCGATGATTTACCGGATAATATAATAGGGGAAGTTGACAGGGAAAACAACTGGGGTAATTACATTATAATCAAAAGCGATTACGGATATTTTGTGGAAATATCACATTTAATGCAAAATTCCATTAAGGTTAAGATGGGGGATTATGTAAAAGCAGGGGATATAATAGCAAAATGCGGTAACAGCGGCTATTCTCCGGAACCTCATATTCATATCCAAGTGCAAAAATACGGAGTGCTTGGAAGCGAAACTCTGCCTTTTAAATTTGTCGATTACTTAAAAGGAAAAAAACTTTATTATTATTCCCTGCCAAAGAGAGGTGAAACAATTAAATCTGTTTTAGCAGATAAATCTATGAAACTCAGGCTTACTTTTATTTTAGATGATAAATTTAAATATGAAGTATATAAAAATAAAATAAAAGTTGATGAATTTACCTTGAAAGTAAAAATGAACGATAAGGGCGAATTTTATTTTTTTGATGGAGAAAACAGGCTTTACTTTTATACGGATGAAAAGCTTTTTTATTTTTATGAATATGAAGGTAAAAAAGGCTGGTTGAAAGAGATGTTTAAGTTAGCCCCTAAAATTCCTTTGGTTTCAAATGAATGCGAATATGAAGACGTTTTGCCTCCTCAGTTTAAATACGGTTTATTTAAGCGTGTTTTATTAGAGCTCATTTTGCCTTTTAATTTTAAATTATTTAATAAAAAGATTTTATATAAAAAGGAAAGTTTAAAAATAAAATCAAAATTTGGGGAAGTTTATTTTTCTTTTTATGAAAAAGGCATTGATAAAATAGAAATGAAGGATGTGGAATTAAGGAGAGTATATGAAAAAAATGCTTTTAATAATTAGTGTTGCTTTGTCGCTTTTTGCGCTTGATGTAAAAAATGCTTATTATAAATCGTATAATTATGAAAAAATGGGGGATTATAAGGATGCTATAAAGGTTTTGATTCCGGTGTATAATAAATATCCCAATGGATATACACTTAATTTAAGACTTGGATGGCTGTTTTTTCTTAGTAAAAAATACAACAATGCCCTTATTCATTATAAAAAAGCTTCTTTAGCCGTTCCTTATTCAATAGAGGCTAAATTAGGGATGATGAGGGTGTATCTGGCTTGTGGTGATTATGACAGTGCTTTAAAAATAGGAAATGCCGTTTTAAAAACGGATTATTACAACTATTACGGCAACTATTATGAAATACTCTCTTTAACGGCAAAGAAACGCTATGATGAGGCTTTGAGTCTGATTAACAAAATGCTAAGCCTTTATCCTACAAGCGTAATGTATTTAGTGGAACTTGGCAAAATTTATTATGTAAAAGACAGGCAAAAAGCCAAAAAAATTTTTGAGGATGTTTTAATTTTAGACCCTAACAACATAACGGCAAAAAAGTATTTAAGCAAATGAGGATTTTGTGTTATTTAAAATATGAATTGAATTTTAAACAATTTGATTTTACTTATGTAAAAGATGAAAACGATTTTTACGAAAAAATATTAAATAAAAAATATGACGTAATAATTATTGATTTTGATTTTTACGCTCAGTTTCTGAATGTTAAAGATTATATAGATTCAGAGGTGATTTTTTTAAATTTTTACTGTGATGATTTTATATTTAAAAAGGTCTTAGAAGCGGGAGATTTCTGTTATACGTATGAAGAATATGAAAAACTTTTGCTTCGTCTTAAATATTTACAAAAAAAATCTATTAATTCTAAAACAACGGTATATAAAAAGAATAATATTTTATACAATTTCAGTACAAATACGTTGTATATCGATTCAAAACCGGTTAAGTTAAGCAGTGCCGAAAACGAGCTTTTAAAAACGCTGATAAAACACAAAAACAGATATCTCTCAAAAGAAGATATACTGAGTGAATGTGATAATATAGAAAGCATAGATTCAATAAAGGTGCTTGTTTCCCATTTGAGAAAAGTGGGGATTAAAATAGAAAATCAAAAAAATCTAGGATATAAAATAAAGGAGTGATTATGAAAAAATTATTAAGCATAGCTTTACTTTCAACATTGGGATTTTCAGCGGATATAATGCCTTACGGGGCTTATATGGATTATTCCTCTGCCGCTTATAAAGATAAAGGATATATTGCCGGAATTTACGGCAGTTTTACAAAACTTCCTTTTAAAGCGGAAATTGATGCCGAACATACAAGAATTAAATATAAAGATAAATTTAATATCGATGATTGGAAACAGACCGATTTAACACTTATAGGACACTATTTTCAAGGCTATAATTTTGCGTATAAAGCCGGTATTCATAATATATGGGTTAAACAGGGAAGTGAATCGGATTATGATAAAGTGTTTATTTTAGGAGCCCTTTATTATAAATATTTAAAATATAATGTTGGAATTGACGCTTATTATTCGGATTATGAAGATAACGGAGGGTTTAACGTATTTCAAATATCTCCTAAAATCGGATTTAATTTCGGAAATTACTATTCTGAGACAGGGTCTTTTTACGGAGAATTAAAATATAATCATATTCATATTAACAAAGATAATATTACTCCTAAAAGCAATTATTCGAATGTGGATATAAAATTACAAAATTTTAAAGGTCCATGGACAACTACTGTAAATGTTTCATTTGGTAAAAGCGCTTATAAAGTTGCAAATGACGGATTTGTGGTATATACGACAGGGGATGAGTATAAATATTCCGCAGGTTTGTCCGTAAATTATGCTTTGAGTAAAAAAGAGAGTATAAAAGCAGGATATACAAAAAGCAAATATAATAACGGAACTGATGACTGCTATTCGAATGTATATACGCTTTCTTATTCAAGAGCTTTTTAAAAAAGTTCTTTTCTTCTTTTAAAAAAATCTATTTTTGCCGATTTTGTTTAAAACAAACGGGAGTAAAAATGCTAAGTATTGACAGATACGGATTAAATTCGGCAAGTTTTAATTTCAGTTTTACGACAAGCGACGGTGATAAAATAGATTTAAAAATGTTTGATTCCGTTGAAGCCGGCAGCAGCTACAAAAAAGGCAGGGGCTTTGAATCTGAAGAATTTACATTAAAACATATGTACGGGTATGAGTTTCATTATGAAGGGAATGGGCTTAGCGAGCAGGATAAAAAGGAAATAAAAGAAGCTTTTAAAAAAATAAAACCGCTTTTTGAAAAGTTTATAAAGCAAAAAGAAGCAAACGAAAAAGTAATGGCAAATACCGCTCAAATGCTAAAATCTTTCTTGCCAGAACCGAAAAACGAAAATCATACAAACGCTATTAAAAGTGAAGGCGTAAAAACATTTGATGATGTGCTTAAACAGATTAAGGCGACTCTTGAAGAGGTAAGAAAAGCAAAAGAGTTTTTTGACAGGCTTTTTGACAATTCTAAAAAATTGGAGCTTTTTGCTTAGAGTTTATAAAATTTTACAATCATATACGAAAATATTACGGCCAAAACGAGCCTTATTCCTATAAGCACCCAGAAATTTGCACCGAAAAGTACGAATAGAAGAGGATCTTCAATTAAAGAATGGGCAATCATAAGAAACGTTCCCACAAACAAAAGCTCTTTTTTGGTTAGTTTGTCTTTTTCGGCTATAAGCACCCCCGCACCGTATGTAATCCCCAAAATAATTCCGGTAATAATTGAAAATGATGCACTCAGGTTTTTGTTTTTGAAAAGTTTTTCTTTTAAAAAGTGCATTATAAAAATAATTATTGTAATAAGGATAATAATTTTAATTGCTAAAACGGATGCGTTGTATAGGGATGAGCCTATCATATTCCAAAACGAATCGTAATGAGGAAGCGTAATTTCTTTTTGAAGCGTTTTGCCTTCTATGTGAATCGGAAGAATTCTTAAAATAATTACCGCAATAATCCCCACTCCAATTCTCAGCAGGGTTGAATACCAGTGCGGCATTGAGAGTTTTTTCATAATGGTGTTTTCCACTGGCAGGGCATGGGCTATTCCTAAAAAAAGTCCCAATATCGTCCATTCATAAGGAGTGAGTCCCAAAGGTGCGGCAAAGGCGATGGCAGCATAGAGGTTAAATAAAACACCTGCGGCGATTGAGAGGGAAACTTCGGGGGATAGGCCCATAATAGAAGTAACCGGCTCAAAAATAAAGGATATTTTTTGCAGTATTCCAAGATAAATCAGAATATCGGCCAAAAGATAAAACGGTATAACAAGTTTAATAATTAAAAGAGCCGTTTTTAGAGAGGATTTTATTATTTGATTCATTATATTTCCACCCTGTTTTTACCGTTTCTTTTAGCTTCATAAAGATTAATATCCGCTCTTTTTATTGCATCAAATATTGAACTATCGCCCTCTCTTATCTCACTTATACCCAAACTTATTGTAAATTTCAGATGTTTTTGTCCAATTTCAAGTGTAATATCCTCAATATGTTTTCTGATTTTTTCAGCAACTATGTATGTATTTTCTATGTTGGAATTCGGTAAAATGATTAAAAATTCCTCACCCCCGTATCTTATGAACAAATCCTCTTTTCGGATGTCGTTTTTAATTGTTTCGGCTAATTTTATTAAAACCATATCTCCGACATCATGTCCGTATGTGTCGTTGACTTTTTTAAAATCGTCAATATCAAGCATTATAATTCCGACCGGTTTTTTGGAAATTTCAAATTTAATAAAAAGTTCATGGGCTTTTTCCTCTAAAAAGTTTCTGTTTAGCGTTTTTGTTAAAACGTCCTGATAGGCTTTTGAGCTGTATTCTTCAATTTCGCTGTTTAAAAGGTTTATATACGCTTTTATACGCTGTGCCACGTCGATGAGGTTGTTTTTATATACATTTAATTCGTCTTTTTCTTCTGTTTTTTTCGGAATTTTGTCAAACTGATATGTTTTTATGTAATATAAGATACGGTTCATTTCGTTTATTTGGTTTAACATCCATCTGAATAATAAAAACATCGTTATGAATGTCAATATAAAGGAGAGTATTTCCAGACATAATAAAAATAAAGCTTTGTATTTTATTTTGGTTAAAAATGGAAAAATGTTGTCTCTAATAATTAAGTATGCCATTGTTTTGTCAAAAAAATCTTTAATTTCTATTTTACTGAAAATATATCCGTTTTGAAGTTCCCGTCCGGGTTTTAGCGTTATGTTATATACGTTTCCCAAAACTTTCCAGTTTTTGTATGAGGGAAGTTTTTCATAATATTTGTATTTTTCGGGAAGCAGGGATTCTTTGAGCTCGTTGTCGTTTAGATAGATGCTTACATTTTCCGCGTTTAATTTTTTAAACAATTCCCGAAATACTTTTATATGTATTCCAAAAGAGACGCTTCCGAGCAATTTATTTTTGTATTTTATCGGATAAGTAGCCCTCAAACCCGGATATAAACGGCATATATAGAAATGAACGGAAGGGGAAAAAGAGGTGCTTACCCATACAATGTCCGCCCTGGCTTTGCTTACGTCCATATTAAAAGCTTTCAGATTCGCAAAATTTACAAAACTTTTTGCGGGAGGTTTAAAAAAATGGATTTCTTCCAATAAACCGGAATCGTGTAAGTTTTTATAAAGAGGCATTATAAAATTAATAAGTTTTTCTCTGTCGTTTTTTAAATAAGAATCTATAACTATATTGGAAGAAGAAAGAAATTTCGTAAAGGAAGCGAGATAAGCTTTTTTGTCTTCCAATATGGTTTTAAACTCTTTTACTCTGGTATTGTAAATTGGTTTGCCCAATTCTTCTTGTATAAAATGCAGATTTTTATTTACAACAAATACCGTTGTAGCAATTGCCATAGCAAAAATTGCAAATATAATCGTATAAATTTTAAATCTCATCTTTTGCCTTTATGCCCAAAAGGGCAAAAACTCTATTCAGCCCTTAAAACAGCACCGTTGCTTGCGTTGGTTACAAGCATTCTGTATTGTTTAAGCCATTTGCCCGGCACTTCTTTTTTAATAGGGGTGAATTCTTTTTTCCTTTTTTCAATCTCTTCATCAGATAAATCGACATTTATTGAGAAATTATCAACATCTATTTCGATTATGTCGCCATCTTTTAAAAGACCTATCATTCCGCCTTCCGCCGCTTCAGGGGATACGTGACCAATGCTTAGTCCCCTTGTGGCTCCACTAAATCTTCCGTCAGTAATAAGTGCCACTTTATCACCGAGTCCCATACCCATAATCAGACTTGTAGGGGCGAGCATTTCCTGCATTCCGGGGCCACCTTTTGGTCCTTCGTATCTGATTACTACAACGTCGCCTTCTTTTATTTTCCCGCCTGTAATTCCCTCGATTGCTTCTTGCTGAGAGTTAAAGCATACGGCTTTTCCTCTGAATTTTCTCTCGCCTGTAATCCCTGCGGTTTTAATAACGCATCCTTCTTCAGCAAGGTTACCAAAAAGCACGGCAAGGCCTCCGACTTTGCTGTAAGGGTTTTCTATAGTGTGAATAACGCTTGTGTCTTTAACTTCTGCGTCTTTGATCCTGTCGGCTACGCTGCCTCCTTCGATTACTGGGTTGTCAAGGTATAAAATAGTATCGCTTCTTCTGCTGATTTCTTTCATAACCGCGCTCATTCCGCCGGCTCTGTGGATATCTTCCATATGAACCGTTTGAAGAGAAGGAGAAATTTTGGCAATATGCGAAGTATGACGTGCGATTTCGTTTAGTTTGTTTAAATCAAAATCAACTCCCGCTTCTTTTGCAATAGCCATCATGTGAAGCACGGTATTTGAGCTTCCGCCCATAGCCATATCAACTACAAACGCATTATGGACGGCTTTTTCATTTATGATGTTTTTGATTTTATATTGTTCTGTCAGTTTTTCGTCTTTAGCTATTTCGCATATTCTTCTTGCAGCGGCTCTTAAAAGCTCTTCCCTCTCAGGTGTAAGCGCTAAAATTGTCCCGTTTCCTTTTAAAGCAATTCCCATAGCTTCAATTAACGTATTCATAGAATTTGCAGTAAACATTCCGCTACAACTTCCCCCTCCCGGACACGCCAGGCATTCAAGGTTGTAAAGCGTATCTTCGTCAATTTCGCCTTTTTCGAATTTTCCGACACCTTCAAACACGGTAGCTAAATCTATCGGAGTGCCGTCGGGCATGTGTCCGGCTCTCATCGGTCCGCCGGTAACGAAAATCGTAGGTACGTTAACCCTAAGGGCTCCCATAACCATACCCGGTGTGATTTTATCGCAGTTAGGGATACAGATAAGAGCGTCGAGTTTATGCGCGTTCATTACTGTTTCAACCGAATTTGCAATAATCTCACGGCTTGGAAGGGAATAAAGCATACCATCATGCCCCATCGCAATACCGTCGTCAACGCCGATTGTGTTAAATTCAAAAGGCACGCATCCGTTTTTTCTGATTTCATCTTTTACGATTTCAGCGTATTTGTTTAAGAAGAAATGTCCCGGAATTATTTCTATAAAGGAGTTTGCAACACCGATAAACGGTTTTTCAAAATCTTCATCTTTAAGACCTGTGGCTCTGAACAGACTTCTGTGAGGGGCTCTGTGCCAACCTTTTTTAACTTCGTCACTTCTCATTTTAAACATCCTTTTTTTACACTATTTTAGCACATTTTGAGAAAAATTATATTAAAATTACATTAAGTGTACGGAGAAAGGGTGGAAAATGGATGTTGATAAGTTTTTAGAGGAATATTTTAATCTTATTAAAAAGGTTAACGATTTTCATTTCTCGTATTTAGTAACTAATAAATTCAAATTTCCTAAAACGAATTATCTTGAATTAAAGCGTTTTATTGATACCGCAACGAATTTTTTACTTGATTTAGACGAGCATATTTTAAACGGACTTGCCGGAAAACTGTATCAGGATATAGAGTCGCTTTATACCTTTTATAAGGATTTTACAAAAAAAACGAAATATGTAGAAGTTGTTTTTTATCATGAATATCTGGAGAATTTAGATAATTACAAAGCTTTAAAAGACGAATATGAACAGTTGCAAAAAAGTATCGAAGAATACAATAATACCATTGTTTCAAGTGAAGAAAAATTAAAGAAGATTTCCGAAAAAGACCCCTCATATAAAAGGCTTAGAAAACTGTATGTGGATTCGATATATGAGCTTTCCAAAAACAAAGACAGGTTTTACGAAGTGAAAAAAGAGCTTGAAGCTATCGAAAAAAGGGAAGAATTGAAATTTTTTCCTAAATTTAACAAACTAAAAGAGATGCATATTTTAAAGCTTGAAAAAATTCTTAATTGCAAATTGTATTATTACGACAAATTGCTATGCTATAATGCATCAAAGTCGCAGCCTGTGATAGACTTTTTTGTAAAATCGAACATTGAGGGAGATTTTTCAACAAAAACATTTATCGATTATTCATTAAAAAATATTGATTTATCAAAATCCCATAACAGCGAATGGTTAATGTATCTTAAAAAAATTTCAAAGGTGATTGAATGAATCTGTTTACATCTTACACACCCGAAGAGACTAAGTTTTTACTTGAGGTGGTACAAAAAAAGATTGAAATAAAACATGATATTTTTACCGGCGTAAACAAAGATAAAATAGGATATTTTAAACAAATAAGGCTGTCGAAAAAAGAGGTTATTAAAGATTATGATTTTGTTTTTGTAAAAAAAGGAAAGCTTGGCGTAATTTCAGGCGGTAAAGTAGTTAAAACTTTAAAAGAAGGCGAATGTTTCGGATATGCGAAGAAGTTTTTAGGCGAAGAATATGTTCTTTTGGTTATGGAAAATTCAGAAGTAGTTTTGTTTGATATCGGAGAGGACGTTATTCTTGCTAAAAATTTATTGAAATATGTTTCAAAACACGCAGTGAAATGTAAAATTATTTAAAATGAAGATGTTTTATTTACCTAGTAAAAAAGAGTGTGACGAAATAGTTGCGGCTTCTAAGCAGTTTTTTTGTAAAAGTTTTGAGTTTCAAGGCAGAAAAATCGCCGTATATCACTATAAACAGGGAAATTTTGAGGAGTTTGAAAAATTTAACGCATGGGAACTAAGAGGTCTTACGTTTGTTAAAGAAGGGAATGAATGGAAAAGATTTCCTGCAATTCATAAGTTTTTTGAGCTTAATCAGGTGCCCGGATGGATGGAAGAGAATCTGAAAGATAAAAAAGTTATAAAAGTTAGTGAAAAAATAGACGGGACGTTAGTTCATCCCGTAATTGTGGGCGGAGAAGTTTATTTTAAAAGCAAGCTTAGGTTTGATTCCTATCAGGCGATGAGGTCTCAGACAATTTATGAAAACAGTGAAAACATTAAAAAATTTGTAAAGTACTGCTTTGATAACGGGCTTTTTCCGATGTTTGAATATATTTCGGAAAAATCGCAGGTTGTAATGGATTACAAAAAAGAAGCTCTGATTCTCATACAGGTGAGGGATGAAAACGGAAATTATATTTTGAATTTTGAAAAAACGGCGGAAAAATTCGGTGTGGAATATGCCGGAATATGTGAAAACAAACCTTTAAGCGAATATATCAAAAACAGAGGCGTGTGTAAAAGCAAAGAAGGCTGGGTTTTGGTTTTTGAGGATATGAAGTTTGTAAAAGTAAAGACGGACGAATATTTAAAAAGACACAAAATATTAGGGGATATAAAAGAGCACAACATTATTCAAATGACCCTGAGCGGTGAGATAAAAAATCTCTTTGAAATACTGAATCCTAAGAGCGAAAAGTACGAATTCGTAAAAGAAATACACGATAGGTTTAACGAAAAATACGACAATTTGCAAAAAGAGCTTTTGGGAATAATAGATTCGTTTGAGGGAACACTCAAAGAATTTAAACAAAAGTATCAAAACCATCCGTTTTACGCAATATTAAGCGAAGCGTATAAAAAAAGAAAAAAACAGCCGCCAAAAGAGACAATCAGGCAGTGGGTTGAAAACAACACCAAAAAACTAAAAAACGCTAAGAGGTTTTTAGGGTTATAATTCCTTTGTTTTTGATCATCAGAATCTCTTCGGCTTTTGCAATAGTTTCGGCCCTGTGGGCTATGATAATCGACGTTCTGTTTTTGAGGAAATTTTCTATGTTTTTAAAAACTTTCTCTTCCGTGTCTATATCAAGGGCTGAGGTTGATTCGTCAAGTATTATGATTTTAGGTTTATGCAAAAGAGCCCTTGCTATTGCAACTCTTTGTTTTTGCCCGCCGCTAAGCTTAACACCGTTTTTACCTACGTAAGTATTTAATTTCTCAGGCCATTTTTCGACTGTGTCTTTAAGCTCTGCGAGTTTTAAAGCCTCCCATATTTCATTCTCTTCAAACTTTTTTCCGAGTGTCAGATTAAATAAAAGCGTATCGTTAAAGAGTCTAGTTTCCTGCAGTATCAGGCTGACGTTCTCACGTATTTTATCAAGCCCTATTTCTTTATAACTAATTCCGTTATATTTTATATCCCCATCGTTTGGTGTGAAAAATCCCGCTATTATTTTTGCGAGCGTCGTTTTCCCGCCTCCGCTTGCACCTATGAGCGCTGTAATTTTATTCGGATGTATTATGGCAGAGGCGTTTTTTAAAATCCAGTCGCTTTCACTGTATTTAAATGAGATGTTTTGCATTTCAATTTTTACCGGAGTTTCAAACGGGTTTTGTTTATGAGGAAATTTCGGTTCGGTTTTAAGCTCCAGTGTTTCGTTAATTCTATCAAGTGCGGCTTTTGCGGCGAAGTAGCTGTATTGAATGGAGATAATATCCTGAATGGGAGTCATCATAAACCACAGATAACTGTAAACGGCAAGCATTAATCCGATTGTAAGGTTATCGTACGCCACGGCTAAAATTCCTGCGGCTCTGAATATTTCAAATCCTATTAAAAATATCAGAAAACTCAGTTTGTTAAACGCTTCTACCTTATAACTGAAATCAAACGCCTTTTGTTTGAGTTCTTTGGTGAGATTAAAGAGTTTTTTGAAAAAGAAATTTTCTTTATTGTAGGCTTTTATCTGCTCAAACAGCTCAAGCGTTTCGATAAGAGCTTCTTGAAATACAGAAATGGAGCGGTTTTGGGCGGTTTTGTATTTTTTGACTTTTCTTGCGATTTTACCTGAAAGTACAACTACAAAAGGATTGAGTATTAAAATGAAAAGCCCGAGTTTCCAGTTGATAAGAAGCAAAACTACGGCCACTCCTATTAAAGTAAGGGCTGAAATTACAAAACGTGAAACCGATTTAATTAAAAATTCTTCGACCGTATTTACGTCGCTTATAAGACGGCTTGCAATATCTCCGGTTTTAAGGTTTTCGTATTCATTGATGGAGAGGTTTTTAAGATGACTTAGCACCCTTAGTCTGATTTTATAAGTTATATCTTTTGTTATTTTTTCAAAAAAATAACTCTGCGCTACGTTTAGGGCCACAAACAGACTTCTTAAAACAAGTACGGTTATAAGCGTAACAATTACATAACAAAATGCTGAGCATTGCCCAAATATTCTGCTTAAATTCTCAATCCAGACCCCGGGTTTGTTTAATAACACTTCGTCAATTAACAAAGGCATAAGCATAGGAATCGGAATTGATATAATGGTGGCTATCAGTGCAATGAGCTGAGCGGTAATAAATTCACGTTTATATTTTTTGATATCGGTTATCAAGTGTTTGAACGTATACAATTTTTGCCTTTGGGAGTTTTTATGAAAATTATACAAAGAAAAATAAATATTGTAAAAAGTTGAAGGTGACAGACACCTAATAGCTAGATTTTGAGTGGTGCGGGAGAGAGGACTCGAACCTCCACGCCTTGCGGCACTAGATCCTAAGTCTAGCGCGTCTGCCAGTTCCGCCACTCCCGCATATGAAAAGTGGTACGCCCTGCAGGACTCGAACCTGCGACC
>JAMOQT010000029.1 GCA_027063865.1 Nautiliaceae bacterium
ACAAACAAATCAATCCTGTAAAGTTTCGAACGGAATATCGGCTCTTTTGAATACACTTCTATAAAATTTTTGCCGATACCGCTTACAGTCGCCTCCTGATTGAATTTTAAAGGCTCCCCCTTGCTGATAAGCACTATATCCCCGACTTTTATCTGGTGGTCTGGCATATTGTTTCTATTGAACCTGTAGATTTTAAAATCCAAAAATTCCCCTACATATTTCATCCTAAGACCCAAAACGGCGCGGCCTCTTTTTTGCCTTTCGTTGCCGCTAAGTCTTTTTATTTCGTTTAAATGAAAATCTTTTTCGGCTTTTCTTTCTTTTTCGATAAGTGCACTGAAATAATCAACATATTCCTTTATATTATTAAACTTATACAATATTCGCTCCTGTTACATAAATTATTACTGCTAATGATAACAGATTTATACCATAAAAGAGTCTTTTTGAGAAAAACGCCGAAATACTTACAAGTAAAAACACAACTCCAAACCACAGAGGAAATTTCACATTCACAAAATCAGCGCCCAAACTCAGATACTTTAAAATCAGCCCGTCCAAAACTCCGCTAACCCCAAACAAATGCAAAACAATTTCCAACGGATAAAAAAACGTAAAAGCCACATTAACAAACGGCGAAAAAAGCTGATATATATTAAAGTTTCCAAAAAAAGAATGAGAAATTATAAACATCACCCCAAACATATAAAAACTTAAAACAACCGAATTTATTAAAGTCGGTTTGTAATACCTGAAAAAAAGATAAATATAAAAAACACCCGTAATACTTAAAAAATAACCGATACTAAACACTTTTTCACCGAAAATTATTAAAGAGAGCAAAAACACCGCCCCCAAAACTTTCAAAGAAAATGGATTTTGCAGATAATAAGCATATAAAAAAACAACAATTTCCAAAACATAAGCACGTATTAGTGAAGGAGGAAACCCCGTAATATATAGATAGCAAAATTCGATAATGAAAATCAAAACCCCTAAATCCACAAACCTGTTGCGGTATGGAAACTTTTTTTGAAAAAATTTGTAAAAATGCGTTAACATCAGATATAAAAAAAGTGAAATAAACCCTAAATGCAGTCCGCTAAGCGCAATCAGATGCGAAATCCCAAGAGCGCTCAACTGCTGTCTTGTTTGATAATCGACACTTTCTCCTAAAAAAAGCGCTTTGAAAATGTTGCTTATTTTCCTATTAGGGTGCTGTTTTTCTATATATTCATCCATTATTGAAACCGGCAGGAGTTTTAGGTTAAAACTCGGAGCGTAAAAGGTAAAGAGATAATCTTTAAAAGAAACATTTGAAGTAATAATTGTCAGTTTAACATTTTCATTAAGCAAATTTTTAAGGTTTTCTTTTGAAGTGGTGTAAAACGATAAATTTCTGTTTTTCAGCTTAAGTACGTAATAATCGCCTCTTTTTCCGTGTTTGATATATTGATTTACGACCTTAGCTTCAATTTCTTTATATTTTTCAAACCTGAAATCAAGGTAACTTAAAAAAGCAATCTGCATTTTTACAATAAGCAATAAAAAAATAATTATAACTACCGCTTTATTGTCCTGTATAAAATACTTGCTTTTGTAATAAGCCCTGTA
>JAMOQT010000030.1 GCA_027063865.1 Nautiliaceae bacterium
ACATCACCGATTGTATAAAGTCCCGGAACGTTTGTTTCCATTGTTTCTTCATTATATTCAGGCTCACCCCATTCATTAAGGTTAATTCCACAGTTTTTAAGGAAATCTACAGGACTTGTCCCACCAAGCGCATAAACAACTCTATCAAAAATTTCTTCAGTTCCGTCTTTATAAACTACTTTTACTCTTGGAGGCGTTACATCGTCATTTTCGACAGGTTCAACGTGGTCAATATCTACTCCAAGTCTTGAGTGGATTTTACCTTCTTTTATGTATCTCTCAACAATTTCTTTATTTGTAGGGTTCATTCTCACAATTTCAGGTCTTCTGTAGTTTAATGTTACATCACATCCGATATCCATGTCAACAAGTCCGTAAGCATATTCACCGGCAGTATCCCCACCGCCGACTACAAGTACTTTTTCACCGGGTTGAACTTTATCAAGGTTGAAATTTAATCTCGGTCTGATTTTAGCAGGGAATTTATATCCAGGTTTATTTGGTTTACCCATTCTTCCAATAGCAACTATTACATTTTTTGCCTGAATTACTCCAAGTTCATGATCCGCTCCGATTTCAAAAATTCCATCACTGTTTTTTTCTACTCCGTATACATGATGATTGTATTGAAATTTATCAGCTACACCGGCGTCTTGGATTTTTTTCTCCATTTGATCTAAAAATTCTTCTTTTGAACATTCTTCAAAAGTTACATTTCCTTCAAATTCGAATTTTTTCCCCTGCCAATCTTTATCAATTCTTTTTCCAGGTTTATAGAATTTTCTAATTATATCAGAGTGATTATCTGCTTTTTCTAAAACTAATATTTTTTCTATTCCTTTTAACTTTGCCTCAATGGCACTTGCTATTCCCCCAGGGCCAGCACCGATTATAGCGATATCAAAAACTTTATCTAAGCTCATAAAGGCTCCTTTTTTATTTGAATTATAGCTTAGATTGCAAAAGATATGTTACGATTTGTATAAATAAGAGATTAAAACAGTGAAAAAAAGTAACACATAAATGTTATAATTTTAGAAAAAAAGGGGAAATTAATGGAAGAGATTTTAAAAAGTGTAAAAGAGGCAAGTCGTGTAGCGGCTACGCTTAACGGAGGAGTAAAAAGAAAACTTTTAAACGAAATGGCCGAAAGACTGGAAAAATACACAAATGAAATAATTGAAGCTAATAAAAAAGATTTGGAATACGCAAAAGAAGCAAACCTTTCAAATGCCCTAATTGACAGACTTTTACTGAATGAAAAAAGAATAAAAGATATGGCAAATTCTTTAAGGGATATTGCCAAATTAAAAGACCCGGTGGGAAAAGTGATTGACGGATGGAAAATAGACAACGGTCTTGAAATTCAAAAGGTGAAAATCCCAATTGGGGTTATCGGTATTATCTATGAAAGCCGTCCAAACGTTACAAGTGATGCGGCAGGGCTTTGTTTAATGAGCGGTAATGCGTGTATCCTTAAAGGAGGAAAAGAAGCGTTTCATTCAAATGCCGTAATTATTGAAATATTAAGATGGGTTCTTGAAAAAAATAAACTTCCAGCAGATATGATTACACTTCTTCCCGATTACAGCAGAAGCG
>JAMOQT010000031.1 GCA_027063865.1 Nautiliaceae bacterium
TAAGTTTCTTTTTCTTTTTCCAAAAATTTAAAAACGTCAGATTTTATAATATCGTAATTTTCAATTCCGTTAAGAGAGCAGTTTTTTTCAATCTGCGAACACGCAAGAGCAGAAATTTCAACGAATTTGGTATATTCTGCATTTGCATATATTCCAAATCCCCCTGCATTAGAAAACAAATCAAGCGTTTTTTTATTTCCGAATTTCCCCACAACAGACCTGTTTTTCCTCTGGTCTAAAAAAAATCCTGTTTTTTGTCCTTCTTTTAAGTCGGTTAAAAATTTCTTTCCGTTTTCTTCAATTATAAATTCACCGTCAACATCTCCCCAAAGCGTATGCGATACGACTTCCAATCCTTCCTTTTCCCTGATTTTATCGCCTTTTTCATAAATACCTTTAGGATTTAAAAGCTCAATTAATATCTCAAGTATTACGCCTTTATAATTATCCATTCCGGCTGTTGTAAAACTCACCACCAGATTATCCCCGTATTTATCCACAATCAATCCCGGCAGAAAATCGGCTTCGGAATGTATAAGCCTTGCGGAATTTGTAACACTTGCATTAATTTCAAAAATTCCGTTTTTAAGATTTCTTTTCTGCATGGCTTTTTGAATTCTTTTTCTTAAAAACTCTTTATCAAAATTTATTTTTTCAAAACTCAAAATCCTTGCCGTAATTTTGCTTACGGGATTAATAAACGCCGTTGCCGCATATTCGCCTTTATAAACCAAATCCGCAATACTACCTCCGTCACACTCCGGAATTGAAATAAGCTCGTTTTTATAAAGCCACGGCACTTTTCTTTTTATTTTGTTAAAAGCTTCTTTTGTTATTTCAATTTTCATAATTTTCACTCCATTTGAAAATATCAAGTATTATGATTTTATCGTTTTCTATTTTATAAATAACCGTATAACCTTCATGTATTAAATCTCTATAATTTTCATCATCAAAGTATATTGATTTTCTATACATTTTAGGAAAAGTTTTGAGATTTTTAATTTTTGAATTTAATGTAGAAACAAATTTTTTCGATGCAACAGGCTTGTCTTTTTTAATATATTCATATATAAGCTCAATTTTTTTTAAAAACTCCCTGTCTTTAATTATTTTCATTCACTAACTTTTGAATAAAATCATCAAATTCTTTTTCATCGACATATTCGCCGTTTTTTATCCTTTGTTCTGCTTCATAAACTCTTTTTCTAACTTCATCTAAATTTCCGACAACAATCTCATCAGGATATGAATTTAAAATTTCAGCATTCATATCTTTTATTAAATTTTTAAATTCGTTAAACCTAGCATTATCAATTTTAACTACCACTTCCATTTCGAATCCTTTACAATTACGCCTTCTTCTTAGTTCAATTTTTTAAAAACCCCGTTTTCTTTTACATATTCTATCAAATTTTTATACGTTTTATTAACGCTAAGCGTCTTGGCATCCCCTATAATTACAAGTTTTCTTTTAGCCCTCGTAATTGCTACGTTTAATCGTCTTATATCACTTAAAAACCCGATTTCTTCTTTTTCATTCGCCCTAACTAAGCTTAAAATTATTATTTCCTTCTCTCTTCCTTGAAATCCGTC
>JAMOQT010000032.1 GCA_027063865.1 Nautiliaceae bacterium
GAGAATTCAACTTTTGCTTTTATAATCCCCGTATCCATCGGAGGCATAACATCTCTTCCGATAAGCGGCATAATGTTTTTAAGACTTGCCATCAATACAATAAGCGCGCCTAAAATCAAAACCGTTTTTCTTAAAACGGAGAATTTGCCTTTTGTCCATTTTAAAACACCGACATAAGGGGCGACCAATCTTCCTATAGTATTTTGATACAGTTTTTCAAAAAATTTTTCGATTTTTGTTTTTGAATATCCGTTTTTATATAAATAATTTGAAAGTACCGGAATAAAAGTAACTGATAAAAACCAGCTGATAAGCAATGATATTATCAGTGTTTCGATTAACGGGCGGAATATTTTTTGAGGAAAGCCTCCTACAAACATTAAAGGAAACACTATTGCTATTGTGGAAATGGTTCCTGCAAAAATCGGCATTAAAACTTCTTTTGTTCCGTTATAAATAGCCTTTTGCAGTTCTTCTCCGCTTTCAAGATGTCTTTCTATGTTTTCAAGCACAACAACCGCATCATCGGTTAGCATCCCTAAAGCCAAAATAATGGCTGTATAAATCACAATATTGAGCCCCTGTCCCGTAAGATACAAAAACGCAATTACCCCGAAAAACACCATAGGAATTGAAAGAGCGGCGGCAATAAGCGCCCTGAAATTCGCCAAAAACAAAAGTAAAACAAACAATGTGTAAATAATTGCATCCCTTAATGCTTCAAGCATATTTTCGTTTGATGTTTCTACAAGAGTACGCTGAGTATCGGATACGCTTATTTTGATATTAGGATATTTTTCTTTAACTTTATTCATAACTTCTCTTGCAGCCGTACTTGTATCAAGCAGACTTCCACCGGGTGCTCTTTGGACCGAGAGAGCAATTGCCGGAGTGTTATTCCCGACATATGCGCTGTTTACCGTTTTATATTGCCAAGAAACATCCGCAATATCACCTAATTTTACATTAGGCTTTATAAAAATCTGTTTTATTTTTTTAACATCACTTTCATCTCCGTAAAAAGTTAAAGTTAAAAAATTTTTTTCATCTTTTAAAAACCCTATAGGAAAATCTCTTTGAGTGGATTGTATAACTTTAAATAAAGTATCAAAAGAAATTCCATACTTTTTAAGTTTCAAAGGATCTATTTTTATCATAATCGCACTATCATATCCCCCAAAAACTTCTACGTTTCCTATATTTTTGTTGTTTAAAAGTTCAGGTTTTATATAACTATCTGCAATTTTTCTGATTTCAGGAAGCGTAATTGAGTCGTTTTTAGGACTAAGGGCAAAAACGTCAACCGGCATGGTAAAATCACCAACCAGATATAAAGCTGGAATTGAATTTTGAGGCAATTTATCCCTTATACGGTTTAGTGCGTTTGATACGTCAACGGCACTGTCTTGAAGAGACTTTGTATAATCAAACACAACATGAACTATTGAAAAGTTCGGAACGTTTGTTGATTTTATTTCATATACGTGGCTGAGGGTTGCCATTTCTTCTTCGATAGGTTTTGATACGGTAGTAGCAACCACATTGGCCGG
>JAMOQT010000033.1 GCA_027063865.1 Nautiliaceae bacterium
AAACAGCCATGCTCCTAAAAATAGAAGGAAAATTAAAAAAATTTTATATTTTATCTATTCCTATAAAAGGAAAAATCGAAATAAATTTACCTCTTGAAAGCTTGGCAAAGATATTTTTAAAAAATAAATTATTTTCTGTTTTATCTCAATTTCAATTTACAGGAAAAATAAAAATAGACAACGAAGAGTTTGAATTTGAAAATGGAGAGCAGATAAATTAATTTTTGTTATAATAAAAATTAAGGTCTATTAAAAGTAGAATACGGATAATATCAAGGTAATATAAAAATACTCAATAGTAAAAAGTGAAATTTTTACCTTAAAAAACGTGCTCTAAGTATTGGAAGAAATTAGAAAATTGTTTTTATTAGATAATCAAAAATAATTATTAGTTGCTATTATTTTTATGGTAACGTAATTATTTGAAAGTGAATTTACATTAAGTATTACGTATATATGTAAGATAAAATAAACAAATGCTAATATTGTTATTGGCTATTATTTTCGCAATTTTAAGCCAATTTTTGCTTATATTCAAAAAATACAATACTTGTAGCCATTGTATCCCAATGGCTAGCTCACTTCACTTGAAATGCCTGCTTTTCTACGCGGGATTGCAACTCACAACCTCCATATCTTGCTTTTTCTCGTCCATCTTCCTTCAACTTGAAATGCCTGCTTTTCTACGCGGGATTGCAACTCGATAGAGATCCTTCTTGTGTACGTAAATTGCTCCTTCCTCGTTCTTTCTGCTTGAAATGCCTGCTTTTCTACGCGGGATTGCAACTCGGATTCTTTTTCAATATACATGTAAACTAACATCAAGTTTGCTATCCTTGAAATGCCTGCTTTTCTACGCGGGATTGCAACGGGAGGTTACACCTCCACCTCCCCTAATTCAGTAACTCTCTTGAAATGCCTGCTTTTCTACGCGGGATTGCAACTAACTTACTTGGGTTAAAGTATTTAATTACTTTATCATCTTCTTGAAATGCCTGCTTTACTAAGCGGGATTGCAACATATTGAATAACTTATATCTATTGTTTCGTTTGAAGTTATAATCTGAGCTTGAAATGCCTGCTTTACTAAGCGGGATTGCAACTTTATAGCATAGACACCCACTCCTCCAATCCCTGCACCTTGAAATCTTGAAATGCCTGCTTTACTAAGCGGGATTGCAACAGCTAGCTTACCACTAGCCCACCACCAATCATACTCCACATCGCCGATAGCAACTTGAAATGCCTGCTTTGCTACGCGGGATTGCAACCCTTCCCAACACCTACAACACTTCCCAACACCTCACCACCTCAACCACATCTTGAAATGCCTGCTTTACTACGCGGGATTGCAACCTTCTTTAACTCTTATAATTAATCCGTATGGTTCAATATCAAATTCCTGACCACTTGAAATGCCTGCTTTGCTACGCGGGATTGCAACCCACCTTTTTTTAAATATTTATAAACAAGCTCTCTATTTTCTTGAAATGCCTGCTTTACTAAGCGGGATTGCAACTTCCTTGCTTCGCAC
>JAMOQT010000034.1 GCA_027063865.1 Nautiliaceae bacterium
TATATAATCATGAACACTATTAATTATCCTAAACTTTTCACTTTTCATTTTTCACTTTTCATTTGTTTATAATTTCTAAAATCTTCTCAAGCGCCATCTCTTTTTCTACCTCAAACTTTTCACCCGTGCGTCTGTTTCTTACTTCCACTTTGCCGTCTTTGAGTTTCTTACCTACAATCACACATATAGGAAAACCTACAAGTTCAAAATCGGCAATTTTAGGACCAAACCTCTCATTTCTATCATCAAGTATGGTTTTAACTCCGGCACTCATAAGCTTTTCATACAAATCTTCCGCAAAAATTAACTGTTCTTCTTTTTTAACGTCGCCTACAATTATATCCACAACAAAAGGAGCTATCTGTTTTGGCCAGATAATTCCCCTATCATCATGGTTTTGCTCAATTGCAGCGGAAATCAGTCTGCTAACCCCTATTCCGTAACATCCCATAATAAACGGTTTTGCTTTTCCGTTTTCATCCAAAAACGTGGCGTTCATAGGCTCAGAATAAACGGTACCTAGTTTAAATATATGCCCTACTTCTATACCTTTTGTTATTTTAAGAGGTGCTCCGCATTTTGGACACTTATCACCTTCTTTTACAGCCGCAATATCCCTGTAAATTGTCAAATTTCCAAGCAGATTTGCATCAAGAAGCCCCGCACCTTTTATATGATAATCTTTTTTATTAGCTCCGCATACAAGCTCCTGTGCCATTCTTAAATCATCATCAATCACATATTTTACATTGCTTGGAAGTCCAAAAGGCCCTATAAATCCCGGCACCAGACCAGCACTTTCAAGTTCTTCTTCGCTTGCGTCCACAAGCTCAAGCGCTCCGATTGCGTTTTTGGCTTTTGTCTCTTCTAAGCTGTCAGTACCTCTTACGAAGAATACTACAATTTCTTCTTTTCCGTCATCAAAAACAGCCTTTTTAGCCACCGCTTTTACACTAAAATACGGGTCAATTCCTAAAAATTCACACACTTCTTCAATAGATTTTTTATCAGGTGTATAAACTTCTTCGATTATCTCCGTTTTTACCGGATTAACTCTATTTTCATGTTTTCTTGTGGCTACCTCGATATTTGCCGCGTAATTACACTCACTGCATACCACAATATCATCTTCTCCCGTATCTGCAAGCACCATAAATTCACGACTGCCACTTCCACCAATGGCCCCGCTGTCAGCCTCAACAACCCTAAAATCAAGCCCCATTTTTTTAAAAATATTTTCATATGTTTCTTGCATAAGATTAAATTCTCTATCCAAATCCTCTCTTGTAGCATGGAAAGAGTATGCGTCTTTCATAATAAATTCGCGGCCTCTAAGAAGCCCGAATCTCGGTCTTGCCTCATCCCTGAATTTTAAATTGATTTGATATAAATTAACCGGCAGCTGCTTATAACTTTTAATCGTCCCTCTTACCAAATCAACAACGCTCTCTTCGTTTGTAGGAGATAAAACAAATTTTTGCCCTTTTCTGTCTTCAATTCTAAGAAGCTCATCCCCGTATTTTTTAGCCCTTCC
>JAMOQT010000035.1 GCA_027063865.1 Nautiliaceae bacterium
AGAAAAAAATCGTTAGGAGCACATTACAGAAAGGATTAATAATGCATGAAGAAGTATTGATACAAGATTTTACCCATACATGGGTGGGATATTTAGTTTTACTGATTTTTGTTGTAGGATATTATTTTATTGCAACGGAAGAAAAATTTGAAATAAACAAAGCCAAACCGGCACTGTTTATAGGTACTTTTTCTTTTATGTTAATAGGCATTTATTTTGCGGTAAACGGACTTGACCCGACTCCTCTGCATCATGAAATGCAAAAACTCATACTAGAAATTGCCGAAATATTCTTTTTCTTGTTTGTAGCAATGACGTATATTGAAAGTCTCATAGAAAGAGGTGTGTTTGACGCACTTAAATACAGACTTATTTCAAGAGGATACAGTTACAAAAAGCTGTTTTGGATTACGGGAACTTTGGCGTTTTGGATTTCACCTGTTGCTGACAACCTGACAACTGCCTTAATTTTATCGACCGTTCTTTATACAATTGACAAACATAATCTTAATTTTTTAGTCCCGGGTGCGATCAATATTGTTGTTGCGGCAAATGCCGGCGGTGCCTGGTCGCCTTTTGGGGATATTACGACGCTTATGGCATGGACGGCGGAAAAAGGTGAATTTATTGATTTTATCGCATTGTTTCCGGCTGTATTTGTCGGATGGTTGGTAACAGCCTGGCTTTTGAGTATATTCGTACCTAAAGGAGAACCGCATTTTGACGTTTTGACAACTCCTAAAGTTGAAATGAAAAAAGGCGGAAAAGCAATTATCTGGCTTGGTGCCTTGACTATTACTATTGCAGTGCTTGGACATATTTTCTTACATTTCCCTGCAATGTGGGGTATGATGTTCGGTCTTGCTATTTTACAGCTTTATACGTTTTATCATAAAAGAAAACATAACGAACATATTAATATTTTTGTAAATATGCAAAAAGTTGAAAACGATACATTGCTCTTTTTCTTCGGTATTTTATCAGCGGTCGGAGCGCTTTATTTCTTAGGATGGCTTATGTATGTAACAAAACTTTACGACATTATCGGTCCTACATGGGGTAATATCGGTGTAGGGTTTATAAGTGCCATTATTGATAACGTTCCCGTAATGGCTGCAATTTTAAAAGCCGATCCAGCAATGGGGCATGATCAGTGGATGCTTGTTACAATGACTGCAGGAATAGGCGGAAGTTTAATAAGTTTTGGTAGTGCTGCGGGTGTCGGTGTAATGGGTAGAATGAGAGGTATATATACATTTAATACCCATATGAAATTTGCATGGACGGTACTTGTAGGATATATTGTTAGCGTTGCTATCTGGTATGTTCAGTTTGAACTTTTAGGGGTGTATTAATTAATAATGTATGACAAAACAATTAGAAATCTTTTTTATGAAGTTCCTACGACGTTAATCAAACTTCTTGTAAATCAAAAACCTAAAAAATTACTTAACTCCCATTTTCCTATTCAGGAAAGGGAGGCTGATTTAGTTGTTGAACTTGAAAACGGAGAAATTTTTCATTTGG
>JAMOQT010000036.1 GCA_027063865.1 Nautiliaceae bacterium
GGATTTTATCGTCGTTTCCGGAAATAATGGTTGAAACCTGTATTATTTTGCCGTCCTTGACGTAATTATAGACTAAAAGCGTTTCCTTGCCTGTGGGAAGTTTGATTTTTTTTGTAAAAAAACCTTCTATTTTTTTGTTTTTTTGTGCGATAAAAGGGTTTTCCTCGTCTATTATACGTATAAAAAGAGGATAAACCTTATATTTGTGCTGAAGATTTAAAAGGGTGTTTTTGTTAAGTTTTTCATTAGAAATTTCCGTGGCGATTATTACAAGTTTGTCTTTAAGGTGCATATTAAAAGAGCTTATAAGAAAAAAAATCAAAGCCCCTTCAAAAAATGCGATAATTATAAATACCACAACGGCGAATTGGATAAAAAGAGTGTTTCTAAGATTATTCATCGCTTAATTTAAATCCCATTCCCCTGTATGTTTTAATCAGTTTTTTATCAAAATCCTTGTCTATTTTTTTTCTTAAATGGGATATATACACATTTATTACGTTTGAATTTATTTCATCGTCCATTTCCCATAAATTCGCATGTATCATATCCGTATTTACTATTTTGTTTTTGTTAATCATTAAATATTTCAAAAGCTCGAACTGTTTTGCGGTGAGCTCTATGAGTTTACCGGCTCTTCTTACTTCTTTTGTTTCGGGATTTAACTCTAAATCCCCGACTTTTATAACATTGTCGTTGAGGTTGTGGCTTCTTCTAAAAAGCGCCTTAACCCTTGCAATAAGCTCTTCAAATTCAAAAGGTTTTGTCAAATAATCGTCAGCAACGCTTAAGCCTTCAACTTTGTCTTCAATATCGCTTTTAGCTGTTAAAATTAACGCCGGTGTGTTTTTTTTCTTTTTTAATTCCTTTAAAATATCAATACCGCTCATTTTAGGTAGCATCCAGTCGACTATTAAAACGTCATAAGGGTTGTTTTGAGCCATATAAAGCCCTTCTTCTCCGTCTTTTGCTATATCTATTCTGTAGCCTAATTTTTTAAAGCCCTCCTGTATAAATTTTACAATTTTTTCATCATCTTCAATTAAAAGTATTTTCATTATGTCTCCTTTTATGGTAAGCTAAAAGCTGAAAGCATAAAGCCTATTTGCTTTCGCTCACTTAAAGCTAATTTGTTTTAAGTTTTTTTATTATACATAGTTTATTATAAAAATGTTAAAATTCGGTTAAAGAAGTGGGGTAAGTGGTGTATGTGTAAGTAGTTAAGTTGTGAAAGTATAACTTCTATAAATTTCCTTCACTACTTCACAACTTAACTACTTATACGCTTTATTAAAGGATAAAAATGATTTTAGCGATTGAGAGCAGTTGTGACGATACTTCCGTGGCGGTTACGGAAATTGAAAGCACAAAACTTCTTTTTCACAAAAAAATATCCCAAGAGCTTGAACATTCCGTGTATGGAGGGGTGGTGCCCGAACTTGCAAGTAGGCTTCACGCCAAAGCGTTGCCTAAGATTTTAAATGATGCAAAGGAATTTTTCCCATCTTTAAAGGCTATAGCCGTTACCAATGCACCGGGTCTTTCAGTGACGCTGCAAGAGGGTGTAATGATGGCAAAGGCTCTTGGTATATCCCTGAATATTCCATTAATTGCAGTTAATCACTTAATGGGGCATATATATTCTCTTTTTATCGAAAAAGAAGAGATTAAACCGTTAATGGTGCTGCTTGTAAGCGGAGGGCATACAAAAATACTGAAGTTTAACGGAATTGAAGAGGTTTGTGAGATAGCTACCACTATGGATGACAGTTTCGGTGAAAGTTTTGATAAAGTTGCGAAGATGCTGGGACTCGGATATCCCGGAGGTCCCGTTATTGAAAAACTTGCTAAAAAAGGTGAAGATATTGTCCCCTTTCCGTTGCCGCTAAAAAACTCTCCAAATATCGCATTTAGTTATTCAGGAATAAAAAACGCGGTGCGTCTTGCTATTGAAAGTGCTAAATTTAAGCCTGAAGATATTGCCGCATCTTTTCAGTCTAAAGCAATAGAGCATCTAACATTTATGTGTAAAAGGGCATTTAAAAAATATAAACCTGAAAATTTTGCAATAGTAGGCGGTGCGAGTGCTAATCTGAAGTTAAGGGAAGAATTTGAAAAGCTTTCCGAAAAATTCGGGTTTAAACTGATTTATCCTCAAATGCAATATACATCCGACAATGCCGCTATGATAGCAAGGGCGGGGATTGAAATGTATAAAAAAAAGATGTTTACGGATTATAAAGATATAAAAATTATCCCGAGGGTTGCGTTTAAAGGGTGTGACTGAAGTGAAAAAGGATGAAATAGTCAATGGAAAATGGAGAATTGAGAAAGCGGGGTCCCCAAAAATCGCCAGATTTTTTGGGGTGCAGAGGGAGAATGTAGAATTAAAAACAACTAACCTTAACAACCTCTAATATTTTTTTTGCATTTTTACAAATTTATGATAAAATTCCGATTACAAAAAAAAACGAAAGGTGGTGAGAGCAGTGCCAGGAATCGTAGTACATCAGGGCGAAGATTTCGAATCTGCTTACAGAAAGTTCAAAAGACAGGTTGACAGAAACCTGATCGTAGTTGAACTTAGAAAAAGAAGATTCTACGAGCCGCCGAGCGAAAGACGTAAAAAAGAAAAAATCGCGACTCGTAAAAAAATCCTTAGAAAACTTTGGATGCTTAGAAGATACGAAAGCAGATTATAATATCTGCTTTCTTTTTATTTCAATATTTCAGTGACAGACACTATAGCTTTTGTATAATCAAACCACATAAAAATCTAACTAATACTTTTTCCTTTAACTATCATCAAAACAGGGCTGTTTCATGCTAAACTACAAAGATAAAAATATGACATTCGTGCTCCTTTTTGCTTACGCAACACTCAAATTTTGCTAAAAAGTGCGAACGGCAAGCGCCCTGACGGGTAGACGCACTTAATTTAGGGCAAAATTTTCGTTAAAATCCGCAACCTTGTCTTTTTTTACTTTTTCGTTGTTTGAATTTTATCAGCGTGAAACAGCACTGATCATCAAAACCCCAATAACCCCAAAAATTTTAATAAAATGTTATAATTTCAATTAAAAAGGCGCTAAATGAGCAAGTATATTTTTGTAACCGGAGGAGTGTTGAGTTCTCTTGGAAAAGGAATTACATCGGCTTCGATTGCCGCTCTTTTACAGCACAGCGGATTTAAAGTTACTATGGTAAAAATAGACCCTTATATAAACGTTGACCCGGGGACAATGTCGCCGTTTGAACACGGTGAGGTTTTTGTAACTGAAGACGGGGCTGAGACGGACCTTGATATCGGGAATTATGAAAGATTTTTAAATAAAAACCTCAGTAAAAAAAACAATTTTACGACAGGACAGATTTATCTTACGGTAATAGAAAAAGAAAGAAGAGGGGATTATTTGGGTAAAACCGTTCAGATTATCCCTCACATTACCGATGAAATAAAAAGAAGAATTAAAGATGTCGCAAAAGACGTTGATATTGTGGTGGTTGAACTCGGAGGTACCGTAGGGGATATAGAAGGGCTTCCGTTTTTAGAGGCTGTAAGGCAGATTAAGCAGGAAGTTGGAAAAAGCAATGCGATGTTTGTTCATGTTACCTTAATCCCATATATTAAAGCCGCAGGCGAGCTTAAAACAAAACCTACCCAGCACAGTGTGCAAGAACTCAGACGTATAGGAATTACTCCGCATATGCTTGTGTGCAGAACGGAAAAACCGCTTCCAAAATCCCTTAAAACAAAACTTGCGGACAGTTGTGACATTGAAAGAGATGCGGTAATTGAAGCGGTTGACGCTCCTACGGTTTATCAAGTGCCTTTAAACTTTTTAAATCAGGATATTTTGGTGCCTATTTCAAAGCAGCTGGATTTAGGTGAGCTGCATCCGGATATGACGGAATGGAATTTCATAGTCAAAAAAATAATTTCCCCTCAAAAAAGTGTCAAAATCGCTTTTGTAGGAAAATACCTGCAGCTTAAAGAATCTTACAAATCATTAATAGAAGCCCTAATTCACAGCGGTGCCCATCTTGATATGAAAGTGGAGATTGAGTGGGTTGACAGTGAGGATTTGGAAAAAATGGATGATGAAAAACTTGATGAAGTGTTTAATGAAATAAGCGGTATTTTGGTTCCCGGAGGATTTGGTGAAAGAGGCGTTGAAGGTAAGCTTAAAGCCATAAAATATGCAAGGGAAAATAAAATACCTTATCTTGGAATATGTCTTGGTATGCAATTAGCCGTTATAGAATTTGCAAGAAACGTACTGGGGCTTGAATATGCTAATTCTCAGGAGTTTGACCCTGACACTCCCGAACCTGTGGTGTATCTAATCGACGAGTTTATAGACGCAAGCGGACAAAGGCAGCTTAGAACCCACAAATCCCCTCTTGGCGGGACTATGAGGCTTGGCGGGTATGAGTGTTTCGTTCAAAAAGGAACAAAACTGTATGAAGCATATAAAACGGATAAAGTAATCGAAAGACACAGACACAGATACGAAGTAAACGGTGCTTATGAAGAAGCTTTAAAAGAAAAGGGTATGATAGTAAGCGGTAAAAGTGTTGAGGGTCTTGTGGAGGCTGTGGAGATTAAAGACCATCCTTGGTTTGTAGCCGTTCAGTTTCACCCGGAATTTACCAATAAATTAAAATCACCGAATAAGGTCATAATGTCATTTGTGGAAAATGCGTATAAGTTTGAGAAGAAAATATAATTAAAGGGAATTTATGATTTTAAATGCGATAATAGTAAAAGATTCCGACGGATTTTTTGCTTATGTACCTGAACTTGAAGGGTGTGTAAGTGAGGGTGAAACTTATGAAGAAGCAGTTGAAAATATTAAAGAGGCAACAAAACTGTATCTTGAAACGTTAAATACAGAGGAAAAAAGAAAAATTTTAAAAAATATTGTTTCAATAACACCAATAGAAGTGGATAATGCCTGAATATCCTAAATTGACCGCAAAGGAAGCGGAAAAAATTTTATTGAAAAACGGTTTTATTTTGTTGCGTTCTAGAGGGTCTCATAAAATATACGGAAAAAACAACTGTAGAATGGTGTTACCGTTTCACAGTGGTAAAATTTTGCATCCGAAAATAATTAAAAAAATGTTTGAAATAATTGAAAAATGCTAAATAAATCTAAAATAAAAAAAATCCTCTCAAGCAGAATTGAAGAATTAAGCTCTTCAAATCTTCCCCATTTCCTGCTTTTAAGCGATATACAAAAAGCCGCTAAAAGAATCGTAAAAGCAATAAAAAACAATGAAAAAATCGTTGTTGTCGGTGATTATGACGTTGACGGGGTTAGTAGCAGTGCGATAATGAAACTCTTTTTTGAGAAAATGGGATATGAGATAGAAACAGTTATCCCCGACAGGTTTAAAGACGGCTACGGTTTGACGCCGGGACTGCTTGAAAAAATCAAAGCCGATTTAATAATTACCGTTGATAACGGAATTACGAGTTTTGAAGCGGCTGAAATTTGCAAACAAAGAGGGGTTGATTTGATTATTACAGACCATCATACACCGCTTATAAATGAAAAATGGAAAATGGAAAATGAAAAATGTAAAAATTCTAAATTTTTATTGCCTGACGCTTTAGCGGTGGTAAATCCCAAAACATCTCCCGATTTTCCTTTTAAAGAAATATGCGGGGCTGAGGTTGCGTGGTATTTGTGTGCGGCGGTAAAGAGTGAAATGAAACTGAAAGTCGATTTAAGGGAGTTTACGGATATATTAGCCCTTGCGATTATTGCGGATATAATGCCTCTTACGCATATGAACAGGACACTTGTAAATATGGGGCTTAAAAGGTTAAACAAAGCCTTAAAGCCTTTTTCAAAGGCGCTTAAAAGGTTTTTTAATAAAGAGTTTAGAAGCGAAGATATAGCTTTTCAAATCGCTCCGAGACTTAATGCCGCTGGAAGAATGGCGCATGCATATACGGCGTATGAATTTTTGGTTTCAGATGATGAAAACAGGGCTTTTGAACTTCTTATGGAGCTTGACAGACTGAATAATATAAGAAAAGAGACTGAAAAAGAAGCCGTTGAATCGATTAAGCAGAGTGATGATGATTTTATTTTGGTTAAGGGGGATTATCACGAAGGAGTTGTCGGAATAGTTGCAAGCAGGCTGGTACATAAATATAAAAAACCGGCAATTGTTTTTTGTGAAAAAGACGGAATTTTAAAAGGCAGCGGAAGAAGTCTCGGGAATATAGATATATTTTCTTTAATAAACGAATGCAGGGATTTGCTTGAGGGGTTTGGAGGTCATAAAATGGCCTGCGGGCTTTCATTGAAGAGTGAAAATTTTGAAAAACTAAAAACAGCGCTTAATGAAAAAATATCGAATTATTCAAAAGAGGACTTTTTTATTGAGGATTATGTTTTAGGGGAGCTTCCTTTTAGCGAAATCGATATTGAACTTTTGGATATTTTGGAGTCTTTTGAGCCATACGGTGAAGGGAATCCAAAGCCGAAATTTTTAGCTGCGGCCAGAATTGAGCATATTCAAAATTTAAAAGATAATCATTATAAATTAATTCTCTCTCAAGACGATATTATTTTACCTGCGGTGATTTTCAGGTTTGAAGGAGAATTTGAAGAAGATATACGCTTTAAGTTTAGTATAAATGAAAACAACTATTACGGAAGAAGTGTGCAATTAATGATAGAGGAGATATTATGAAATATTCCATATTCAAGGTTTTAAACGATAATGAAACAGAAGAAATAATACCTTATTTTGAGAAAAGAACCGTTAAAGCGGGGGAATTTATAGTAAAAGAGGGTGAATATTCGGATATTGCCTTTTTACTTACAAAAGGGGAAGTTTCGGTTATAAAAGAAACGATTTATAAAGACGATTATATCGTAACCGATATAAAAGCGGGGGGCGATGAATTTTTCGGGGAAGTGAATCTTATTGACAGGGGTCTTGTAACATCCACCATAAAAGCAAAAACGGATTGTGAAATACTGCAGATCACCCATAACGATTTTATTAATATGATGGATGAAAAACCCGTCATTGCCATAAAAGTGCTGTGGGTGGTTGCATACGATATAGCAAAACATTTAAGAAAAGCCGACAGTGACGTTATAACCCTGTTTAACGCTTTTGTGGAAGTTGTAGAGAATGATTAAATGTCGATGAGTAATGGGCAATGGAAAATGGAAAATGTAAAATGTGAACGGAGTGAACCCGTCATACACGGAGTGTGTAATGGGGAAAATGAGCGCAGCGAACCCGGCCGCTTGGAAAGTGGCGGGGTGGATAATGGAAGATTGAATAAGTTTATAAAAACAAAAGACGGAAGTTTTACTTTAAAAAGTGAAAAATACAATGAATGTTATCATTCAAGCGAGGGGGCTTATACGGAGAGTCTTTATAAACACGTCCTGCCCGGATACACCGTAGCTGAAAAATTTGATTATTACGGCGGTGAAATAAGAATACTCGATATATGTTTCGGGCTCGGGTACAATACCTTAACCGCACTGCTTCACAAACCAAAAAACGTTAAACTAAAAATATTTTCACCCGAACTTGATTTAAAACTTATAAAATCATTAAAACATTTTAAATATCCGGAAAAATTTGAAAATTTATTGAGTGTAATCAATGACATAAGCCGAAATTTATATTATAAATCGGATAATGTTGAAATAGAGATTTTTAACGGAGATGCAAGGGAATATGTAAAAAAACTTTCCGACATTCACATAGTTTATCAGGACGCTTTTTCCCCGAAGGTAAATAAAGAACTTTGGACAATGGAATATTTTAAAAATATATCTGAAATACTGCATAAAAACAGTATAATAACTACATACAGTGTAGCAACGCCTGTGAGATGTGCTTTTTATAAATTAGGTATGAATATATATACACATCCATATGATGAAATAAGAAAAGGTACAATTGCATCGTATGCTAAGCTTGATTTCCCAAAAGTTGATTTTGAAGAAAAATTAAAAAGAGTTAAGTGTATAACGTATTAGAAGAGTTAAGATGTTATTGTTTTTATAAACCAGAACTAGAAATTTTATAAATATTATTTTAAAGCTTACATGTTTTTTCTTTTTTTACTTTCTTTCACTTCAAAAATATCGAAATTAGCATTACAAAAATTTTACAATTTTTTACAAAACATTACTTAAATGTGACAAATTTAACAATAATTTAATGTTTGTGATTTATAATTCTACTCCCCCTTTTTCATCCTTTCTCCTTTTTAGATTTTCTAAAAAGTCAGATTGACAAGATGGTCGATTCCGTCTTTTACGATCACAGCATCGATACAAAAGGCGGAATCGATTCTATTTTGTTTTAAATAAATTTCAGCTGAACGTATTATTCTTTTTAATTTAACGGGAGTTATGTTAAAAACGGGCTCAAATGTTTTACCGCTTTTGACTTCAATAAAATGAAACACACCGTCTTTAAAAGCAATTATGTCTATTTCCCCGAATTTTGTGTAAAAATTTCTTTCAACGATTTTATAGCCTTTGTTTTTTAAATATTCACAGGCTTTTTCTTCTGCAGTATTTCCGATTTTACGTGTATTCATTTAATATCTTTATATGTGATTGCGGAATTTTTGATAATTTGGAATTTTTTATATAAGCTACAGTTACTTTAAGTTCGAATATTTTTTGTTTATCTTTGTAAATTTCCTGTAAGATATTTACTCTTATTTTGGTGTAACCCAAAACTTTTGTTTTTATTTCGATTAAATCTCCAAGTTTTGCGGGAGTTATGTATTTGGCTTTTAAATCGGTTACAATATAACCTTCATTTTCAAAAAAAATATCGTGTTTAAAAAAAATTTCGCTTCTTGCCTGTTCGCAGAATTTGATGTATTCCGTATGGTAAACAATACCTCCGGCGTCCGTTGAGTCGTAATAAATTCTTTTTTTCATCAAAACTCCTTTAAGCCCGGAAACTTTGTTCTTTAGGGCGGAGAGGATGGCTTTTCTCTTGAATTATAACAAAATTTTGTATATAATATTTATATGAAAACGATAATATTAACCCAAAAAAACAGGTTAAAACTAACAAAAGAAAAACATAAAATTGTTAAGTTGCTTGCCTACCATTCTGCAAGACTGTATAATGTAGGATTATACAGCGTAAGACAATACTACTTTTTAAACGGAGAGTATCTGCCTTATGTAAAAAACTATCACTTATGCAAAACGAACGAACACTATAAACTACTTTTAAGCGATACGGCTCAACAGATATTAAGGCTTGTAGACAGAAATTTTAAAAGTTTTTTTAATCTGCTTAAACTAAAAAAACAGTGCAAATATTCAGACAAAATAGGACTTCCGAAATACAAAAAAGATAATGAGCTTATGACAATCTCAATTCAAGGCAGAAGTGCAAGAATCAAAGATGGATATGTTTATATTGGTTTGTCAAAGACATTTAAAGAAAAATATAAACCAAAAATTAACAAATTAGTATTTAAACTGCCAAAACATATCCAAGTTGATAAACTTCAAGAAGTTAGGATAATTCCTGTATTCAATGGGATGGAATTTGATATAGAGTTTGTCTATAAAAAACAGGTTGAGCCTTTATCAATGGATAAAAACAGATATTTATCTATTGATATGGGCTTGGATAATCTATCTACCTGCTATTCTGATAGCGGGGCGGCTTTTATAATAGACGGTCGCTATCTCAAAAGTGTTAACCGCTATTACAATAAGCGGGTAGCATATCTTAAGTCCATATATGACAGACAGGGCATTAAATACTCAAAAAGACTTTTAAGATTAAAAAGAAAAAGAGATTTTAGAATTAACAATTACTTTAATCTTGCAGTCAAATATATTGCCGATTATTGTATTCAAAACAAAATCGGTAATATAGTAATTGGAGATTTTAGAGATATTAAACAAGAAATCAATCTTGGTAAAAAGAATAATCAAAATTTTACATACATTCCTTACTACAAATTCAAACAAAAACTAAAATTAAAATGCGAACAGCTTGGAATTAGCTATATTCTTCAAGACGAAAGCTATACTTCTAAGGCTTCTTTTATAGATATGGATACTCCTGCAAATAACACTACTTTTAGCGGTTATAGAATTAAAAGAGGGCTATACCAGACAAAAGACGGATTAAAAGTAAATGCCGACGTAAACGGGGCGGCAAATATATTAGTAAAATACTTAAAAAGTAACGGGCTGAGTAGAGAACTTGAAAATCTCTACTCTACCCGATATGGGTGCGTCAACCACCCTGTGAGGTTAAGGTTAGCCGCTCCTTTAAGGGGCAATCCCAAGACTGACATACCTCACAAGCTCCCGCTTTTAAGCGGGGGTAGTTGACTTCAATCCTTTCAATGTTATAATTCTATCAAAAAGGCAATCTTTGTATGATGTGATTATTTTAGGAGCAGGGGCGAGCGGGCTGTTTTTGGCTGAGTTTTTAAAAAACAAAAAGATACTGATAATAGAACATAATTCAAAAATCGGCGAAAAAATAAAAATAAGCGGCGGCGGAAAATGTAATATTACCAACAAATATGTGAATTATAAAAATTATTATCCCGAAAGCGAATTTGTTAAAAACACACTGCAAAAAGCAGGTAATAAAGAACTTTTAAAATGGATAAAAAACAAAGGGCTTAAAGTTTACGAATTAAAAGAGGGACAGTATTTTTTTAAATCTTCTCAGGATATTTTAAATGTTTTACAGCCTGGTTGCAAGGTTTTGTTAAACACCGAAGTTTTAGAAGTAAAAGAAGGTTTTGAGGTTGTGACCGATAAAGGCGTTTTTAAGTCCAAAAACGTTGTGGTGGCGCTTGGGGGTAGAAGTTATAAAAAACTGGGCGCTAGTGAAAAAGGATATGAAATAGCTAAAAATTTCGGACATACAATTACACCGCTTAAACCGGCGCTTGTCGGATTTACCGTCCAGCCCCAAGAGAACTGGTTTAAAAAATTAAGCGGAGTTTCTTTAAGGGCAGATGTATATGTATCGGATAAAAAATTTTCTCAAAACATTCTTTTTTCGCACAGGGGTATTACGGGACCCGCTGTTTTGAATGCATCTCTTTACTGGGAGAAGGGCAGAATAAAAATAGATTTTTTGTCTGGAAAAAAGCTTGAAGAGTTTTTAACAAAAGGACATAAACAGATAACCACCCAGCTTCCTTTGCCGAAAAACTTTGTAAAAGAGTTTTTAAAAAGTATAGGTTTGGATGATAAAAAAGTTAAATTTTTAAACACTAATGAATGGGAAATGTTAAAACATCTGGAAAATTATGAGTTTGCTCCTGCCGGGACGTTTGGTTTTGAGAGGGCGGAAGTAACAAAAGGCGGCGTTAATCTGAATGAAATAAATAGATATATGGAATCTAAAAAAGTAAAAGGGCTTTATTTTATAGGTGAAGTTTTGGATGTTACGGGAGAACTTGGAGGATATAATTTCCAGTGGGCTTTTAGCAGCGCTTATTTGGCTTTTTTGGGATTAAGTTTGTAATGTTCTAATTTTAATGTTAAATTGATGTTTTCTTTGTTTTTTACAAAATCAATTGGAAAATATACCCTAAGGACTGATTTATAAGTTTTTAAAGAGTCTATAAAGTCGTAGAAATTTTTCGGGGATTTTATTGTTGAGGTGACAATGTATGTGGTTTTTAAGAAATCTTTTTTATAAACGCTTGAGTTGATTTCTTTTATAGAATGTACATTCATATATTTGGACGCAAACATTTTGAAATTTTTTTCATTAAAATCCCTTTTTAGCGCATTGATAATTTTTCTGTTTGCGTTTTGAAGTTTTTTTAAACTTTTAAGTTTTGTTTTATATTCGTTGGTTGTGACTTCAAGGTTGTATTTGGTTTGATAATACTCTTTTTTTGCTTTTTTAAAAGAGTGTATTGCGGGAGATATTAAAAATGCTATAATTGCAAGAGTAATGATTATGAAAAGTGTAAAAAAGAGAAAATTTTTTATAACATCAATGCCGTATATTTTAATTTTTGGTATTTTTATGGAAATTTTCGGTATTTTCATTCTTTTTCTTTCAAATAGTTTTCCGATTTAAATTTGTACCATCCGTTTTTCATTTGGTAAAAATATGTTTTTGTTTCGGTAAAAATCGATTCCAACGGAGGTAGCATCAACATATTGTATATATCCTGAGTCGGTGTAATACCGTATATAATCAGTTTGTTTTTATCAAATGAGATACTGCTTAATGTAATAGGGTCGGGGATCAGATCAAGAAGGTTTTTTATACTGTCTTTCATAAGGGAATTTTTAACCATTATATCTTCATAAAGGGTTTTTTGTTTATAAATAAACTGTTTTTGAGAATCCATTTCTATGATTTTTTGTTTTAACGAAACTATTTCTTTATTGAAAGAATCTGTGTCTTTATTGTATAAAAACGTTTTTATTTCCAGAAATACAACAAAAGAAATATATAGTATTACAGAAGCACAAATAAATATAAGCCATAATTTTGTATCCTCTTTTAAGAGCGGTTTTTTTTTGGGTTGTGTAAAACTATACATTTTCCCTGCTTATTTTGTTTATTGTTTTTAAAATATCAAATTTATCGACCGAACTTTCAATAAACAGTTCATCCATTATCATATCCGTAATGGTGTTTTCAATACCTATGGTATCAAAAATAAAAATTTTTTCAACAAAATCGGATCCGTTTTCATAATACTCCTGCAGGGCGGCTTTAATGTGTTCTATTATTTTATATTCAAAATTTAAATTTTCTATATTTTCTTTTTCTTCCTCTTCTTCATCAATGTTTTCGATATCTTCATCTAATGTTTCATCAAAATCTTCAACTATGTCAATATCGCTTATATCTTCAATTCCCTCTTCTTCGGAAGTTTCGCCGCTTTCTTCTGTGATGGGAAAAGTGTCGCTAAAAACGGGAATGTGGTTGTTGTAAATTAAAACATATGAAAATTCTTTGGTGGTAAGGATATAAAGGGTGTTGTGTCTTAATGTGGACGTAAAATCTATTAAAGCGAATGCCGAGTATAAAAAATCGAGTTTAGCGTAAGTTTTTTTTAATTCTACAAGTTCGTAAATGGTGGTGTAAAAAGAGTATTTGTTTTTTATGCATAAAAATTTTATGTTTTCAATATCTATTCCGAATTCTTTGTATTTTTGTTTGTTGCATGAAGGCACTACGCCTTGATTCGGAGAATCGATAAAAGTGGATATGTATGTTTGAGGATTGTCTTCAATGACCAAGTCTATATATTCCGTCAGCTCTTTTTTATTTTTAAATTCTTTTGTTTCACTGAAAATTACCCGGTTTTTTTTGTATTGTTCGTTTAAAAGTTTATACTGATCCTCTTCTTTGTAAAATGCTATAAGGTTCGGTTTAAAAAGAAGGCTTTTTATGAACATAACGGATGGGCCTTTAAATAGTTTTGCAGTTTTAAAGAGTTACTGAGTTTTGTATAAATCTGTGTTGTAGAAATAAATTCATGTCCTAAAAGTTCGCTTACGTCGTTTATCCTCGCTCCGTTTTGAAGCATATAAGTGGCAAATGAATGTCTCAGCTGGTGGGGTGTTACATGAATGCCGTGCTTTTTAAATGCTTTTTGAATAAGGTATCTTATTTTGTCCGCACCTAAAGGATGTCCTTCTTTTTCAAAAAGAAACTCTTTTTTAGGGTTTGTCTGGAGATATTTGTCAATAAATTCTTTCAGTTTTGGATGAAGCGGCAATATTCTTGTTTTTGCCCCTTTTCCCCTTATTTCAATCCACTCTCCTTTAATGTCGCTAAGTTTGATACCCGCTGCTTCGCTTATACGAAGACCGAGTGAAAATATGACTATAATTGCGAGATATTCATCCATTGTGGCGGATTGAAGCGCTTTTTTAATATGCTCCATACTGACGGGTTTTGGAAGGGTTTTTGGTACTTTTATATGCTCATCCCCGACTATTTTGAATTTATATCCTTCAGTTTGCAAAAATTCAAAAAAGCTTCTAAGGGCAGATACTTTTTTTGCAATTGTTTTTTTATTTAAATCGGCGATATGAAGCCTGTATGGTGTTATGTCGATTATGTTGTTTTCAATTTCTATATGGTTTATTGCTTCGTTTAATACAATTTCATACGTTTTGTAGGTATTTGCCGATTTTGTTTTTTTAACAAAGCTAAGAAACTTTTTAATCTCTTTTTGCAAAAACTTTTTCATATATTTTTTTCGCCTTTTTGTATTGTAGTTTTGCTTTGTTTTTTAAATCATCGCTTATTAAAAGCGATGGTTTTAAATTTCTATATTCGTCCAGCAGTATTTCAAGCATTATTTTAACTCTTTGACGTTCTTTGTCGTTTAGGTGGTCTTTATTTGCTATTTCTTCAATTTTTTTAAAATATTTATCTGCGTCACTCAGAAAATTCTGCCATTCTTTTGCGATTTGCGACTGTGTGTAAACGGTAAATGCCATTCTGTTATACGGGTCTAGCAAATAAGCTTTTTTTGATTTTTCATATGCTTTATTATATTCCCCGTTTTCGAAATAATACCTGGCCTCCAAAGAAAGCCGGTATGAATCATTTAGCATAAAATACAATATAAAACAGATAATAATTATACCAAGAAAAAACAGTACTTTTTTTATATTCTCTCCTTTTTCAAGTTAAGTAGATAAGTAGTTAAGTTGATAAGTTGTGAAGGGTATATATGCAATATTGTCTTTTAAACCTTCACGACTTCACGACTTCACAACTTCACAACTTCACAACTTATTTTACCACTTCCCCGCTTAATGTATGTTTATTGGCGTTTGTTATTTTAACATCGACAATTTCACCGAGGTATTTATCCTTCTGTGGTATTTTTACCGTAAAAAAATTATCGCTTTTACCCATTCCCGGTTCTTCAATTAATACTTTATAAATCTTTCCGATTTGGTTTTTTGCAATTTCATCAAGTATTTCGGCATGCCTTTTTTGAAGTCTGTATAATCTCTCTTTTGCCACTTGTTTATCCACTTGATTTGGCATGTCGGCGGCTTCGGTAAGAGGTCTTGGCGAATATACAAAACTGAAAATCTGCTCAAACCTGACTTTTTCAAGTACATCCATTGTTTCTTCAAAATCTTCTTCACTTTCACCCGGAAATCCCACTATTATATCGGTTGTAATGCTGACATCAGGAATTTGACGTATTATTTCGCATCTGTTTAAAAACCATTCCTTGCTGTATCCTCTTCTCATAGCCTTTAAAAGTTTAGTGCTTCCGCTTTGAAGAGGGAAATGGATATGTTTGCAGATTTTAGGATTGTTTGCGAATTCTTCTAAAAATCTGTCGTCCGCATGAAGCGGATGGGGGGATGTGAATCTGATTCTCTCAATGCCGTCAATTTTGCTCACTTCCCTTAAAAGATCGGTAAAATCGACTTTTGGATGGCTTACGCTGAATCTTTTTCCGTAATTGTTTACGTTTTGTCCAAGAAGCGTTATTTCTTTAACGCCTTCAGCGGCTAATTTTTCTATTTGCCCGATAATCAAATCCATCGGAATTGAAAGCTCTTTTCCCCTGGTTTTCGGAACAATGCAGTAAGAACATTTTTTATCGCATCCGACCATTATGTTTATAAAATCTTTATAAGGGTTTTTTCTGGTGTTTTTGAAAACATATGTAGTTTCATCGTAGTCTAAATCCGTAATAACCGCTTTTGGGGTGTTTAGGGCTTCTTTTATGCGGCTGACGTTTCTTGCGCCAAGGACAAAACTTACAAAGGGTGCTCTTTTGATGATTTCTTTTCCCATATGCGAAGCCGTACATCCGCATACGCCGAATTTGGCATTCGGATTTTTTTTATTTAACGCACCGAGTTCGGAGAAGAGTTTTTGGACCGGTTTTTCCCTGACCGAGCAGGTATTAAGAAGAATCAAATCGGCATTTTCAGGATTTTGGGTAATTTCATACTCATCAGAGAGTTCTGCGATGATGTGTTCGGAGTCTTTTACGTTCATTTGACATCCGAACGTTTCAATATATAATTTTTTCACTTTGCTTGTTATTTTTCGTGTTGTGGTTTGTGTTTTGTTTTCATTTCTTTTACAGTCCATAATCCAATTGCAAGTGCAATTAACCCTATTGTTGTAACAATGATTTGTCCTATCATTTTAACTCTCCTTGAATATAGATACCAACGATCATAACAAAAAATCCTACAAAAACATCAATTAAATTAAAAAACTCAATTGTCCCGTCGCTTATTCCGTATAATGCGTTAACAAATACACCAAGCCCTATGTTTTCGATGATTTTACCTCTTATTTTTAGATTATACCATAAATCAGTTATTTTCATATAATTCTTTCATCCTTCAACCTTCTCCCTGTCACCTTAAATAATATGAAGCTCATACATATACGCGCCTTCGTCAAGACCGTATTTTACTTCCCTGAAATAGACAGAATATCCGTCGTTTTCAAGTCTGTCGATTAAATCTTTAAGGTCCTTGTATGACGTGTCCTTATGAAAATAAAAAAAAGAGTTCGGTTTTATCTCTTTTATAAAATCCTCATAAGTTTTTTCTATAATGTTGTTGTCACTGCTGATAAGTTTTAAAATCATTGTATTCCTTTTGTCTTTTATTATTATTTTAGCAAAAATTTTTGTAAAATTATACCTAAAAAAGTACTCAGTAAGCAGTAAACAGTAAACAGTCTTAAGTGAATTTTTTTATTTAAAATTTAATATACTATACTGGATACTGAAAACTGAAAACTGAATAAAAAGGATAATCGTGGAAAAAGTATTGGATTTACTATCGCTTGTGGCAAATGAAAAAGGTCTGGATTTTGAAGAAGTAAAAGAGGCGTTTAAACGCTCAATTATAAAAACTGCCAAAAAAGTACTCGGTGATATAGATGTTGAAGTGGCAATTGAGGACGGAGAGCTAAAAATATACCAGATTTTTGAAGTAAGAAACGATGATACGGCTCTTGAAAATCCTGAGAGATATTTTTATCTTGACGAAGCTAGGGAATTTGACCCTAACGCACAAATAGGGGATAAGCTTAAAGTCGAGCTTGATCTGGGTAAGCTTGGAAGAAGCGGCGCAATGGCGCTTCAAAGAGAATTTGAAAGGGAAATTACAAGACTTTTAGAAAATGAAATATACAGAAAGCTCATCTCAAAACTTAACACTATTGTAAGCGGTGAAGTTGTAAAAGTGGACAGTGAAGAGAATACATGGGTTGAACTTGACGGAGTTAAAGGCGTACTGCCTATGAGAAACAGAATCAAAGGCGAAAAATTTGAAGTCGGCGATGTAATGAAAGCCCTTTTAAAATATGTGCATTTTGATACCAAGAGGGGTATTACAATCGAACTTAGCCGTACAAATCCAAAATTTTTGGAAAAGCTAATTGAATCTGCGGTCCCTGAAGTTAGGGATGGAATTATAAAAATACACACAAGTGCCAGAATTCCGGGGGTTAGGAGTAAAGTGGCTGTAAGCTCTCTTAATCCTAAAGTGGAACCGATAGGAACCATTATAGGTAAAAACGGAGTTAGAATCAATGCTGTTTCCAACGAATTAAACGGTGAAAACATCGATGTGATTGAATATTCCCCCAAACCGGAAATTTTTATTGCAAGGGCATTGTCTCCGGCAATTGTAAAAAACGTTCAGGTTGATGAAGATAAAGCTTATGCCTTAGTTGAAGTGGACCCAGACCAAAAAGCAAAAGCAATAGGAAAAAACGGTATAAACATAACACTTGCCGGAATGCTTACGAAATATAAAATAGAACTTAAAGATGCAGAGGAAAAAACAAAAGATACGAGTAAGTTAGAGAATCTATTTAAAATATAAGGAATTTAATGCGTTATTTTTATTTTTCTTTCATTATAGCCGCAATAGGTCTTGGACTTGCGTTTTTTATTGACGGGTGGAGTGCCGTTTATCTGACGGCTATTTTGGCTCTTTTAGAAGTTAGCCTTTCATTTGACAATGCAGTGGTTAATGCAAAAATATTAAAAGATTTTGATAAAGTCTGGGAGAAGCGGTTTTTAACGTGGGGAATGGTTATAGCCGTTTTTGGGATGAGGTTTTTATTTCCCATATTGATAGTTTCCGTTGCCGCAAATCTTGGCATTATAGAAACATTGAATATAGCAATCAACCATCCTCACCGCTATTATGAGATTTTGCTTGAGAGTGAAAAGCTAATTTACGCATTCGGTGGTGCGTTTTTGTGGCTGGTGTTTACCGATTTTTTATTTGAGGATAAAGAAGTCAGATGGATAAAACCTGTAGAAAGGTATGCTGAAAAGCTGGGGAAAGTTAATAATATTTCATTAATAATCGCAACAATTATAGGGATTATAATAATTTATGACTCAAAGTCTTACGAAATAGGAATTGCATATCTTTTGGGGATGCTTACTTTTTCTTTACTTAACGGAATAAACGATGCTTTTGCCATTGAAGGTGCTAAAAATGGTCTGATGGGATTTTTGTATCTTGAGGTATTGGATGCAAGTTTCAGCTTTGACGGAGTAATCGGGGCTTTTGCTATTACCGGTAATATTTTCCTTATTATGATAGGTTTGGGTATTGGGGCTATGTTTGTAAGAAGTCTTACAATCTGGATGGTTGAAAAAGGGGTTTTAAACGAATACAAATACCTCGAACACGGAGCCCACTATGCAATCGGTGTTTTGGCGGTTATTATGCTTTTAAAAATATTTATGGAAGTAGGCGAGGTTTTGACAGGAACAATAGGACTTGGACTTTTAATTTTGGCATTTTTGCATTCAAAGTATGAAGAACGTTAAATTATTTTAATTTCTTCTTTGAGTAAAATACCGAAATTTTCAAAAACCCTTTTTTTTGCCTCATTAATTAAAAACAGCATATCATCAAATGTCCCGTCGCCCGTATTTACAAAAAAGTTTGCGTGAATTTCGCTGACTTTAACACCGCCTTTAACCATTCCTTTCATTCCGACGGATTCAATCAGCCTTCCTGCGTAATCGTTATCCGGGTTTTTAAAGACACTTCCTAAACTCGGTTCTTTAGGTTGATTTGAGCGTATTTTTTTTAATTCTAGATCCAAATCAAAATCGAATTTTCCCTTAATTTCAAAGACCGCTTCAAAGACAGGCTCATTTATATTTGAATGTCTGTAGCTAAATTCGAACTCTTTTTTTTCTTTTAATCCCTCGGTTGTTTTTATTGCGGCTAAATGATTTGAAATTTCGTATTCCTTAACCCCCGCGTTCATTTTTACACTGCCGCCTATGGTACCGGGAAGCTTGCTTAAAAATTCAAAGCCTCCTATATTGTTTTTTTTGCAAAAATTGTAAAGTATTTGATTATTGGTTTTGCCTCCGACGTGCAAATAACCGTTTTTAATTTTTATGTATTTATATCTGTCGTCTAAAACGGCTAAATTTTCTGTATTTGGGGAAATAAGTGTATTTGTGGCTTTTCCGATGATAAATTCTCCGTTATAATTGTCTTCGCTTAGTAATTTAACTTTTATTTTAGGACCTATTTTTATGCTTGAAAATTTTGAAAAATCAATAATTTTCCATTTTACATTTTCCATTTTTATTTTCCATTTATCTTAGAAAAGTAGGTATAAGTTTAAATACATAAGTGGTAAAATCAATTATTTCATTCATCATCCACGGCATTGTAAAAATTAAAACCACCGCAATTGCCAAAATTTTAGGAACGAAACTCAGCGTCATTTCGTTAATCTGCGTGGTTGCCTGAAAAATTGAAATCAATAAACCCACTATCATTCCTACAAGCAATGCCGGAAGAGATAACAGAAGTGCAAGTTTAAGCGTTTGGACTGCAAGGGCTATTATTTCAGACTGCAAAATCGACTCCTAATACTTTCATAACGGCTTCATCTACTTTTTTCATTTCTTCTTTACTTAGTTTTGTAACCAAGCCTTTTGAAAAAATTATTTTTCCCGTTGATATTATACCAATTGCTGTGGCTACTATTTCGCTGTCCTTGCTCATATTGTCCCTTTTTTTAATCAAAACCCTGTAATCTCCGCCTAATATCTGTCCCGAAAGCGGCAATACCACAACCGTATGATATAACCCTTCAAAACAGGCTTTGTTTAGGAAATCATTTTGATATATTAAAAACGGTCTGGTTTTGGCAGAATCTGTCAGTTTTGCAAAATAAATCTCACCCCTTTTGAATTCGGGGACTTTTTCCCCTTTGAATTCCCCTTCGAAAAATTCAATGTAACTTGCCCGCTGCGTTCTTGGTTTGCACTTTAGTGACAGTTCGTTTCTTTCAAGCCATTTTTGAAATTTTTCACTTTTCATTTTTCACTTTTCATTAAATCTCAGGTTTTTATATTCTCTTGGTATCATATATTCCCTTATGTCTTTTATTCGGGGCAACAATCCCGCCTTATGTCCTATATCATACAGTTTATTGATCGCGTTAATTTGTTCTTCATCAAGTTCGATTGATTTATCGTTTGCGTAAAGCGAGAGGTATTTATCAAGCGTTTTATCATTAACCCTCACTAAATTTCTTTCGATTAACATTTTTGCAAGAAGGTTTTTATGTGTGTTTGCCACATCTACCGCTTTTGTCAAAATCTCTTCAATTTCAATTGCGTTAAGCAGTGGAATTGAGCGCCTGATTGCCATTCCGCCAAGGGGCAGGGGTGTGTTCCCCGCAAGTTCGACCCATATATCCCAAAGCTCTTTTTCAACTTCCAGCCTTTCATCGAATGTTAAAATGCTTTCATGAATCAATACACCCGCATCCACTTCGCCGTTTAATACGGAGTCTTCTATTTCAAGGAAATTTTTGTAAACAATTCTCGCTTTTGGGTAAGCAATTTTAAAAATCAGTGCGTTTGTGGTGTATTCGCCGCTTAGCGCTACTTTAAAATTGGGTTTTAGTTTTTTGCCTTTTAGTTTTACGAGCTTAGGACCATATCCGTAACCGAAACTAATCGCAGTACGTAAAAGCGCATATTCATCCTTTATAAAAGGATACGCCCCAAAACTTATAGCACTTACGTCATATATGTTTTTAAGGGCTTTTTGATTAAGTGTTTCAATATCCTCGGCTATATTTTCAAAATTGTATTTAATTTGGCGTCCTGGGCTTACATTTATCCACCCGAATTTAATTGCATAATACATAAAAATGTCATCCGCATCCGGAGAGTGTGCCACCGTTATTTTTTTAATTAATTTTTCATTATCCATTTTTCACTCTCTTTCACTTTTTTCACCCTTTTTTACTTTTCCCTTATATTATTTCTTCCAAAATTTCTTCTTTTGTTAAAGTAATATCTCCACAAGGAGTTTTTAAAGTAATTTCTTCCAATTCTTTTTCTGTTTTTAAATTCAGCATAATAATTTTATTATCAGGATATATCATGACGTAAAAAGGGACTTTTTGGTTTTTATAGATTTCTTTTTTGGTTATTTCATCCCTTAGTTTGGTAGATGATGAAATAATTTCAAAAATAATCAAAGGCGCTTTTGTGATGTATTTGCCAAGCTTTCCGCATATTAAACTTACATCCGGTCTTAAAACGGTGTCTTTACTGACTCTGTATTCGGCTTCGCCTAATACATAGCATTCTTTACAGTTTTTAAGTTTTGAATTTAAAAGATATCCCAGTTTCATTAATATCCACTGATGCTTATTAAAAGGAGCCGGTGCCATCACATAAGGTCTGCCTTTGATTAACTCCCAGTCACCTTTCCACTGCTCATAATCTTTAACGGTATATAGCTCTTCAATAATCGCAATAGCCATTTAAAAGCCTTTTTTCTAATTATAGCAAATTAATTGAAAAGGGTGAAAGAGGGTTAAAAAGGATAAATCTCTTCCCCTTCAACCTTCATCCTTCTCCCTTCACCCTTCACCCTTTTTTGATATAATTGCATAATATTTATAAAAAGGATTTAAATGGATACTAATAAGCAAAAAGCACTTGAACTTGCTATGAAACAGATTGACAAGCAGTTCGGAAAAGGCTCTTTGGTTAAACTCAGCGATAAGGAGATAGAACCTATTGCTTCAATCCCTACAGGAAGCTTCGGGCTTGATTTAGCTCTTGGAATAGGCGGTATTCCAAAGGGGAGAATTACCGAAATTTATGGACCTGAAAGCAGCGGTAAAACTACGTTAGCGCTTTCAATAATCGCACAGGCTCAAAAGCAGGGCGGAATTGCAGCGTTTATAGATGCCGAGCACGCGCTTGACGTAATTTACGCAAAACATATAGGGGTGGATGTTGATAACCTGCTTGTTTCACAGCCGGATTACGGTGAGCAGGCTTTGGAAATTGTGGAAACTCTTGCAAGAAGCGGTGCGGTTGATATTATCGTAGTAGATTCGGTTGCGGCACTTACACCTAAAGCCGAAATAGAAGGAAATATGGGGGATGCTCAGGTGGGCGTTCAGGCAAGGCTTATGAGTCAGGCTTTAAGAAAACTTACAGCCGCCATCCATAAAATGAACACAACCGTGGTGTTTATCAACCAGATAAGAATGAAAATCGGAATGATGGGTTACGGAAATCCTGAAACGACTACCGGAGGTAACGCACTTAAATTCTATTCATCAGTTAGACTTGATGTAAGAAGAATAGCTACCTTAAAACAGGCTGATAAAGAAGTCGGAAACAGGGTTAAGGTAAAAGTTGTTAAAAACAAAGTGGCGCCTCCGTTTAGAATTGCAGAATTTGACATAATGTTCGGTAAAGGTATCAGTAGGGAAGGCGAGATTTTAGATTACGGTGTAAAACTCGATATAATTGACAAAAGCGGGGCTTGGTTCAGTTACGGGGCAACGAAGCTTGGACAGGGTAAAGAAAACGCAAAAGAATATCTCAAAAATCATCCTGAATTAGCTAAAGAAATTGAAGAAAAAATAAAAGAAGCGTTAGGCGTTGAGCTTTCTCATATGATTGAAACTATTGAAAAAAATGAAGATGAAAATGTATAGAGTGTTTGAAGAGATTGGTAAAGCGTTATTTAATTTTGCAAATTTAGTAACGGCTATAATTTTTTTGAAAGCATTTTTTGATAAAGATGAAGTGAGTATGTTGTTGTATGGTATATATTTTTTTGTTTCGTTTTATTTTTTAGGTAGTGTATTACTTTATTTATCAAAGGACAAAGTATGAGTATAGAGAGTTTTTTATTTTGGTTTGCAACATCTGCATTAATGATAAGTCTTTTTTTATTAATTTTTTCTAAAAAACTAAAAGGAGAGTAAATGGTATTTATTGAAGATATATTTGCCGATGAGGTATTGGATTCAAGAGGAAACCCTACAGTCAGGGCAACTGTGACATTGAGCGATGGAAGCAGGGCAAGTGCGATCGTTCCAAGCGGTGCGAGTACAGGTGTTAATGAAGCTTTGGAACTTAGAGACGGCGGTGATAGATTTTTAGGTAAAGGCGTTTTAAAAGCTTGTGAAAACGTAAATAGCGTAATAGCGAATGAGTTAATCGGAATGAGCCCTTATGACCAGGCTGAAATAGATAACGTTATGCTTGAGCTTGACGGGACGGAAAATAAAAGTAAATTAGGAGCTAATGCGATTTTAGGTGTGTCTATGGCTGTGGCAAGAGCAGCGGCTACTTCACTTAATATGCCGCTTTTCAGATATTTAGGCGGTGCTAACGCTTTAGTTTTACCGACTCCAATGTTAAATATTATTAACGGCGGTGCACACGCCGATAACGATGTGGATTTACAGGAATATATGATTATGCCTACAGGTTTTGAAGATTTTGCGGAAGCTCTTAGAGCTAGCAGTGAGGTGTATCACACCCTAAAAAAATTATTAGCAGCCGATGGACATAATACTGCATTAGGAGATGAGGGAGGATTTGCTCCTAATTTTAAAAATAACGAAGAGCCTATCGAATACATTATAAAAGCCATCGAAAAAGCCGGATATAAGCCGGGTGAGCAAATTACAATAGCGCTTGATGCGGCAAGCAGTGAATTTTATAAAGATGGAAAATATGTTCTTGCAGGAGAAAACAAAACATTAAGCGCAGAAGAACTTGTAAATTATTATGCTTATCTTTGCGATAAATATCCTATTGTATCAATTGAAGACGGTGTGGCTGAAGAAGACTGGGAAGGATGGAAAATCCTTACTGATAAATTAGGAGATAAAATCCAGCTTGTAGGGGATGATTTGTTTGTTACAAATAAAAAAATCCTACAAAAAGGAATTGAGCTTGGCGTTGCAAACGCAATTTTAATCAAACCAAACCAAATCGGAACGGTAAGTGAGACAATGCAAACAGTTAGACTTGCTCAAAGAAACAGCTACAAAACCGTAATGAGTCACAGAAGCGGTGAAAGCGAAGATGCTTTTATCGCCGATTTTGCGGTAGCTTTAAACTGCGGTGAAATTAAAACGGGAGCACCGGCTAGAGGTGAGAGAAACGCAAAATACAATAGACTTTTGGAAATTGCAAGAAGTATAGCAGGCAGTGAATATATCGGTAAAGAGCTTTTTTAAACGATGAAAGGTTTTTACCTTTTCATCGGAGTTAATCAATGATTGATTTTGACGATTTACAGCAGGATAAAGAAATTGATTATAAAATAATCATAGTCATAATTGTGGCAATACTATTTGCTTTTTATGTTTATGATTTGCTTTTTGGAAGCAGGTCTTACACAAGGCTAATCGATTTGCAAAACGAATATAAATTGCTCCAAAAGCACGTTCGTGAGCTGAAAAGTAAAAACGAAAAACTTCAAAAAGAGTATTTTGAATTAAAAGAATTACAAGGCGGAGAGTGAAAAAGTTACTTTTATTTATTTGCACTTTTTTATTTGCCAGAATAAATCCTTTCGAACCTGTAATAAAGCCTCAAAATACGATTGTCATTTCTCCAAAATATTTTAATCACACAAAAGTCGAACTTCCAAGCGATGCTCGGGTTTTAAAAAAAATTATTTTTGTGTATCAAAGCGTAAGCGGCGATATAAAACAAAAGGAAGTGCAAATAAATAAACATGTGGATTTTCATAATCCATTATACATCTCTCACGAACCGCAGAATTTCCCTATGAAAAAACTGAATTTTTTAAATCTATTTACGATGTATATTAAAAATAAAAAAATTTTTATTCAGACAAAAGATAAACTGATTAGACATTTTTTTCTTGTCAAACCTTTCAGGATTGTGTTGGATTTTAGAAAAGATGCGGATTTTCTTACTATTAAAAAGTATTTAAAAAATTCGTTTGTAAAAAAAGTGGTTGTTGGAAATCACAGCGGCTATTACAGGGTTGTTATATATTTTGATGCAAAATATATGTATAAAATTACAAAAACCACAGAAGGCATAAAAATTGAAATCCAATAATATAATATTAACAGGTTTTATGGGAAGCGGAAAATCCACCGTTGGAAGAATTCTGGCAAAGGAGCTTGACACTTATTTTCTGGATACCGATGTTTTAATCGAAAGTTTTGAAAACAGAAAAATAACCGAAATATTTGAAAAAGAAGGAGAGGAAGCTTTTAGAAAAATGGAAAAAAGATGTTTTGAATGGATCAAACAAAATGTGCAAAACACCATCATATCAGTAGGAGGCGGTTTTCCCGTTTATATTCCGGAAATTAAGGAAGCGGGGAGGGTTATTTATTTGAAAGTCGAGTTTGACGAAATTGTTAAAAGAATGAATAAAGACGAAATAAAAAAAAGACCCCTTTTTCAAGATATTCAAAAGGCGAAAGAACTTTTTGAAAAAAGAGATAAAATTTATTCCTCATTAGCCGATATAGTAATAGAAAACAGGGATGTGCAAACAACCGTAAAAATGATAAAGGATGGTTATGCAGGTTTCAAACAACGCTGATTTAAAAACCGCCATACAGGTTAACGTTCAAAAAAAAGCTCAGGACGTTGTTAAAAACGTATTAGGGGATTTGCTTGAAAAAACGTTTGAAAATACGAAAAAAATAGAGGAAATGGCTGCAAAGTCAACAGGCAAAGGCGTAAATTTAAACGTGAAAGCATAATTTTCCCTCTCTTTTACCTCTTCTTATTTAATCTTAATACCAATTCCAAAAATAAAAATGTCTCATTTATTTTGGAGTGAAAGAAAGTGAAAGAAGGTGAAAAGATGTAAATTTTAAAATTGGAGAAAGAATGGACTGGAAAGAAAAATTAGTTGATTTTTATAAAACAAGAAAAGCGTATATTCAAAAACATTTAAACGAAAATATTGATTTTACGGATGTTTATGATCCGTATATTTTTGAAAAGAGGGATAATCCCATAATGGTTGTCGGGGAGGCTCCGGGAGCTAACGAAGTGATGCTGGGAGAGCCTTTTGTGGGAAAAGCGGGGGAGAATCTTTCATATTTGATTGAAAAAAGCAAACTTGATAGGAAAAAAGATTTTTTAATTACAAACGCGTTTCCTTTCAGGACGTTTGAGAAAAATAAAAACAGGACTCCAAAAGCAGATGAATTAAAAACAGGGGCGAAACTTTTAGAAAAAGAAATCGAAATAGTGCAACCTAAAATAATTCTTTTATTAGGCAATTCGGCAATAAAGGCTTTTTCATATATAACTTGGGCAAAAGAGGTTAAAAATTTAAAAAAATGCGGCGTGTATGAAATGGGTAGGTATAAAATAGGTGTGTGTTTTCATCCATCACCCCTGGCTTTTAACAGACGTGATATAAGAAAATCTTTAGAAGAGTTTTTTAAAAACCTAAAAACACTTATTTGACACATTTTCCCTTTACATTAGGTTAAGCGTTTAATATAATAAAACAAAAAAAGGACGGATATGGCAAGAGAAATAAATGAACAGATTTTAAGTTTCGGAGAAATTCAAGAAGCGCATGAGAGTTTTACTATAGCATACGGAAGTGTAAGAGTTGAACAAAACAGACTATATAAAGACGTGCTTCCTACCGATGCTGTTAAACAGGTAATAATTATGCTTCAAGAACAAGCCGCGGAAATGGAAGCGGACGGCGTTAAAAACATAACTGTAACCGTTACACCCGCTACAAACGAAAAAGGTGAAGCTGTTATGGATTATTACGGGATGGGGACTCTTATTAAACTTAAATAATCACCCGCAAAGCATCTCAATCACAGCCGGGAGGAATTTATGCTCGGCTTTTTTCAGTTCTTTATGATACTCTTCAAATGTATTGAATTTATCAGGGTTTATATGGTATTGGAGTATTATATCTCCGCTGTCAAGCTCGATATCAGCGTAATGAATTGTAATTCCGCAAGACTTTTTAGCTTCAAAAGATAATTTATCCGCATTTAAACCCTTAAAATCGGGGAGTATGCTTGGATGTAAATTGATTATTTTTCCTTTGAATTCGTTGATTATAAATTCCGGAACTATTCTCATATACCCGGCAAGTACTATTAAATCGGGATTAAGTTCTTTTAATTTTTCATAAATTTCTTTATGGTCTTTGCTTATTAATAGGGGAGGGAGTTTTTTTTCTTTCAGAACTTCGGAATCCGCTCTGTTAGTAATACCTAAAATTACTTGATAATTTGTCTGATGTTTTAATATGTTTAAAAAATTGCTTCCGCCTTTGCCAAAGAAAACTACTATTTTTTTCAAAACAAACCTTTTTGGATGTAATTTTATCACAAAGATTTTATATTTTTTGAATTGATATGGAAAAGATCAGGGTTGTTTCATGTTAAACTACAAAGATAAAAATATGACAGCTTCGTGCTCCTTTTTGCTTACGCAACACTCAAATTTTGCTAAAAAGTGCGAACGGCAAGCGCCCTTACGGGTAGACGCACTTTTTTTAACGCAAAATTTTCGTTAAAATCCGCAACGCTGTCATATTTTTACTTTTTCGTTGTTTGAATTTTATCAGCGTGAAACAGCCCTGTGGAAAAGATGAGCAGAGAAGAAGAGAGTGATTTAAATTATTTAATATTTTTAAAAAATCTAAAATACACAGTGCCAGACACTAGTTTGATAAATAAATTTTTTTCGACTATTAATTATTTTACAATTTTAAATGGTGCCCAGGGACGGAATCGAACCGCCGACACAGGGATTTTCAGTCCCTTGCTCTACCGACTGAGCTACCTGGGCGGGAGTGAAATTATACTAAACGATTCTTAAAATATGCTTAAAATAAAAAATTGACTAGTTTTAAGAAAATTATACAAAACACAAAACACTTTTACATTCATCTTTCTTTTCCTCCTCTTCCCTGATACTAAAAATTAGATTGGTGTTTTTGTAAAATTTTTGTATTGTTTATATGAATTAATGTTCATTTATTGAAATGTCAATGTATTGACATTTAAAATAAAAAGTGTTAGTATTTTTTTAAGTGTTTTTTTACTAAATCTAAAAGGGAAATAATGAATATCGGCACATTAACACTGCGTAAACTGATGGCGGTTATTTTTATAAGTATGGTTATTGTAGGTATAAATATAGGAAGGGAAACTTATAGTCAGATTGTGTTTATAAACAATAACCATAAGCTCGAAACGCTTATCGATTTAAGTAAAAAATTAAGCGAACTTATTCACGAAACACAGAAAGAAAGAGGGATGAGCGCTGGTTTTTTAGGCTCAAAAGGTAAAAAATTTGCAACTATGCTGCCTAAACAAAGAATGCTTACGGATGAAAAAATAAAATGTTATAAAGAATTTATAAAGGAAATAGATTTTTCCGACTTTCCTCCTGAACTTAAAGAAAAAGTTGATGAGCTAAATTCATATCTTGATAATTTAGAGTCTATGAGAAACAAAGTTACAAATCAGGAAATTTCATTTAAAGAAGAGGTTAAATGGTATACGGCAATGAATAAAGTGGTCCTTGACGCTATTGCAAAAACTGCAAAACTGGCACCAGATAAAACAATAGCGCTGGATTTGAATTCATATACCAACTTTTTAAAAGCAAAGGAAAGAGCTGGGATTGAAAGGGCTGTGGGAAGTGTTATTTTCGGTAAAGACAAGGCTACGAAACCTCTTTTAATAAAATTTGTAAAACTTATAACCGAACAGAAAACTTATACCGATGCATTTTTGGCAACGGCTAATGAAACAATGACAAAAATGTATTTTGAAACTGTAAAAAAACCTCCTTTTATTAAAGTGGAAAATTACAGAGAGCTTATTCTCTCAAAAGAATCCGGCTATAATGTAAATCCTGAAATATGGTTTAAAACTATAACTGAGAAAATCAACCTTTTAAAACAGATGGACGATAAAATAGCCGATATTACAAAAAAAGATTTAAGCAGACTTTCAAGTGACGCTGTCATATATATTGCTTTGGGTATTTTGGCTTTGATATTATTGATAGTAACTTTTGTATCGGCTTATATTCTTTCTAAAAAACTGCATGAAACGGAAGAATTTATTTATGAATTGACAAAAAGCAAAAATCTATCCGCTAACATTAATATTGACGACATTACCGAATTTAAAGAAGTAAAAGAAGCGCTAAGGAAATTTTTAGATTTGGTAAGAGAGTTTATTGTTAATTCTAAAAACAGTGCCGAACAAAATAAAAACGCTGTTGAAAGATTAAAAAACTCATTTAAAAATATCATTAATGAAATAGTAAAACAAAATAATATAGTAGATAATACATACTCAAAAGCAAATAATTTAAGTAGTAAAATTGTAGAGGAAAGCGAAAATTTAGAGAAAATCAAACAGTTTATGCATGAGACGTATGAAAGTCTTTCAAAGGCAACGGATACGATTCAAAACACCATTGAAGATATTAGGAAAAATGCAGAAAACGAAAACGAGCTTGCGGCAAAATTAAACACCCTCTCAGATGAAGCTCAAAATGTAAATAATGTTTTAAGTGTTATAAAAGAGATTGCGGACCAGACTAATCTGTTAGCGCTCAATGCTGCAATTGAGGCTGCAAGGGCGGGAGAGCATGGAAGAGGATTTGCCGTGGTTGCTGATGAGGTTAGAAAACTTGCCGAAAAAACGCAAAAAAGTCTTGGAGAAATAGGCTCTACCATAAATGTGGTAATTCAGGAAATAATGGATACTAGTGCGCAGATGCAGGAAAGCTCAGCACATATAAATGAACTCTCTTTAAAAACAGGTGATATACAGGAAGATATAAATTTGATTTCACAAAAATTGAATGAGGCTATTGATAATGTAAACCGATTTGCAGAAGAAATAGGTATTATTGTAAAAACGATGAAAGAATTTATGAATGATATGAAAGAAGTTGAGAATATTTCTGATTCTAATAAAGATAAAATTATTCAAAACGAAAAAAATATAGAAGAAATTGAAAAAATCGCAAATAAAATTTTAGAGGAAATTAAACAGTTTAGATTTTAATAACAAATTTTTTAAAAATTTCCCCTCTTTGTTTATATCCGCTGAACTGATCAAAACTTGCACAAGCAGGGCTTAAAAGTGCTACAGATTTATTGTCGTGCAGTTTTGATATTTCATTTACTGCGTTTTTAAGCTCACCGCTTATCCGGTGTTTGATGTTGAACTGTTCTGCAAATTTTTTAAAAACAGACGTATCTTTACCTATAATGAAAAGTATTATATCAAGGTTTTTCATATATTTAAAAAGGTTTTCAAAATTCTGTCCCTTGCCGTCGCCGCCTAAAATAAGTAATATTTTTTTATCTTTGTATCGTTTCAGAGCGTTTAGGGTTGCGTCTATGTTTGTGGCTTTTGAATCGTCAACCCATATTCTGCCTTTAGAATCTTTAAACTCTTCAAGTTTGTGCGGGTCTATTTTAAAACCGCTTAAATTTTTTTCTTTTAAAAACAGTATTTTATAAACAGCTTTTGCAAGAAGTTCGTCAAGCAGGAAAGGCATTTGAAATTCTTTTGTTTCAAATCCGAAATATTTGATTAAATCCCTTTCGTTTTCGTAAAGTATTTTAAACGCCTGTGTCTTGGTATCAAGGTTTTTTGGCATTATTACCACATCTCTTTCGGTCATTCTTTTAAGGGGCGAAAGTTTTGCTTTGACATATTCTTCAAAACTTCCGTGCCATGAAATGTGATCTTCCCTCAGAGGCAGGATTAAAAAAATATTAGGTTTTGCATATTTGGTGTAGTAAAGTTGAAAGCTGCTTGTTTCCACAATCCAAAAATCGGCGTTTTTATTCATATTTGCCAGAGGAATGCCGATATTTCCGCCAATGTCGGCATTATATGTTTTTAGTAAATGATATGTCATTTGAGTGGTGGTGGTTTTGCCGTTTGTGCCTGTTATCCATATCTGAAAAGGTGCATATTCATAAAAATAGTCAAATTCGCTTATTAAATTTTTTGCTTTTTTAATAAGCAGATGGGTTGGAGGAATTCCGGGCGATGTTATTTCAAGAATTGATTTTTCGGGGTTGAATTCTTTTGAAGGTAAAAGCTTGTTTCCATATTTATCGAACGAAGCTTCTTTAAAACTGTCGTCAAATATATGCCATCCTCCGCTTTTTGCTATCGCTTTTGTTGTAAGGCCGTAACCAAACAGTGATTTCATTGGTTTAAATAACCTTTAAGAAGTTCTCCTAAATCTGAATCAAGTTTTATGTTTAAATACGGAAATTTTTTCTTATCAAAATTTATATTTACAAATTCCACATCTCCTAATCTTTTTTTGATTTCATTTTTAAATTCCGTAAGAGTTGAAATGTTATCGACAAGCACACCTTTAACTTTTGTTGCTATAAATATTTTTCCATCGGCATATTTTTTTAATTTATCAACCGATATGTTTCTGTCTTTTGCCACCGTTTTTAAGAAATTGTCGTATGTCGGAAGCAGGAGGTTGTTCATGATATATTCTTTTTGGGCAGGTGAGGCTTTTTTAAATAATGAAATCGGTTTTTTGTATTTTCCGACCGTAATATCGTCTTCTTCGACTCCTAATTTTTTGGCAAGTTTACCTATTACGTAATGCGGCATTATAACGCCTATGCTTCCTACAACTGCGTTTTTGTTAGCGACTATCGGTTTAATTGCGCTTATAATGTAATACCCGCCGCTTGCCGCCATGCTTTCAACATAAACGTTTACTTTTTTGGTTTTGTTTAGGAATTTCAGGTATGCGTTAAATTCATCACTGGCACTCGGACTGCCTCCCGGCGTGTTGAATATCAAAAGAAACTCTTTGCATTTTTTGTCTTTTTTGAGCCGGTCCATTTTATTCATTATTTTATGGATGTAGTCCACCGTAATTGTTTTATTGATGTTAATTACCGCAACATAAGGTTTTGCAGATGATATTTCGGGTTTTAAGGTTTTTTTTAAAAAGACACCAAGAGCCGCCAGTTCGGCCATAATTAAGAGTATTACGCCAAAAAGAATTACTTTTTCCTTAAGGGCTTTAATTTTAAATATTTTAAGTTCGGCTTTTAGTTTTTCGTTTTCTGCATTGTAGTTTTCCATAATTACTCCAAATTTATAATTGAGATAATATTAATTCGTCAATTTCTTTTTCAGTTAAATTTGTGATTTGGCTTTTGTCATAAATATATAACAGATGTAATTCTTTTTTAGTTATTTTTAAATAAGTAATAAGTCTATACCCTCCGCTTTTACCTTTATTTTTATCGCTGTTTTTTATTCTAGCTTTAAATATATTGGATTTTAATTCAATACCTAAATCATCTTTTGTAGTAACTGAATTTAAAAAATTATAAACCTCTTCATTTATATGTTTATATTTTTTTGAAAGTTTTTTTACTGCTTTTATATATAGAGATTGCTCGATTATTTGTAGTTTCATAGTTCTAGTTCTATATATTTATCTGTTTTTACTCCTTTAGAGTTTTTTACATCCTCTAATGTTTTATGAAAGTTTTTTATATCGTATAATATTTCTTTTTCATAATCATTATGTAATACTTTATATTCTTTGAGTATTCCGTCTTTTTTAAAAAGTTCTAAAAACTCAAAAAAAATTTCTGATTTAATATCATTTACACTAATTTTCAATTCCATCTTTATCCTTTTTTATATATTTGTTGCTTAAAGTAATATGTGCCCGTATATGCCATACGTCGATTAATAATGTAAAACAACTAGTAAAAATAAATTTTTTTCATTTCATGTATAAAAGGTTTTATCTTGTTTTCGTTAATTATATCAATTTTTTATATAATTTTTCCATCAATTTTTATACTTTCTCACCTTATTTTAATTGATAAAATCGCTATGAGATTTGTAATTAAAGCAATTATCCAAAATCTTATGGTTATTTTGTTTTCTTTCCAGCCCAACTCTTCAAAATGATGATGAATAGGCGCCATTTTAAATACTCTTTTTTTTCTTGTTTTGTAGCTACCAACTTGTAAAATTACCGATACGGTTTCCAAAATAAATACAAACGCAATAAAAACAAGCAGAATTTCGTTTTTGGACATAACCGCTAAGAATCCAACCAAAGCACCAAGCGGCAAACTTCCGCTGTCTCCCATAAAAATTTCCGCCGGGTTTGCGTTATACCATAAAAATCCAAGAAGCGAGCCGATAAATGCAAATACAATAATAGTAAGTTCTCCAACTCCTAGTTCAAAAGGGTAAAAAAGATATGAGCTGAATTTATAGTTTCCTATAATATACAAAAAAATACCGAGCGTAAACAGTGAAAAAATAGAAGGGACCGATGCAAGACCGTCAAGTCCGTCGGTTAAATTTACTGCATTACTCATAGCTACAATTATAAACGCCCAGAAAACAATCGCAAAATACCCCATATCGACAATCGGTTCTTTGTAAAAAGGAATATATAAATTTGTATCAAATCCGATTTTAACCAACAGATAAGAAATAATGAGCGCACCGATCCATTGCAGTATAAATTTGGCTTTTGCACTGAGCCCCGCTTTATTGGAAGAGCCTTTTATTTTTCTAAAATCATCAATAAAACCCAAGACGGCAAAATATATCACCATAAAAAGTGCAAGTAAAACATATTTGTTAAATTTTGCGGTAATCAAAATAGAAACAACAGAAGCCGCTGTAAAAACAAGCCCGCCCATGGTTGGAGTTGAATCTTTTTCTTTATGGTTATCGGGAGCGAGTTCAAAAATCGGTTGAGTCGCTTTGGATTTTGCCCATTTTATAAATTTGGGCATAACTGCAAGTGTAATAATAAATGATAAAAAGAAAGCCAGTATTGCCCTGAAAGTAATATAATGTAATATGTTTATATGAAACAGTTCGTAAAAATAATATAACATTGTGGACCTTTTTTGGGTAAAATTTTATCATAAAAAAGAAAAGGAAAAGAAGAGGTAAAGAAAAGGAAGAGAAGAGGTAAAGAAAAAGTGGAAAAATTATATAAAGGAGCATAAATGACTTTTAGCGGAAAAAATGTATTGGTTACTGGTGCAAGTAGAGGAATAGGAGCTGAAATAGCCAAAGTTTTAGCGGGATACGGTCTTAAGGTGTGGATTAATTATAAAAGCTCTGCGGAAGCTGCGGACAGGGTAAAAGAAGAAATTGAAGCAAACGGTGGAGATGCGGCGGTAATCGGATTTGACGTAAGCGATGAAAAAGCTTTTGTGGAAGCGGTTAAAACAATTATTGATAGCGACGGTGAACTTAGTTATCTTGTAAATAATGCGGGAATTACTAACGATAAACTTGCCATGAGGATGAGTGTTGAAGATTTTAAAAAGGTAATTGATGCAAACTTGACTTCAACATTTGTTGGATGCAGGGAAGCATTGAAGGTTATGAGCAAAAAAAGGTTCGGTGCAGTAGTAAACGTTGCAAGCGTGGTGGCTGAAGCAGGAAATATGGGACAGGCAAACTATGTGGCAAGCAAAGGCGGAGTGATTGCAATGACTAAAACATTCGCACTTGAGGGTGCCGCTAGGGGAATTAGATTCAACAGCGTTACACCCGGATTTATCGATACTGACATGACAAAAGATTTGCCTGAAAAGGTAAAAGAGGAAATGCTAAAAAGAATTCCTTTAAAAAGATTTGCAAATCCAAAAGAAGTTGCAAATGCAGTTGCGTTTCTTTTGAGTGACGAGGCAAGTTATATTACCGGTGAAACATTAAAGGTAAACGGCGGTATGTATATGTAACTTTCACATTTTTGTTAATTTATGCTAAAATGGCAAAAATAAAAAAACTAAAGGAGAAATAATGGCATTATTTGATGAAGTAAAAGAAGTTATCGTTGAGCAGTTAAACGTTGCTCCAGAAGAAGTCAAACCTGAGGCTAAATTTGTAGAAGACCTTGGTGCAGATAGCCTTGATGTTGTTGAAATGATTATGGCGCTTGAAGAAAAATTTGAAATCGAAATTCCTGACAGCGAAGCTGAAAAAATCCAGACAGTCCAAGACGTAATCGATTATATCGAAAAAGCTAAATCTTAATTTTTCCCTTTTTTAGGGATTTGGATTTATAAAATATCCGAAATCATCGCTGAATGCGTAAAGCTGAAAGCTGAAAGCTAAGGATAAAAGCTTTGTGCTTTAAGCTTTGTGCTTTTAGCGTTTGCATAAGCAAACATAATTATTGAAAGGAAATATATGAGAGTTGTTGTAACCGGAATAGGTATGATAAATGCGCTCGGTCTTAATAAAGAAGAAGCGTTTGAGAATATTATTGCCGGAAAAACAGGGATTGAGAGAATTACACATTTTGATCCTGAAGGGTTCGGTTCTCAAATAGCTGGTGAAGTTAAAAATTTCGACCCAAAAACCGTAATGAATCCCAAAGATGTTAAAAAAGCGGACAGATTTATTCATTTTGGTATGGCTGCCGCAAAAGAAGCAATGGCGGACAGCGGACTTAGCGAATATGACGGAGAAAGATTCGGTATTTCAGCGGCAAGCGGAATAGGAGGACTTACTAACATTCAAAAAAACTCCGTAATTTGTGAAACAAGGGGACCAAGAAGAATATCACCGTTTTTTATTCCAAGTGCACTTGTAAATATGCTTGGTGGATTTGTATCAATAGAATACGGCTTAAAAGGCCCTAACCTTTCAAGCGTAACGGCATGTGCGGCAGGGACTCACGCAATAACCGAAGCGTTTAAAACTATAAAGCTCGGACTTGCGGATAAAATGATGGTTGTAGCGGGCGAGGCTGCAATCTGTGAAGTAGGTGTTGGCGGATTTGCGGCAATGAAAGCCCTTTCAACAAGAAACGATGACCCTGCTCACGCTTCAAGACCTTTTGATGCAAAAAGAGACGGTTTTGTAATGGGTGAAGGGGGTGCTTGTTTAATACTTGAAAAATATGAAGATGCAGTAAATAGAGGCGCTAAAATTTACGGCGAAATTATAGGAATTGGTGAAAGCGGTGACGCTAATCATATTACAACTCCCGCACCCGGGGGCGAAGGTGCATACAGGGCGATGAAAATGGCTTATGAAATGGCAGGTGAGCCGAAAATAGATTATGTAAATGCGCACGGAACGTCGACTAAATACAATGATTTGTATGAAACCATGGCACTTAAAACACTTTTCGGAGGCAAAGAAAAAACCCCTCCTGTAAGTTCGACAAAAGGTGCTACAGGGCATTGTCTAGGTGCTGCCGGAACGATAGAAGCCGTTATTACCCTAATGGCGATGGATAAAAATATAATGCCTCCGACCATTAATTATGAAGAACCGGATCCTGAATGTGATTTGGATTATGTGCCAAATCAGCCAAGAGAAGCGGAAATAAATATAGCTATGAGTAATTCTTTCGGATTTGGCGGTACAAACGGAGTTGTAATCTTTAAAAAAGTAAAATAAAGGCGTATTTTGGCGGTACTTGATTTTGAAAAAAGAATAGAAGAACTTAAAGAACAGATTGATGTCGCTAAAATCAAAGGCGACTCTCACGCTGTTTCAACTTTGGAAAAAGAACTTAAAAAAGAGATAGAAAAAACTTTTAAAAATTTAACTCCTTATCAGAAACTTCAGCTTGCACGTCACCCTGACAGACCCCATGCAATTGATATTATTAATTTAATAATGGAAGAAAAAATTGAACTTCACGGGGACAGGGAATTCAGAGACGATGCCTCTATAGTCTGTTATATCGGATTGATAGGCGGGATTAAATGCGTTGTTATTGGTGAGGAAAAAGGCAGAAACACAAAAGAAAAATTGGCCAGAAATTTCGGTATGCCTCATCCTGAAGGGTACAGAAAAGCGCTAAGAGTTGCAAAACTTGCAGAGAAATTCGATTTGCCTATATTGTTTTTAGTAGATACGCCCGGTGCGTTTCCCGGAATAGGAGCTGAAGAGAGGGGACAGAGTGAAGCTATTGCCAGAAATCTTTTTGAACTTTCACGCATTAAAACCCCGACCGTTTCTGTTGTCATAGGGGAAGGGGGAAGCGGCGGCGCTTTGGCAATAGGGGTTGCCGATAAATTTGCAATGCTTAAATATTCGGTGTTTAGCGTTATTTCACCTGAAGGATGTGCGGCTATTTTATGGGGTGACAATTCAAAAGCCGAAGCGGCTACTAAGGCCCTTAAAATTTCAGCAGAAGAGCTTAAAGAATTGGGACTTATAGATGATATAATTGATGAACCTTTAGAGGGTGCGCACAGGGATTATGAAACTACGGCTAACAATATTAAAAATTATTTTATTGAAAAAGTTAATGAGCTAAAACAGTTGACCAAAGACGAACTTCTTCAAAAAAGATTTGAAAAATACCTAAACTACGGAAGCTTTAACAAATAAAATTAGTAGGCAGCTGTTCCATTAACCCTCAACTATTGACCATTCTCAGTCTGCTTTATTGCTTAACTCCTTTTTCAAAAATTTAGCGGTGTAGCTGACATCGGTGTATTTTTCGGCAACTTCTTCGACACTTCCCGTCGCTATCACCTTTCCGCCTCCGCTTCCGCCTTCAGGTCCCATGTCGATAATATAATCCGCGTTTTTAATAAAATCGAGGTTATGTTCTATTACTATTACGCTGTTTCCTAAATCAACGAGATGCTGCAATACTTTTACGAGTCTGTCTATATCCGCAAAATGAAGTCCCGTTGTAGGTTCATCCAGAATATAAAGCGTATTTCCGGTGTCACGGCGGCTTAGCTCTTTAGAGAGTTTGATTCTCTGTGCTTCTCCGCCGCTTAGTGTGGTGGCGTTTTGTCCGAGCGTAATGTAGCCAAGTCCCACGTCTTTTAGGGTTTTAAGCTTTTGTTTTATTTTAGGTATTTTTTCAAAAAATTCATACGCTTCATCTACGCTCATTTCTAGCACGTCGGCAATTGATTTGCCTTTGTATTTAATTTCAAGGGTTTGTTCGTTATATCTTTTTCCTCCGCACGCTTCGCATGTAACCATTACATCGGGCAGGAAGTGCATTTCTATTTTTATCTGGCCTTCACCCTTACACACTTCGCATCTTCCGCCCTTTACGTTAAAGCTGAATCTCCCGGGAGTGTAGCCTCTAAGCTGTGCTTCGGGAGTCTGGGCGAAAAGCGCTCTTATATCGTCAAACACACCCGTGTATGTCGCAGGGTTGCTTCGAGGCGTTCTGCCTATGGGGCTTTGGTCAAGATAAATTACTTTATCAAGCTGCTTAAGTCCGGTAATTTCCACGCCTTTTACTTTTTGGATTTTGTGTGCGTGGTTTAAAATTTCCCTGGCGACAGGAAGAAGTGTCTGTAAAATTAACGAACTTTTGCCGCTTCCGCTCACACCCGTTACACATACGAGGTTTCTAAGCGGAATTTTAACGTTTAGGTTTTTAATGTTGTGAATGTTTACGTTTTTTATTTCTATCCATTCGTTTTGAGGTCTGTTTTTTCTGTAATTAATATCTTTTTGACGTTTGATGTATTTAGCGGTTTCGGTGTTGCTTTTTAAAAGCTCATCTACATTTCCGCTAAATATTACCTCTCCTCCGAATTTTCCGGCACCGGGACCGATATCTACTATATGATCCGCATTAAGTATCGTTTCCCTGTCGTGTTCAACGACTATTACGGTATTGCCTTTGTTTCTAAGGTTTTTGAGGGTATTTATAAGTTTTAGGGTATCTCTTTCGTGAAGCCCGATACTCGGTTCGTCAAGTACGTACATAACCCCCGTAAGTCCGCTTCCGATTTGACTGGCGATTCTGATTCTCTGGCTTTCCCCTCCGCTGATTGTCCTTGCATCCCTGTGAAGGGTGAGGTATCCAAGCCCCACATCCACTAAGAAAAAGAGTCTCTCTCTAATTTCTTTTAAAATCGGCTCGGCAATTCTTTTTTCCTGCTCGTTAAGGTGTGAGAAGTTTTCTTCGTTTTTAAAAAATTCATACGCATCGCTAATAGGCATTGATATTATTTCGGCTATTGTTTTTCCGGCTACTTTTACGGCCAGACTTTCGGGTTTAAGTCTGAATCCTTTACACGAAGGACATACGCTTTCACTCATAATTTCGCTCATATCTTCGTCTTTATACAAATCAAGCGCTATTTGCCTCAGTCCCGGCCATCTTTTTGAAATTTTGTGTTTGGCGTATTCGAATTCTATATCATAAGCCGTACCGTTTAGGATAATTCTTTTTTGCAGGTCGTCAAGTTCGAAAAAGCTTTTGTTCATATCTATACCAAGCTCGCGGCAGAGCGCTTTGAAAAACTCTTGGTAATATTTTTTGTTAAATCCCCATATGAGTGGTATTGCGCCTTTATTCAGTGGTTTGTCCTTAATTACCTTTTCAATGTCAAGCGTATAGGTAACACCTAGCCCGTCACATTTTGGACACGCTCCTTTTGGGGAGTTGAACGAAAAACTAACAGGTTCAAGTTCTTCAAAACTTATCTTGCAGTCAAAACAGGCAAGATGTTCGCTGTAATGGATAAAATCCCTATCAAGCCCTAACTCTTTTGCGTTTAATATTTCTATTTCAACCTCGCCAAAACTTTTATTCAGCGCCTTTTCAACCGCTTCGGCTATACGGGATTTATTCTCTTCTTTGACTATTACCCGGTCAATTACGGCTTTAATGGTGTGTTTTTTGGTTTTTTTAAGTTCGATTTCTTCATCAAGCCTTACTATTACTCCGTCTATATAGGCTCTGATAATCCCTTCTTTTCGGAGTTTTTCTAAAAGGTCTTGAAATTCGCCTTTTTTTTCTTTTACAATAGGGGCATAAATGATGATTTTGGCGCCTTCTGGGAGTTTAAGGACTTCATTGATAATATCCTGAGGGGTCATCTGGGTGATTTCTTTGCCGCAGAGATGACAGTGCTGGATACCTATTCTTGCATATAAAAGTCTTAAATAATCATATATTTCCGTAACCGTCCCGACGGTTGAGCGCGGGTTTTTAGACGTGGTTTTCTGGTCTATTGCGATTGCGGGGGTAAGACCTTCTATTTTATCGACTTCGGGCTTTCCCGTTTTTTGTAAAAACTGCCTTGCGTACGAACTGAGAGATTCGATATACCTTCTTTGACCTTCGGCATACAGCGTATCAAAAGCAAGTGTGCTTTTACCGCTTCCTGAAAGCCCCGTAAATACGATAAGTTTGTTTTTCGGTATTTCAAGGTTTATGTTTTTTAGGTTGTTTTCCCTGGCACCTGTTATTTTGATTTTATCCATTTATGCTCCTGCGTGAAATTAATCGCGAATTATACCATAAATTTAAGGAAAGTTTAAGAAATGTAAAGTTATGAATCAGGGCTGTTTCACGCTGAAGATATTTAAATAACGAAAAAGTAAAAAAAGACAAGGTTGCGGATTTTAACGAAAATTTTGCGTTAAAAAAAGTGCGTCTACCCGTTAGGGCGCTTTACAGGCGTATGAAGTGCAAGTTTACACATTTTCATCGCCGTGCGAGCCTAAAAACGACAAGCAGTTGTCGTTTTTTTAACGGCTCTCCCGTTCGCACTTTTTAGCAAAATTTGAGTGTTGTGCAAGCAAAAAGGAGCACGAAGCTGTCATATTTTTATCTTTGGAGTTTAGCATGAAACAACCCTGAGTTATGAATTATGAGTGGTAAATTTTGAGTTATGAATTAATACTAAAACATAAAATAACTTTTATATTCAGTTTTTCTTGGCACTGACTAAATGTCAGTTAGGTGATTAGGTGTTGAAGTGTGGAGGTGTTTATAATTTCAATATCTCAATCCTTCTTCTTCAAAACCCCTCAACCCCTATTTAGTCAGTTCCTAATGACGGAAATAGTTTATTCTCTAAGTAGTCTTTGCAATAACAAGTCTTCTAAATTTCTGCTTGTATCGGCTGCAATTAAGATATAAACCGTTTGTTTTTCAATTTTATAGATTATTCTCCATCTTTTGTATATCAATTCCCTGTATTTATTAATGCCGATTTGCTGTAGTTCAGGTACAATTCTGTATTTTAAAGGAAAGTAATATAATTTTTCGCATTTTTCTTTGATTTCGAAAAAACTTTTTTAGCGTTTTGAATATTTGATATTTTTATATACTCTATTATCTCTTCTAAATCTTTTTGTGCTTTTTTTGTCCAAATAACTTTATATTCTTTCATTTTATTCGAATAATTTTTTTTCTAAATTCTCAAACATTTTTTCTTGATTAACTGTATTATTGCTGTTTATGTTATTTTCGCTTTGGATAATCAATTTTAACAAAATTAAAGAATTTACCAGATTTTCATAACTTTGAATATCTTGAATAACTGCTTTTGCTTCACCGTTTTGAGTAATAATAATTGCTCTTTTGTGTTCATTTACGTTTTTAATTATATCAGCTGTTT
>JAMOQT010000037.1 GCA_027063865.1 Nautiliaceae bacterium
AAGTTACAAACGTAACGCCGGGTGAGCTTAAAATGATGTTTAACGTCAGAAACAACACACATACAAATAAAGAAAAAATTAAAAATTATTTTGACAAATGTTTTGAAGGCTTAAATTATTCGCTTGAGCTTAAACAAAGCGCCGAGCCTTTTATTACCAATCCCGATACAAAGATTGTAAAAGCGCTTGATAAAGCCATCAAAAAAGAAACAAAAACAACTCCTAAACACTCCACCGCCGGTGGTACAAGCGATGCAAGGTTTTTTGCAAAATACGGTGTTAAGGTAGTGGAATTCGGCGTAAAAAACGATACGATTCACGCTCCAAATGAACGCACAACACCTGAAGAAGTTATAAAACTTGCCGATATATTCAAAGACGTAATTGAAGAATGGAGATAACGTTTTGTTATCTTTAAGCCGATTTTAAATCTTTTAGATGTATAATTAAACAAAAAAAGGTGGAATTTGAGAAAAGTATATGAGCTTAAAAAAGGTATGCAGATTTTAGTCGACGAAGACGAAATACTGGTTTTCGAAGAAATAAGAGGTGATAAAGCCATATTTTACAATAGCTGGGGTATTGAAATTGAATACCCCGACTATCTTGACATAGACGAAATCGGAATTTTACTAACAGGCGATATGAAAATTCCCGAAGACAGACTCACGGCTTCTTTATTTTAATTCCACTTTTACAATTTCACCCAGTTTCAGTCCACTACCCACAAGCTCGACTCTGTAGCTTGTTACATACTGCGTATCAGTAACTTTCCAGATTTTATGTATCTTAAAACCGCTCGGTTTGGAATTTATATAAACTTTTTTATTTTTTATACCCTCAATTTCATCAATCGGGACGAAAATGGTGAGTTTTTGTTTTGAAATGTCATAAACATCCGCAATTAACACACCGGGTGCGACATAATCATCTTTGTTAATATAAATTTTATAAATATAACCGCTTACTTTAATGTTTTTCTTTGAAACAGTATCTTTTAATTTTTCGATATTTGCAAGTGTGTTGTTAAACTGCGATTTTAAATTCAAAAACTGATTTAAAGCATTCATATAATCGTAAAATTTTAAATCTTTTTCATTTTGGGATTTTGTTTTAAGCGTTTTATATTTTTCATAAATTCTTTTTTTTCTTTTTACAACGGCACTTTGATTTTTAATTTCTTCTTTTAAAATTTTTATCTGAGCCTGCAGATTTTGCAAATCTATTAAATTTTGCTTATCGTCTATTTTAACAATTTCTCTGTTTTGAACATTTTTGGCTTCTAAATTTTTATTTGCTTTTATTACTTTTCCTCCGACTGAGGCTTTTATTTTATACACATCAAACGGTTCGACTTTCGCCTGATATGCAAACGCAAACAAAGTTATAATAAAAAACACTAACACTTTTCTCATTCTAATCCTTTGATTTTCCTTCACAACTTAACTACTTCACAACTTCACAACTTAACTACTTCACAACTTAAC
>JAMOQT010000038.1 GCA_027063865.1 Nautiliaceae bacterium
TAATGGCAAATATTTCATCTTTTAAAACTTCAAGTTCCTCTTTTGTATATTCTCTCATAAACAGATTCATTAAAGGGGTAAAATTTTTAGAATTTTGCAGTATCTCATCTTTATAACTCAAAAGTCTGTCAATATTATCAACCGGAGGCACTAAATTCGGCATAACAACAGCCGCCGCAAACTGATTGTAAGTATATGGAATAACATCACGAAGCATTTTACCTTCACGCAAATGCAGATGCATATCAATAGGAGTATTCAGAGTAATCATTTGTAGCCTTTTTTATGTAATTTTAACATTTATAAAACGAATTTAATATCCTTATGCTCTTGCAGTCTTTTAAAAAATTCGTTTCTCTCTTCCTCGCTTGTAACATATGCTTCAAATTTTTGGGAGTGGTATTTTCCGTGAGATTTATTATCTTCAACGTTACATTCCTGATTGTCAATACACTCTTTAACAGCGGCTCTCATTTTTTCCTTATCTTCGCCTATAATCCTAAAACCCCACATTCTCGGATATTCTATTTTTTTATTTTTTTCAGACATAATTAACCTCCTTAAAACTTATATATTTATTAATATTATACCATAATTTTAAGGAGAAGTTAAGGAAAGGGGTTACATAAAGTAAACCACCGGAACTATTGTAGGGTATTTTTTTGTTTTTCTAAATACGTGTTTTCTTATAACATTTCTTAATTCGTTTTCAAAAATTCTGGTTTTTTCATATACGTAATCTTTGGCATGGTCTATGTAATTTATTAAAATATCTTCCATCTCTTTTGCAAAGTTTTTATCTTCTTTATCGGCGATAATTCCGTATGTTGTTACGCGAGGGCGTGAAATTAATTTTTTCTTTTGTTTATCAACCTGCGCAACAATCATTATAATTCCCTCGTTTGCAAGTTTTTGCCTGTCAAGTACTATATCCGTTTCGATTTTTTCGTTTATCTGATTGTCTATGTAAATTTTTCCAACTTTAACAGATTTGACTTTTCTAACTCTTTTAGGAGTAATCTCCCACTGTTCGCCGTCTTCCATTACAAATATGTTGTTTTCGTCAATTCCGATACTCATTGCCGTTTCCCTGTGTTTCATAAGGTGATTGTATTCACCGTGGACCGGGAAGAAATATTTTGGTTTTGTTAGACGCAGCATCAATTTTTGTTCTTCCTGAGCAGCATGACCTGATACGTGAATTTCACTGAAATCCTGATACGCAACTTTAGCACCCTTTTTCATTAAAAAGTTTATAAGCTGAGAAACGGTAGGCTCGTTACCCGGAATTGCCTTTGCGCTTATTACAATCTGATCGCCTTCTTTAATTTTAACGTGTCTGTGCTCATCAATAGCCATTCTGTATAGCGCACTCATACTCTCGCCCTGACTTCCGGTGGTAACTATTAATATTTCATGGTCTTCATATTTCCCTATTTCGTAAGGGTCTATGAAAATATCGCGCGGCAGTTTAAT
>JAMOQT010000039.1 GCA_027063865.1 Nautiliaceae bacterium
TTTCTATGAAAGAAAGCAAAAAAGCTCTTTTGCAGAATTTAAAAGCAATAGAAAAAAATATAAAAGATTCTTATATCTATGCTCCGTTTGACGGAAAAATAGCCAAAAAATTCGCTTCTTCAAAAGAAGTAGTGGGCTCAGGAAGAAAAATTTTAAGCATTGTTAATCCAAATGATTTATATGTGCTTGATTTGCTTGAAGAGACAAAAATGAAAGGCGTTAAACCCGGATGCAGGGTTAAAATCCATATAGATGCGCTTGATAGGGATTTTGAAGGATATGTAAGCAAAATACTTCCTGCAAGTGCCGCTACGTTCGCGCTCGTTCCAAGAGATATAAGCAGCGGTGAATTTACAAAGCTTGCTCAGAGGTTTTATGTGAGGATCAGATTTAAAGAAATGCCAAAAGATGTGCTTGTGGGGATGAGCGGGGAAGTTGAAATTAGAAAAAGTGAAAAGTGAAAAATGAAAAGTGAAAAATTATGGATAAAGTGATTGAAATTAAAAGTTTTAATTTTGCTAAAAGAATTATAAAAGCTTACAGATATTTGACATCTAAAAAAGAATATATTTTATCAAAACAATTAATGAGAAGTGGGACATCTATTGGTGCTAATGTTGTTGAAGCTCAATATGCTATAAGCAAAAAAGAGTTTCGTAATAAAATGTCTATAGCATTAAAAGAAGCAGCGGAAAGCAGATATTGGATTACATTATTAAAAAATGAAGAGTTTTTATCTGAAAAAGAAGCAAATAGTTTGCTTAATGATTTGGAAGAAATAATAAAAATTTTATCAAAGATAGTAAAAAATGCAAACTTATGAATTAAAATCATTTTCCATTTTCCATTTTACATTGTCCATTATATTAGTAATAGTCGGTGCCTTTATGGCCGTGCTTGACACTACGGTTGTTGATATAATTGTTCCAAGATTAAAAGGTCCGCTGTCTACAGATATGTACGGTGTTCAATGGGTGATAACCGCTTATATGATTGCGGCGGCAGTGGGTCTTTTAATAGTGGAATGGCTTATAAAACATTACGGCAACAAAACTATTTATATAATAGGGGTGGCGGCGTTTACGGTAGCGTCGTTTGGATGTGGGATTTCAGATTCTTTGGCTGAGATTATTTTTTACAGGGTTATTCAGGGATTTGGAGAAGCGCTTATAATGGTAACTTCTCACGCTATGATTTTTTCATTTTTCCCTCCTGAAAAAAGAGGAATTGCTATGGGTGTTTTTGGGTTAGGCGTTGCGTTTGCTCCGGCTGTCGGTCCTACGGTTGGCGGATATTTGACGGAGTGGTTTAGTTGGAGGGCGGTGTTTTTTGTAAATGTTCCAATAGGATTGGTTTTGGTGGTGTTTAGCGCTTTGATACTTCCCGACAATTCAAAAAGAGAGCCTTACCCACTTAATATTGTATCAGTTATATTTTTAAGTGTCTTTACGATAGCTTTGCTTATTCTTCTTAGCAAAGGTCAGCAGTATGGCTGGTTTAATGCGCCTTTTATAGTATATTTAGGCTTTATTTCAATCTTTGGGCTTTTGCTTTTTATTTTGAGTGAAATGACATCAAAAATCGCCCTTTTTGATTATTCTCTATTTCAAAACCCTTACTATACGATAGGAATATTGGTTTATTTTATACTGCTTGGGTTTTCGATGTATCAGTATTTTTACCTTATTCCTATTTATTACGAGCATTTAAAAGGACTAAGTTCAATTCAGGCGGGTCTTGGGGTGCTCGGATTTGGTATATGGATTGGAGTATTCAGTATGATAGCCGGGGCTCTTAGCGACAAACTCTCACCCGTACCCGTTTTGATAACGGGGGCGGTAATTTATCTTTTCAGTGCTTATTTGATTTCAACCCTTAATTATTACACGCCGTTTTACGAAGCGGTGATTAAAACGATGCCTTTTGGGGTTGCAATGGGGCTTTTTTTTGCTCCTATTACCGTTTTGGTTATGAATAACGCAAACGGCAAAGTGGAACAGGCCATTATGACAATGGACTATATACGTTTTATCGGGGGAAGCTTCGGGACGGCGATTGCCACCAACAACCTGATTTTTTATAAAAACAAAGAGTTTGACGGGATGGTTACATTGCAAAATTATGAGCTTTTGGATGAATTTTTAGACAATTTAAAAGAGAGTTTTGGAGTGGTTGCAGAGGTAATATTTAGAAATGTTGAAGAGCTTATGAGTTTTAATTACGGGTTTAAATATGTGTGGCTTGATGCAGCTTTTTGGGGAGCGGCTGGAAGTTTTTTTGTTTTTATGCTATTATTCATAAGAAGGAGAGAATATGAATAAATGGAAAATGGAAAATGGAAAATGGAAAATTCTTTTAATGTTTTTTCCTTTTATTTTAAGTGCCGAAAATTTTACTCAGATAAAAAAAGAAATTACAAATTCGCTTAAATATAAAATGCAAGAGAAAAAAATAAAAATTTTTGAAGAAAAGTTAAAGTCTGTCAAGGCTAAAAATTACGGAACGTTGGATTTAGAGTATAATGCCGTGCATCTTTTTAAACAGCCCGTTATGAAGATGGATTCCATGCAGCCTGTGAAAGCTGATACAACAACCGGAAATTTGGTTTACGTTCCTGTTCACTCCGAACTTCCAATGAGCGACAAAAATCATTTCACAGGTGTTTTAAAATATTCATACCCTTTATTTACGGGATTTGCGATTACCAATATGATAGATAAATCAAAACTTGAACTGATCAAAGAAAAAATCAATTTAGAAAATGTAAAAAGAGTATTAACCCTTAACGCCGCCGAGCTTTATTCAAACATTTACGCCCTGAAGGCTAAAATCAACGCTTTAAATAAAGCAAAAGACGCTTTACTTAGCGCAAAAGAAAAGGCTGAGAGTTTTTATAAGGAAGGTTTGCTTAACAAATCAAGCGTAAATGAGATTGATGCAAAATATTATGAAATTGTTGCTTTAATTAAAGAGACCGAGTCTCAAAAGTCTTCGCTTATTAATCTTTTAAGCTATCTTATAAATAAAAAGATATCAAAAATCGACGCAATATCCGTACAAAAATACAACCTGCCTCCGAAATTTGAAAACAGACCCGACATTAAAGCAATAAAAGAGACGCTGAAAATAAAAGATAAAGACATAAAACTCGCCAAATCGAAATATTACCCTCAAATCGGAATAGAAGCCGGAATTAAAAGAGAAGCCGACAATATGGTATTAAGCGATAACGATTACCAAAATACCGACAAGTCATATATTGCATTAGGCGTTAAATACAATCTGTTTGACGGGGGAGAAAAAAAGGCTACATTGGAGATGGCAAAACTTGCCAAAACTATTCAGTTAATTTATTACAACGACTACCTAAGTCAGGTTAAAACAAATTATCAAAACGATTTAGACACCCTAAAAGCTCTTTTTGTAAGACTTAAAGCCGCAAAAGAAGAGATTAAGGCAAGGGAGAGTTATTATGAATACATCAGGGCGAAATTTGACGAAGGACTCGCAGACAGCACGGATTTAAACGACGCAATTGCCAAACTCGCCGAAGCCAGGGCAAAAAAAGAGGCTATAAAAGCGCAGATATTCTTTTTGAATGTAAAACTTAAACTTAACGGAGGATATGATGAATAGAAAAATCGTAGTAGGAATAATAATCGCTCTCGTAGCAGCAGCGGCTGTTTTAATATACGTCAAATTAAATCCAAAAGAACTTCCTTCATATCTGGTACAGGCTATCGGTAAGGTTGACGGGGATTTGATAAACGTAAATACCAAGTATCCCGGGAGGGTTGTTAAAATCGATGTTGATATGGGAGATAAGGTTAAAAAAGGTGAAGTTATAGCCGTTTTGGATTCCAAAGAATATCAGGATAAATTAAAAGCTATTGAAAATCAGATAAAAGCAAAAGAAAACGAGCTTAATTTCACAACGGTTAAAATAAACGACACTATTAAAAAAGCTAAAAAAGCAGTTGCGGCAAAACAAAAAGAGCTAAGCGCCCTAACAGCCCAAATCGAATCACTTAAACTTGTAATCGCCCAAGATAAAAGAGATGAAAAAAGAATAAGAAATTTAGTTACTAAAAAACAGGTAGAGCCTCATCAACTTGAAATGGCAAGGCTTAAAACAAGAACGGATTTAAAAAAACTAAAAGCTTTGAATGAAAAAAAAGAAGCCCTTTCAATTGCTATAAAAATTGCAAAAGACGATTTACACACGGCAATTGCCGCAAAAGAAAACATAAAAGCGCTTAAAAACGCAATTAACGCACTTCAAGCCCAAAGGGATGAAATTCAGACAGTTATCAATAAACTCACAATCAAATCCCCTATTAACGGATACGTAGATACTAAAATAGCGCAAAAAGGCGAAGTGTTAGGGGCTGGAATGCCGGTTGCTTCTTTAATTAATCCGGATGAACTTTATGTGGTTGTATTTGTGGATGAAATTACAAACGGAAAAATAAAGTTTGGAGATAAAGCCGAAATTTTCCTCGATTCTTTTCCAAACGACCCGATTCCTGCGGTTGTTAGCAGAATTGCCAAAAAAGCCGAATTTACGCCAAAAGAGGTTGCCGTTAAGAGTGATAGGGTTACAAGGGTTTATGAAGTGAGGTTAAAACCAACCGAGAAAACCCCTTATCTTAAACTTGGGCTTCCCGCAACGGGAGTTATTTTGATAGGAAACGGAAGTTTGCCAAAATCTCTTAATGAATTACCGGAACTTTAAAAGAATTGAGAATGGAGAATTGAGAATGGAGAATGGAGAATTTAATAATCAATATACCATTAACGAATATACACCATGTTAGAAGTAAAAAACGTTACGGTAAAATATAAAAATATTGTAGGTGTTAGGAATGTAAGTTTTAAAGCCGACAGCGGTGAGATAATCGGCTTTATAGGGGCCGACGGCGCCGGCAAAAGCTCGACAATGCATGCAATTGCCGGTGTTAAAAGATTTGAAGGGGAGATTATATTTAGGGGACAGGTTTACCATTCCCCAAAAGAAGCGGAAAAAATAAAGCCACAGCTCTCACTAATGCCGCAGGGGCTTGGGCTTGTTTTGTATGATAATTTAAGTGTAAAAGAGCATTTTGAGTTTTTTAGAAATATAAGAGAAGTAAAAAGAGACATCGAATATGAAAAACGCCTTTTAAACATGGCCGGGCTTTATGAGTTTCAGGATAGACTTGCCGGACATCTAAGCGGTGGTATGAGACAGAAACTCTCACTCATATTAGCACTTCTTCCACGCCCTAAACTGCTAATCTTGGACGAACCCACAACCGGGGTTGACCCGATAAGTAGAAGGGAGCTTTGGGATATAGTTGACGGGTTTAGGAAAAAAGAAGGGATAATTGCTCTTATTTCCACCGCATACATGCAGGAAGCCGAAAAAATGGATAAACTGCTTTTGTTTGACGAAGGTGAGGTAATAGCAAGGGGTAAAGCCGATGAACTTAAAGAGAGTATAAAAGATTACACATACGAAGGCGAGATTGAAAGTGAAGATTGTTTCAGCTTTAATAACAGAACATACTCCCTAAAACCTCTTAACTTAAAAAAAGCCTCTCCTTTGCTTGAGGGAGTCTTTTTTGTAAATGCGCTTAAAAAGGGCAAAAAGAATCTAAAAATAGAATTAGAAGAAAAAGAGGCAAAACTTTCGGAAGTTGTCGTAAAAGCCGAGGGGCTTACCAAAAAATTCGGAAGCTTTATAGCTGACGACCATGTGGACCTGGAACTTAAAAGCGGGGAGATTTTAGGGCTTTTAGGTGCCAACGGAGCCGGAAAAACCACGTTTATGAAAATGCTTCTAGGACTTTATCCGATTGATGAGGGAGAATTATATCTGCTTGGTAAGAGAATAAAATCCTACGAAGATAGACTTGAGCTTAAAAGCAAAATAGGCTATATGTCCCAAAGATTTGCCTTGTATGAGGAAATGAGTGTAAAAGAGAATATGGAATATTTTGCCAAAATGCATGATTTAAGTCCTAAAGAAACAAAAGAAAAAATCGAATATTTTTCAACTCTCTTCGGATTTAAAAAATATTTAAACGATTTTCCAAAAGACCTGCCCCTTGGAATTAACCAGAGGTTTTCACTTTCAGTCGCCCTTTTACATGAACCGGTAGTGCTGTTTTTGGACGAGCCTACAAGCGGTGTCGATACAATTGCGAGGGCTACTTTTTGGAAATTTTTAAGGGAAATTAAAGAAAAATGGAAAATATCAATTCTCATTACCACCCATTATATGAGTGAAGCGGAATACTGCGACAGGGTTGTGGTGTTAAAAAGAGGTAAAAAAATAGTGGATGATGAAGTTAAAAAACTTCACGAAAAATTCCCGGGACTCTCTTTTGAAGAGATTTTTATCAAATATTATGAAGGAAGCGCATGAAATTAGGGGTAGTGAAAGCCTATTTAAAAAAAGAGTTTATAGATTTGTGGCGCTCTAAAATGATTGTAATGGTATATTTAATTCCTATGATGGTTGTTATCCTTTTTGGATACGGTATCAGAATGGAGGTTACGCATTCAAGAACGGTGATAATTGATCGGGACAATACGAAAATGTCTCAGGAAATCATAAGGGCTTTTAGTACTACAAAATATTTTGACACAAAAGTTTTAAATATTACCGATAATGAGGCTTTAAGGCTTATAAAGCAGAACAAAGCCGATTTGTTTATAATAATCCCCCATAATTTTGAAAAAAATCTGATGCACTCCCGCAATGCTGAAATTGCCGTATATATTGACGGAAGTTTTCCTTTAAGAGCTACGACACTTGAAGGATACGTTCAGGGGGTGTTTTTAAATCAGCTTGAAAAAAACGGGGTTAAAGTGCCTTTTAAGATAAACCAGAGAAACTTTTTCAACGAATCCATGCGCGATGAAAATGGGATTATTCCGGGACTTATCGGACTTACGATGCTTATAGCCCCGGCAATTATCGCGGCTCTTTTAATTGTAAAAGAAAAGGAAGCCGGGACTATTTTTAATTTCTATTCATCCCCTGTTTCAAAAATAGAGTTTTTAATAGCAAAACTGACCCCTCCTTTTATTTTGTATTCATTTAATACGTTTATTTTGTTTTTAATAGCCGTTTATATATTTAAAGTCCCCTTTAAGGGAAGTTTTCTGCTTTATTTTTTGGCAAGTGAAATATATATCGTTATCAGTATCGGTATAGGGCTGTTGGTATCCATTATTACATCACGTCAGGTGACCGCCCTTGTTTTAACGGTGCTTATTACGGTAATCCCCGGGTTTTTGTATTCGGGTATTTTAATGCCTATTTCCTCAATGACAGGGGAGAGTTATATAGAAGCGCATATGTTTCCCGTGATGTATTACAATCATCTTTTGTATGATGCTTTTTTAATAGCTCAGGGATTTAATTCGCCAAAAAATGTGGAATACTTTTTTATTTTGATTTTTTATGCCGCCGCTTTGCTTTTTATCGGTTCGCTGCTTTTAAAAAAGGAGCTTAAATGAAAAAATTTTTAGCCGTCTTTAAAAAAGAGATTCTGGTCTTTTTAAGAAACGTAATGCTTGTTTTTATACTGATTTACGCTTTTACGTTTGATATTTATATAGCAGGACAGGGAATTGAGGTAAAGCCCAGAAATGTAAGTATCGGGTATGTAAATTATTCGGGAGAGCTTTTACCACAGAAGATTTTAGCCCATCTTCACGCTCCTGAATTTCAAAAACCAAAAAGATTTTTAAACGAAGAAGAACTTAAAAAAGCTATTTTTAATAAAGAAATAATGGTCGGGATTATTTTTGATAAGGATTTTGAAAAAAACTTTATTAGAAAAAAAGAAGCCCAGCTTAATGTAATTATAGATTCCACCGCAGCCGCTCAGGCTGAGGTGTCCGTTCAGTATTTAACCCAGACAATTTATTCCATGATAGACGGTAAAATGCCTGTTGATATTAAAGTTTATAAACTTTTCAATCCGAATTCAAACTCAAAATGGTTTATGAGTCTGAGTGAGCTTTTAAGCGTAGTAACGATGTTGAGTCTTGTTTTGATAGCCGTTGTGTTCGTAAGGGAAAAAGAAGCCGGGACGTGGGATATTATGCTTTTGATGCCGGTAAACGGGGCGTTAATTATGTTTGCTAAAGTTTTTTCGCAGATTTTTATAATAACGGTAGGCCTTGTAATGGGAATAGGTCTTATACTGTTTGGAGTGTTCGGAGTGCCGATGAACGGGAATCTTTTATACTTTTTCCTTTTAACGTTTTTCTTTATAATGGCTATGGGAGGAATTGCCCTTGTAATTGCCGCTTATTCAAACAGTGTCCTTGAAGTTTCCCAATATACCGTTTTGGTTATTATGCCGCTTTTGTTTTTAAGCGGGGCTTGGACGCCAATTCACTCAATGGCGCCATGGCTTCAAAAACTAAGTATAATTTCACCCGTTAAATATTACATAGAAGGCGCTCAATCTATATTTTTCAGGGGAACGGAATTTATTGATTTGCTGCCTTATTTTGCCGGAGAAATTATAATAGGCGCTGTTTTGTTTTATTTAGGATATAGAAGAATGGGAAAACTTTTCTAAAGAATGGAAAATGAAAAGTGAAAAGTGAATAATGGATAATTGAAAATGAAAAAGTAAACAGTTTCTTAACAATTTAACAAACTCCGATAACTTTTAAACTTAAAGGATTTATTATGAAAGACATACAAAAAGAATTTCTCGATAACAGAAACAAAGAAAAAGACGTTTGGAGGCTTTTTAGAGTTTTGTCGGATTTGACCGATGCATTTGACGAGCTTGACGATATTCCCCCGGCCGTGTCGATATTCGGTAGTGCAAGAGAAAGACCGGGACATTTTTATTACGAGAAAGCTACGGAGATTTCAAAGG
>JAMOQT010000040.1 GCA_027063865.1 Nautiliaceae bacterium
TGACACCCAAAACACTCAACGCTTCTGTCCATTACCTCTTCTTTAACTTCAGGAGACTGGCTTCTTAAATAATAAAAGCTTTTTAGTCCGAGTTTCCATCCGAGCATATATATTTCGTTTAAATATCTCCCGCTAGCTTTGTCGGTTGTTATGAAGATATTAAGACTCTGTCCCTGGTCTACCCATTTTTGTCTGATTGCCGCTGCTTTTACAAGTACGGTTTGGTCAAGTTCGTACGCCGGTGTGTAAAACATATAGGTTTCAGCACTGAGATTCGGCACTACCACAGGAATAAGACCGCTTAAGTTTTCTTCATACCATTTTCTTTTATAAACGGGTTCAATAGTTTGGGTCGTACCTGTAAGAATTGATATCGAACTTGTCGGCGCTATTGCCATTAAATACCCATTTCTCATACCTTTTTTAACTTCTTCCCTCAAACCTTCCCAGTCATACTGCATTGCACTGAAAAGGTCTCTTTCGACAAGTTTTTTGGCTTCTTCATTGGCAGTGTCAATAGGAAGAATGCCTTTAGACCATCTGCTTCCTTCAAATTCGGGATAAATTCCTTTTTCTTTTGCAAGAGAGGCGCTTGTTTTAATAGCCCAGTAACTTATCCCCTCAAACACCTCGTCAATCAGTTTTAGATGCTCTTCACTCCCCCAGAAAATCTGTCTTTCTGCAAGCATCTGCGCTTCACCCATAGCACCAAGACCGATGGCTCTGTTTTTAAGGTTGGTGTCTTTTGTTTTTCTTACCGGATAATAGTTAAGGTCAATTACGTTATCAAGCATTCTTATGGCAACAGGCACTACCTCTTTGATTTTCTCAGGCGTGTTTACTTTGCTTAAATTTACGCTTGCAAGGTTACAAACAGCCGTTTTACCGCTTACGGGCACTTTTTCAACGATATACACCTGTTTGCCGTTAATTGCATCGATTGAAGTTATTTTTTTGGCTTTTTTAGTAAGTTTAACATCACCGTGTTCTACCGTTACATCCTCTTCTTCCTCATACATGTTAAAACTGCCGTCTTCAAACGTAACTTTTACTTTATAATGGTTAGGCTCGGTGTTTTGGAAAATTTCAGTACAGAGATTAGAGCTTCTTATAATTCCCGCATGGTCGTTTTGGTTTCTTTTATTTGCATTGTCTTTAAAGCAAAGAAAAGGATTTCCGGTTTCATAATATTCAAGAAGTATTTTTTTCCATAATTCTTTTGCTTTTATAGTCTCTTTTGCGATATTCGGGTTGTTTTCATATTCGATGTATCTTTTTTCGAATTCTTCTCCGTATAGGTCGGTCAAATCTTTTACCTCATACGGATCAAAAAGCGTCCATAAAGCATCTTCCTGAACCCTTTTCATAAACAGATCACTTATCCACAATGCAGGAAACAAGTCGTGCGCTCTTCTTCTTTCTTCCCCGCTGTTTTTTTTCAGATCCAAAAAGTCCAGTATATCCATATGCCAAGGCTCAAGATACACCGCAATCGCACCTTTACGAGTTCCTAACTGATCAACGGCAATTGCTATGTCGTTTGTAATCTTAAGCCATGGAATCACACCTCCGGCAGCGTTTTTGTGATTGTCTATAAAGCTACCAAGGGCTCTTATTCTACTAACATCCCATCCGATACCGCCTCCGAATTTAGAAAGTAAAGCCATTTCTTTAAAATCGTCAAAAATTCCTTCGATATTATCGTTCATGCTTCCGACGTAACAACTGCTAAGCTGATGGCGCGTAGTTCTAGCGTTGCTAAGTGTCGGCGTTGCCACCATTACTTCAAATTTAGAAATTACGTCATAAAACTTCTTAGCCCAGTATCCCCTGATTGCTTTAGGTTCATTTGGAATATCCGCCCTCTCTTCTTTGGGAATAGACTCATAGTTTGTCTCATTCTGTGCAAGAAACATAGCAACACCCATAAAAAGCTGCTGCGGAAGTTCGATTGGCTCGTTGTTTCTGTCTTTTATAATATATCTGTCATAAAGCGTTTTAATACCAAGATACGTAAATTGCAAATCCCTTTCGGGCTTTAAGTAAGAATTTAAATCCTCTAAATCATATTTTTCTTTAAGTCCGAGCAGAATTCTTCCTTCTTTTTCTCCTTTTGCAAAATAATCTTTTAAATGATTATATCCGGTAAATCCCGTAACCCTGTGATATAAATCATACAAAAAAAGTCTTGCTGCAACAAAATTCCAGTTAGGCCTGTCAATGTCTATTTTATCAACAGCAGTTTTGATAAGCGTATCCTGAATTTCAGCGGTTGTAATTCCATCACGAAACTGAAGTTTCGCATCAAGTTCAAGCTCGGTATAATCCACCCCATCCAAACCTTCACAGGCCGCTTTTGTATATTTTCTGATTTTAGAAATATCAAGAGGTTCTCTTCGTCCGTTTCTTTTAATAACAGTTATCCCCGGATACATTATACTCCTTTACATAAACAAGAGGAAGAGATGGAGAAAAGAATGGGAAAATGAAAAAACACGCATTTTTTCTTCCCTTTCTCTTCCTTCTCTCTTCCCTTTCTCTTCCTTTTTTGTTTGTAATAATAACACAATAAATTTAAAGTTTTATAAAAGAAGAAAATCAGGAAAAGGCTTTAATTAATCCGACCCCGATAAGTGCGGCAATATAAGCAAACACATTAGGATAAATAGTATAAAAAATCCTCCACTGCCACTGAGGAACTTCCGCCCAAAATGTCCCCATTGCCGCAAGACACGGAGAATAAAACATAATAATTAAAATAATCGCAACAGCTGTTGCGAATGAAATGTTTTTTCTAATTGTTTCAATTAACTCCTTACTTGTTTCATCGCTCTCAGGCGTATTATATAAAACCGCCATGGTTGAAACCACAACCTCTTTTGCCGCAAGTCCGGATATTATCGAAACAGTCTCCCTCCAGCTAAATCCCAGAGGCTCAAATACCGGATTTATCGCTTTTCCGATTTGAGCCAAGTATGAATGTTCTAGCACATATGTCTGTTGCTGGGATTTAGGAATTTTGCTAAGTTCTTTTTCATTAACGGGATATGAGCTTAAAAACCAGATTATTAAACTTGCCGTTGCGATAAACGTTCCTGCTTTTTTAAGATACATTTTTGTTTTAATCCATAAATCAAAAAGAATGGCTTTTAATTTTGGAAATCTGTATTTCGGAAGCTCCATTACAAACGGCTCAGGCTCCCCTTTAAACAGTACCATTCTTAAAATTTTTGCAACTATAAGTCCCATAAGCGCTCCGCCGATATATATGGCAAACATCACATTACCCTGAATTTCCGGAGCAAAAAAAGCGCTTACAAGCAACACGTAAATCGGAAGTCTTGCCCCACAGCTCATAAACCCGATTACAAGCATGGTAATAAGTCTGTCTTTGGGGTTTTTAAGCGTTCTTGCCGCCATGTATGCCGGCACACTACAACCAAACCCGCTTACAAGCGGAATAAATGCCCTTCCCTGAAGCCCAAATCTTTTTAAAACACCATCCATTACATATGCAGCCCTTGCCATATAGCCGGTTTGTTCGAGCAGGTTAATTCCCAAATACAAAATCAAAATATTCGGTAAAAACATAACAACAGCACCAACCGCAGGAATAACTCCATTAACAACCGCATCTTTTACAACCCCTTCAGGTAAAAGCCCGCCTACCCATTCTCCAAATGCTCCGAAACTTGCATCAATATAATCCATAGGAATACTTCCGAGATTAAAAGTGGCCTGAAATATAGCCCACATAATAAACAAAAATATAGGAAGCCCTAAAACCGGATGAATCAGGATTTTATCTATTTTTTCCGTTACGGTCTCTTTTTTTGCCTTTTTGGCTATTTGTGTAACCACACCTTTAGATAGGGCAAACCTCTCTTCAAACATAACCGTTTTGGTATCATCCTCGTCATATTCGACTCTTAGCCTTTCTTTTGCGGCTTTTAACACGTCAAGTATTTCACTATACCACGGCTTTTCATGGACAATTTTATAAATATCTTCATCGTCTTCAAGAAGCCTTATAGCCACAAATCTTTTAGTAAAGCCACACTCTTTGATTTTTTCTTTTAAATTTTCTATTTCCTCTTCAATAATTTCGGAATAGTATACTTTTGGAATGTTTCTCTCTTCATATGCACAAACAACTTTTTCAAAAAGCTCTTCCAATCCGAATTTTTCTTTAGCCGAAACGTTCTGGGCTCTTATGTTTGTAAGGTTAAAAAATTTATCCGTATCAATATTACCGCCCTGCCTTGCATATTCGTCGTACATATTAAAAGCAACCACCATCGCTCTTCCAAGATCCGCAAGCTGCCATGTAAATGTCAGATTTTTTTCAAGCTGGTTCGAATCTATCACATTTAAAATCAAATCATACTCTTCATTTAAAAGATAATCTTTTGTAACTTTCTCTTCCGGAGTGTAAGGATGAAGTGAATAGGTCCCCGGCAGGTCTATAAGCTTTATTTTATATCCGCTTCTTTCAAACTCAACTTCTTTTTTTTCAACCGTAACTCCACTAAAATTTCCTACATGCAAAGTCGCACCCGAAATTGAATTTATAAGATGGCTTTTCCCGACATTTGGCTGTCCGACAAGTGCTATTTTAATCTCTTTCACTCTCTCTCCTTATACTTTTTCCACTTCAATTTGCGCCGCCTCTTCTTCCCTTAAGGCAATGCTTGAATTGCCGACTTCAATATCAAAAGTGTTTTTTGCCAGTGTGTGTTTTAAAACTTTTACTTTTTCGCCTCTGGTTATTCCCATAGATAACAATTTAGATTTCAAAGGTTCTTTTGCATGAATTTTTTTAATTACCCCGCTTTGTCCGATTGATAAATCGCTAAGTTTCATTATTCTCCTTTTAAAATTTATTTGTTTGGTATAATAACAATATATAAATGAATCTTTTTTGACATATATCAAGAACTTGAATTTTTAGGAGCAAAAATGTGCGCTATTGAATATTATACTTATGATGATTATAAACAATGGGAAGGGGATTGGGAGCTTATCTATGGTCAGCCCGTTGCTATGGCTCCAAGTCCTATAAGAAATCATCAAAATGTGTTAGCAATGCTTACATATGAATTAAACAAAACATTTAAAGACTGCGATGATTGTGAAGTATTGGTTGAAGAAGATTACATTATATGTGATGACACAGTATTAAGACCGGATATAAGTGTAGTTTGCAACGAAGATAATGATTTTATCACAAAAGCACCTGAAATCATAGTAGAAATCGTAAGCAAATCCACCGCAAAAAGAGATGAAAAAATAAAATTTGAAATATACGAAAAAGAATTGGTCAAATATTACATACTGGTATATCCTGATAGATTAACGGCAAAAATTTACAAAAACGAAAATTCTCAATTTAAAAAAATAGGAGATTTTTCAAAAGAAACGGTAAATTTAAGCGAAAATTTAACTTGCGAAGCTGAAATAGATTTTGAAAATGTATTTAAAAAACTAAGGAGAAAAAAATGACACTTTCAACACCATTAAAATCAAACTCAATCAAAATTATGCTTCTTGGAAGCGGAGAACTCGGTAAAGAAGTTGCAATTGAGGCAAACAGATTAGGATGTGAAGTAATTGCCGTTGACAGATACCCAAACGCCCCAGCAATGCTTGTCGCTCAAAAAAATTATGTAATCGATATGAAAAACAAAGAGCAGGTACTTGATGTAATAAGAAGGGAAAAACCGGATTTTGTCCTGCCTGAAATCGAAGCTATAAACATCGAAGCGCTTTTTGAAGCAGAAAATGAAGGAATTCACGTAATCCCGAACGCCGAAGCAGTTAATAAAACCATGAACAGAAAAAATATAAGGGTATTTGCCGCCGAAACACTCGGACTTAAAACCTCAAAGTACGAATTCGTATCAACCTACGAAGACCTAAAAGCCGCATGCAACAGACTCGGATATCCCGTAGTCGTAAAACCTATAATGAGCTCATCAGGTCACGGACAAAGCATAGTAAAAAGCCCTGAAGAAGTAATTACGGCGTGGGAATTTGCCAAAGAAGACGCAAGGGGCAGTGCGGATGAGCTTATAGTTGAAGAGTTTATAGATTTTGATTATGAAATTACGCTTTTAACCGCCAAAAACGACAATGAAATAGTCTTTTGCCCTCCAATCGGACATATTCAAAGCGGAGGAGATTATATCTTCTCATGGCAGGAAATGGAAATGAGCGAAACCGCATTAGAAAAGGCTAAAGATATTGCACGTAAAATCGTAGAGGGACTTGGAGGCAGAGGAATATTCGGTGTGGAAATGTTTGTAAAAGGCGATGAGGTCTATTTCAGTGAAGTCAGCCCACGTCCGCACGATACCGGACTTGTAACGCTTATAACTCAGTCACAAAGCGAATTTGCCCTTCATATAAGAGCAGTTTTAAATTTACCTTTAGGATTTGAATTTTTAACTTCGGGAGCAAGTGCGGCGTTTAAAGCAGACAGGGATTCATATACACCTCAGTTTGAAATAGACCCTGCGGTATTTGGCGTTAATTCCAGATTTGTGGTATTCGGAAAACCTGAGAGTCATCCGGGAAGAAGAATGGGGGTATTATTAGTAAGCGATAAAAATGCAAAAGAAGCGCTCAAACAGGCAAAGCTTTTAATAAAAAAAGTTAATCT
>JAMOQT010000041.1 GCA_027063865.1 Nautiliaceae bacterium
CCGACAGACGCACTGCTTGCATATTATGCGCTTGAAGAGATTGAAAATAAGATAAATTTCTATAAAGAGGAAATAAATAAGAGGAAATTCATCTTAAATTCAGATTCGTTAATTAAAATTCTGCCCTCAATTGACAATAAGACACTCCTTTTTAAGCAACAAGAACTGTTTAACCGCAACATTCTTATAGGGGCGATAAGACCCCCTACAGTAAAATCCCCAATTTTCAGAATAATTGGACGGGTTAACGTCGAAATTGATATAATTAGCCGAACTTTAGATTTTTTAAAGGATGGTTTTGTTTAAAAAAATATTGACGTTTTTTTTAATTTTAGGATTTTTGCTTACACTCGGGTTATTTGGATATTTTGCGTATTTATATAACTCCACCCGTTTTGCCAGTGAAAAAATCATATATTACAACCCTCCTGTAAGTGCCAGGTTTTACGACAGAAACGGAAAATTAATAGCCGTAAAATACAAAAACGAAAACCGCTTTTACGTTAAATACGAAGACATTCCCGGTCGCATCATAGAAACTCTTGTAGCAACCGAGGATACTTCTTTTTTCGAGCATGAGGGAATAAACTTCAATGCGATAATAAGAGCGTTAATTAAAGACATCAAAGCCGGTAAAAAAGTGGAAGGAGCTTCCACAATCACCCAGCAGTTAGTCAGAAACATCTATCTAAACCGTAAAAAAACAATTGAAAGAAAATTAAAAGAAATGGTTATTTCTCTTAAAGTCGAACATTTTTTAACAAAAGAGCAGATACTTGAGAGATATTTAAACCAAATATATCTCGGACACGGCTATTATGGAATCGCAACCGCTGCATATGGATATTTTCACAAAAGCCTCAAAGACCTTTCCCTTAAAGAAATAGCCATGCTTATAGCCCTTCCAAAAGGCCCCTCGCTTTACGACCCTACAAAACATTATGACCTCAATATCAAAAGAGCCGACAAAATTTTAAAAAGAATGTATCTTTTAGGGTGGATTTCACCAAGCGAATACAAACAGGCAATTTTAGAAAGACCCAAAGTTTATAAAAAAATGCTAAAAAACCTTGCCCCTTATGCCGTTGACACTGCAATTTTAAGACTTCTTCCTAAATATAAAGACCTCTTTACAAGAGGTTATGACATACAGTTGAGTATTGACCTACCAACCCAGATACTTGCACAAAAAACTATTAAATGGAACAAACAAAGGGTTTTAAAATTAAACCCTGACTTAAACTCGACAAAATTCAACGGGGCTATGATTAACATAAATCCCCAAACAGGCGAAGTTTTGGCTATTGTAGGCGGTGCGGATTATGAAAAAAGCAAATTCAACCGCGCTCTGCAGTCAAAAAGAAGTGTGGGAAGTT
>JAMOQT010000042.1 GCA_027063865.1 Nautiliaceae bacterium
AAAGATGGCAGTAAAAATTACTGATATTTGTATAAACTGCGGAGCATGTCTTGACGAATGCCCGGTAGAAGCAATCGTTGATGACAGCGAAAACCCAACAGGTGAGGAAATTTATTATGTATATCCTGATAAATGTGTTGAATGTGTAGGATATTACGACGAACCGGCATGTGCAGCTGCATGTCCTACTGAAGGATGTATTGTTTGGGATGAATGTAAAGAGGGACAAACATGTGCTGAAAACAGAGGTGAACCGGGAGAGCCTGTAATCGAATAATCCTTTCAGCCTCTTCTTTTTTCTTCAAATTTTGATATAATTCCTCTCTAAAAACTCAAGGAGAGAAATATGGAAAAAACTCTTTCAATTATAAAACCTGACGCTGTAGCTAAAAATGTTATAGGTAAAATCATTGACAGATTTGAAAGCAATGGCCTAAGAATTGCCGCAATGAAAAAAATCAAACTTACAAAAGAAGATGCGGGTAAATTTTATGAAGTTCACAAAGAAAGACCTTTTTACAACGATTTATGCGAATATATGAGCAGCGGCCCAGTTGTAGTAATGGTACTTGAAGGTGAAAATGCGGTAGCTAAAAACAGAGAGCTTATGGGAGCGACAAACCCTAAAGAAGCGGCACCAGGAACAATCAGAGCGGATTTTGCAGAAAGTATCGAAGCAAATGCCGTTCACGGAAGTGACAGTCTTGAAAATGCAAAAAAAGAAATTGCATTTTTCTTTGCTGAAAGGGAGATTTTATAATTGGAAATCAATAAAAATTTCCAAGGGTTAGAGCTAAAAGCCAAAAGTAACAAATTAAAAGACGGTACATTTATTATTGAAGGAACACTTCAAGGCAGTGTTGAAGTAGAATGTATAAAATGTTTAAAAACATTTAAAAAAGAAGTAAACGAAAACGTTAAATTTAAAGTAGTTAAACCTCCATACAAAGGGTTTGACGAAGAGTATGATATAATTGAAATGGAAAAATTTGACCCTGTTGAACTTTTAAAAAGTGAAGTCGAATTAATCAAAAACGATTATAATGTATGTGATGAATGTAAACAAAAAGAATTTAACAAAGAATTTTAAGGAGAAACAATGGCAGTTCCAAAGAGAAGAAACTCTAAAACCAGAGCGGCAAAAAGAAGAACTCATTATAAAATCAAATTAAGTTCAGTAATTAAATGCTCTAACTGCGGTGCTTATAAAAGACCTCACAGAGTATGCCCAAGCTGCGGTGAGTATTAATGAAAATAGCAATTGATGCAATGGGTGGGGACTTCGGTCCT
>JAMOQT010000043.1 GCA_027063865.1 Nautiliaceae bacterium
GATGAAACCGAATATTTATTAAAAAATGAAGCTAACAGAGAATTTTTAATGAAATCTTTAGATGAGTTAAAAACCGCTAATGTGATATCATTATAAAAAAGGATAAAAATGCCGACCAAAACGGTTGTTGAAAACGATGTTGAAATTATAATGCCCAAACTTTATAAGGTTATGCTATTAAATGATGATTACACTACATTCGATTTTGTTATAGAAATACTAAAAACCGTATTTCATAAAAGTGAAGAAGAAGCGATTAATATTACTTTAAAAGTTGACAGGGAAGGCAGCGCCGCTGTGGGTGTGTACCCATACGAAATAGCACAGGTTAAAATAGAAAAAACGCACACCCTTGCACGTCAGGCGGGGTATCCGTTAAGAGCCATAATGGAGGAGGTTTAGATGCAGATTACGGAAAATTTAAGAAACATATTTAATGAAATAGTTAACGAAGCTAAAAGAAGACAAAACGAATATATTACAGTAGACCACGCTTTTTATATTCTATTAAAAGATAAAAACATAAGATTTTTGCTTGAAGATGTGGGTGTTGATGTTGATTATGTAAGAAGGGGGCTTGATTACTATCTTGACAGATATATTGAGAAAGTACCCGTAAGCGTTACACCTACCGAGACGCTTTCTTTTCACAGGGCAACTGAGAGAATGATAAACCACATACAGGGAATCAGAAAAAACATTGCCGATGAGATAGATTTTTTTGTGGCACTTTTAGAAGATGAGACAAGTTATACCAATCAGCTTTTAAAAGAATTCGGTATAGAAAAAGTTGAAATTGTGGAATACATTACAGAAACGAAAGAAGAAAAAAAAGAGAAAAAGGTATCACCCCTTGAAGAATTTACAACGGAGCTTACTTCAATAGCAAAAGAATTTGACGACGTAATAGGACGGGAAAAAGAGATAGAAAGGGTTATGCAGGTTCTTGCAAGACGTAAAAAAAACAATCCTGTTTTAGTAGGCGAACCCGGTGTCGGTAAAACGGCAATTGTAGAAGGACTTGCAAAAAAAATAGCGTTAAATAACGTACCAAAACAGCTTAAAGGTAAAAAAATATATTCACTCGATTTAGGTTCTTTGGTTGCAGGAACGAAATACAGGGGTGAGTTTGAAAAAAGAATGAAAATTATTTTAGATGAGCTTAAAAAGGAAAAGGAGCCTATTTTATTTATAGACGAAATCCATATGATAGTAGGTGCGGGGGCTGCCGGAAGCAGCAGTATGGATGTGGCAAACCTGCTTAAACCAGCCCTTGCAAAAGGTGAAATAAGATGTATAGGTGCGACTACGTATGAAGAGTTTAAAAACCATTTTGAAAAAGACAGAGCCCTTAACAGAAGATTTCAAAAAATAGACGTAAAAGAACCAAGCATTGAAGATACCGTTAAAATATTAAAAGGTTTGAAACAGAGATATGAGGAGTTTCACGGTGTAAGATACTCCGAAGAAGCGTTAAAAAGTGCGGCGAGTTTGGCTAAGAAATATTTAAGGGAAAAATTCCTGCCCGACAGTGCCATTGATTTAATAGACGAAGCGGGGGCTAAGTTTAAACTTAGAGGCAAAAAACTGATAACAAAAAGCGATATTGAAGGAATTGTTGCAAAAATCGCAAATATTCCGAAAGAAAGCGCAAGTAATAATGAAATAGAAAAACTTAAAAACCTAGAAAATACCTTAAAAGCAAAAGTATTCGGACAGGATAAGGCTATAAAAGAACTTGTAAAAGTTATAAAAAGAAAAAAAGCGGGGCTAACCCGTGAAGATAAACCAATCGGAAGCTTCTTGTTTGTAGGACCTACGGGGGTTGGTAAAACGGAAATTGCAAAACAGCTTGCAAAAATTCTTGGTATCAACTTTTTAAGATTTGATATGAGCGAATATCAGGAAAAACATTCAGTCGCAAAATTAATAGGCTCACCTCCGGGGTATGTGGGATATGAAAAAGGAGGAATGCTTACTGAAGCCATAAGAAAAAATCCTCATACCGTATTGCTTTTGGATGAAATAGAAAAAGCTCATCCTGATATCGTGCAGATTTTACTGCAGGTAATGGACAGTGCAACGTTAACGGATAATGACGGGAGAAAGGCTGACTTTAGAAACGTTGTGCTTATAATGACAAGCAATTTAGGTGTGGGTGAAGGAAATAATACCGGATTCTTGCAGGAATTTAGCGAATTTAAAGAAGAAGCGATTGAGAGATTTTTTGCGCCTGAGTTTATAAACAGACTTGATGCGATTGTAAGGTTTAAACCTCTATCACATGAGAGCGTATTGATGGTGGTTGATAAATTTATAAATGAACTGCAGGATAAATTAAGCTCTAAAAAGGTAAAACTGACACTGACAAAAAGAGCAAAAAACGCACTTGCAAAAAAAGGTTATTCTCCAAAACTAGGAGCGCGTCCGCTTGCTAGAATTATTGAAGAAAATATTGTAGAACCTTTAAGTGATGAGATACTTTTTGGGGATTTAAAAAACGGAGGAGAGGTAAAAGTGGATTATGTTAAGGATAAATTCAATTTAAAAGTCGGTAAATGATAAAGGTTAACGAAAATCCCCCTCTTTACCTTCTTGATAATTTTGAATTTCCAAATCCTTACGAAGAGTTTGACGAAGGGTTTGTAGGTGCTAGTTATGATTTACACCCCAAAAGACTGCTTGAGGGGTATTCTCAGGGGTTTTTTCCGTGGTATCAGGATGATGAAGGAATGTATCACTGGTTTGTTTTGAATGAGAGAATGCTTTTAAAAACGGATGAGGTGAAAACCACCAAAAAACTTTTACAAAAATTAAGAAGCAAAAAATGGGATTTTAAAATAAACACCGCCTTTTCGGATGTAATTAGAAATTGCGCCAATGTTAAAAGAAAGCATGAAAACGGTACATGGATAACGGACGGGTTTATTGAATCGTATACTGCTTTATATAACTTAGGATTTGTTCTTTCGGTTGAAAGCTATTATGAAGGAGAGCTTGTCGGAGGATTTTATGGTGTTGCCATTAATAAATATTTCAGCGGGGAGAGTATGTTTCACTTAAAGCCTGATGCAAGTAAACTGGCTTTAATTTATTTTTGTGACATTTTAAAGCAAAACGGTATAGAATTTATAGACTGTCAAGTCCCAAGCGAACATCTTGCGAACATGGGCGGCAGGGTTTATAAAAAAGAGGAATTTATTCCGATGATTTGGGAAGCCAGCGGGTTTAAAACAGTGAAAAGTGGAAAGTGTAAAATGTAAAATGGAAAATGAGGATTTAGGATATAGTCTTTAGGATTTAGATATTTTATTTTCTAAATCCTCAATCCTAAGATTATTTTGCTTTATGCTTTAAGCTTATTTATGGAGGCGATAATGTTAAAGTTTAATTTATATTATGACTATGAAAATAAAAATTTGGAAGAATTTGCGTTTGATGCGTTAGTGAAAGAAAAAGAGAGTAAAAATATTGGATATTACCATTTGCCTGAAAATTCTGTAAAACTGATTGAAGAACTTAATAAAATCGATATAGAGTTTGAAAAAATTGCGGTTATCGGAATAGGCGGTTCATCTCTCGGGACAAAAGCAATATACAGACTTTTAAAATCAAATTATGAAAATATAAAAGAGATAGTGTTTTTGGAAAACACCGACCCTATTGAATTGAAAAACCAGTTTTCCAAAATAGATAAAAATAGTACGCTTTTTTTGGTAATTTCCAAATCGGGTACCACGATTGAGACGATTTCCATTTTTAAAGCAGTTATTGAATGTTTTGAACTTGATTTTACAAAAGATAAAATAATGGTAATAACAGACCCTCATTCTCCGCTTGAAAAATTTGCAAATAAATACCGGATTCAAACCTTTAATATTCCTGAAAATGTCGGCGGCAGGTTTTCCGTTTTCAGTGCGGTGGGAATAGTCCCTTTGTATCTTGCGGGGTTTGATGTTAAAAAGATTTTAAAAGGAGCAGATGAATTTTTTAAATCGTTTTTTAATAAGAACGAATGGCATCTTATAAAAAAAGCCGCTTTTTTATATGAAAGAAGCAGATGTTATAAAATGAACGTTTTGTTTTCTTATTCCTCTTTGCTTGACGAATTTAACAAATGGTATGTTCAGCTTTGGGGAGAGAGTTTAGGAAAAATCAATAAAAAAGGAGGGAGGGTTGGACTAACTCCCATAGGACTTCTAGGTTCGATAGACCAGCATTCTTTTTTGCAGCTTTTAATAGAGGGTCCAAGGGATAAAACCGTTACATTTATAAAGGTTAAAAATTTTGAAAACTCTTTAAAAATACCCAATATTTCCCTGCCTTTTTTGGAAAAAACGGATTTTGTAAACGGTTATACGTTTAATGAACTTATAAACGCGCAGTGTGACGCTACAAGGGAAAGTGTGATAAGAAGCGGTATTGATGTGGATGAAATAGTCCTTGAAAAACTGAATGAGGAAAATGTGGGAATGCTTTTAGTATATTATGAGCTTTTAACTTCGGCCGTAGGCGCTCTTTTTGAAATAAATACCTACAATCAGCCCGGAGTTGAGCTTGGTAAAAGGATTTTAAAAACAAAATTTAATTCATAATTTTTACCACTTTTCCTATGATTTTTGCATCTTCCACCGTTTCATTTGGGTAGAGTTTATTGTCCGAAATCAGCTCTATTTTGCCGTTGCTTTTTAAATTGACTCTTTTTACAAACACTCCCGCCGTAGTTGCAATTACGAAAATACCTCCGTTTTGGACGTTTTTGTCGTTTCTGTCTATAAAGATTATGCTCCCGTCTTTAATTGTAGGCTCCATTGAATCGCCTATAACGTTTATGGCATCAAGGTCTTTATTTATTATTTTTTTATCTATATATAAAATTTCGTAATTTTCGTCAAAATTGATAGCCCCGCCTCCCGCGCTTGCGTTTATATCTTTGAAATATCTTATTTTGGCAAATTTTTCGGTTTGTGGTGCAATATTTTCTATTTGTTGGTCAAACAAAAGCCAATTAAGTGATATTTTTCTTTTTGCACAGAAATATGCGAGTTCTTCAAAAGGAATTTTGTTTCTTTTTTTAAGCATTGAGAGGTGTTCGGGGGTAACACCTAGAGCTTTTGCCACATCTTTGTTTAAAACTTTTCTTTCTCCGACTTCTTCGGAAATAATGTCTTTTATTTTTTCTATTATTTTGTCAAATTCCATTTACATTCCTTAACAAATTGTTAATTTTATTAGTTTAATTTTATCAGTTTGTTAATATTTTGTCAAAAATTTCATAAAGGAAAGATATGAAAATTCATCTGGATTTGGATTGTTTTTTTGTATCCGCCCACAGAATAGAAGACAAGTCGCTTTTAAACAAGCCTGTGGTTGTTGTAAAAAGAAACGACAGGGAAATATTTAAAAATCAAAAAACAAAATATTATACAATGAACGAAGGGGCTTTTACGGGGGATTTGATAGTGGGGGATGAAAAATATGACAAGAGCTATTTTTTGGAAAACGGGAAAGTCAGGGGAATAGTGGTAACTGCAAGTTATGAAGCAAGGGCATTTGGCATAAAAACGGGCACCACTCTAGCAGAAGCGCTTAGGATTTATCCTGATTTAACCGTAATCACTCCGGATTATAAACTTTATCATTTGCTTTCGTATAAACTCAAACTCTTTTTAAAAAAGAAAATCCCCTTCGTTGAACAATACAGTATTGACGAATTTTTCGGTGATTTGGAAGGCTGGGTGGAAGAAGATGAGGTATATGAATTTATCAGGGAATTAAAATATGAAATAAAAGAAAAATTCAATCTGCCGGTATCAATAGGTGCGGCAAAAAGCAAGTGGATTGCAAAACTTGCCACATCTTTTGCAAAACCTGACGGAATAAAAGTCGTAAAAAATACTGATGAATTTATAAAAGATATTCCCGTTGAAAAGTTTCCCGGTATCGGAAAAAGAATAGAAAAAAAACTGAAAGAAAAAGGTATATTAACACTAGGGGATGTTAAAAGAGAAAAGGAATATTTTTATTCTTGGGGGAAAAGCGGAGTGCAGCTTTATAAAAGGGTATGCGGTATTGATAATGAAGAAGTTGTAGAAAAAAGTGAAAGAAAAAGCATAGGAATTTCCAGAAGATTCGACCCGGTTTACGACAGGGGTGAAATAGTAAGAAGAATAGGCGTACTTTGCCGGTATTTATCTTTTTTGGTTAAGAAAAAAAAGGTTAATCCCACTTTTTATTATCTGAGTATAAAATACAAACATTCAAAAAAATCAAAAGCCCATATTAAACTTGATAGGATTTTTAACGAACTTTTACTTAAGGAAATTATGACCATGCTTTTTTATAAGGCGGATGTTGAAAATGATTATATAATATCAATAGGTATAAGCGTTTCAAAATTCAAAAAAGTTTCAAATCTTTTTGATTTGGAGAAGGATAAAAAAATGGAAAAACTAAACGATGCGATTTATAAATTAAGAAGCAAATACGGGCTTTCAGCCCTGGTGAGCGCTTCGGAAATTATTTAAAATTATCTTTTAAGGTTGTTAACGGTTTGAAGCATTTCATCACTTGTGACAATCGCTTTGCTTGCGGCGTCGTATGCCCTTTGTCCGGTAATTAAATCCGTCATTTCTTCAACAAGTTGAACGTTACTCATTTCAACAAACCCTTGTCTAAGCTCACCCGTTCCGTCAAGTCCGGGAGTGGTAACTATAGGATCACCCGAAGCGCTGGTGTCAATGTATAAATTGCTGCCTAATGAATGAAGTCCCGCAGGATTTATAAATTTGGCAATTTGTATCTGTCCGATTTGCTGCATTTGTGTCTGTCCGGCTTCTAAAATAGATATTGTCCCGTCATTACCTATTGATACCTGAACGGTATCTGCCGGAAGTGTTACGTTTGGAATTAATTTATAACCGTCGCTTGTTACTATATTTCCTTCAGCATCAAGTTTAAAAGCTCCGTCTCTTGTGTACGCTATTCTTCCATCTGGCAGCTGGACCTGAAAAAACCCGTCTCCCTGAATTGCTATGTCTAAGTTGTTTCCCGTTTCTTTAAAATTACCCTGTGAGAAAATTTTTGTAACGGCTGTAGGTCTTGCCCCAAGTCCCACGTTTATGCCTGTAGGAGATTGGGTGGTAGTGGAAGTTGAAGTTCCCGCATATTCCATAGTCTGATAAAAAAGATCCGCAAATTCGGCTCTTTGTTTTTTATATCCTATAGTATTTACGTTTGAAATATTGTTTGAAACCACGTCTATTTGCATTTGCTGTGCCATCATCCCTGTGGCGGCGGTGTATAGACTTCTTACCATCTTAAATCCTTTTTAAAAATCTGTTATTGTTAATAAGCAAATTTTGTTCCAAATCATCGTCCTTCACAACTTCACAACTTATTTACGCCCTGACATTAGCAAGTTTTTCAATTGCGTCACGGTTTAAATCATCCATAAATGTTGTCATTACTTTTTGATACTGCTCAACAAGCCTGTTTGTTTCGATTAAACTTGTCATTTCTTTTACAGGATTAACGTTTGATTTTTCTAAAAAGCCCTGTAGTGTGGAATTTATGGGATTAACCGTAGCTGTTTCTGGGATGAAATCAAACATATTGTTTCCGACTTTTTTAAGGGTGTTTAAATTATCGATTTTTACTATTTTAAAAGTTGCTATTTTTTTTTTGTTTTGATATATGTTTCCGTTTTTATCGACTGTTATAGAATGTGAAGGGGAAATTCTAATAGGTGTGTTTTTATTGTTAAGTACTTTAAAACCGTCTTTTGTGACGAGATATCCTTTGCCATCTAGATTAAAATTACCGGCTCGTGTGAGTTTTTCTCCCGCGGGTGTTTGAATGACAAAAAACTGATTTTTTTCTTTTAAGGCGATATCAAGGGGGTTTGATGTTTTTTGCAAATCTCCTATATCGTAATTCGTGTATTCTTCAACCACAATCGGAACTTTATTAAGAT
>JAMOQT010000044.1 GCA_027063865.1 Nautiliaceae bacterium
ACACAGTTTTTACATATAAAAGCCGCATCATCCGGCGCTGCTAATAGCGGATTTTCTTCAGTTTCCAAACTTCCGCAAAAACTACACTTTTCTATCATATGGTATTCCCCTTTTCGAATTTAATACGAATTCGCATAAATGTTTTACATATTCGTTGTCTGTACTCTCAAGTATTTCTTTTGCAGTATCCTTAAGAGGCTTTCCGCTCTCAAACAACGCTTTATACGCTTTTTTTATTGCGTCTATATCGCTTCTGTTTTCAAATCTTCTTCTAAGCCCTGTGAGGTTAAGACCCCTGAGTTTTGCTCTGTTTCCCTCAGCAATGGTAAAAGGCGGAATATCCTGAGCCACCGCGCTCGCACCGCCTATCATCGCATGGGCTCCTATTTTTACGAACTGGTGAATCGGTGTCATTCCGCCCACAACTACATAATCTTCAAGCACCACATGCCCCGCAAGCGTAGCGGCGTTTGCCAAAATACAGTTGTTGGCAATTATTACGTCATGGGCAATATGCACATATCCCATTAAAAGATTGTTATCGCCTATTTTCGTAACTCCGCCCCCGCCTTCGGTTCCGGAATTTATCAGGGTAAATTCCCTTATTTTATTGTTGTTTCCTATAATAAGCTCGGTTTTTTCCCCGCGGTATTTCAAATCCTGCGGCTCGCTTCCCACCACCGCATGGGAATAAATGTGGTTATTGTCCCCTATTGTGGTATATCCTGTAATTACGGCGTAAGGCTCTATTATATTGTTATCGCCTATTACAACGTTTTCATCAATAATTACGCCCTCGCCGATTTTACAGTTTTTGCCTATTTTTCCTTTTATTATCGCTTTCATCTGTTATGCTCTAATTTGTATTCAAGATAAAAATAATATATCAATCCGCCTATTAGAAAAAGCAGTACACTTGCTTCAAGTATTTCTTTCATTTCTCTCCTTTATCTCATTATATAATTTCCCTAATTGATAAAGCGTTTTTATTATACCAACACTGCCAAGTATTATTAAAACCATTAACAATATCAAAATAAAATTATTTTTTACACTCAAAAAATAACCAAAACTACCTCCAACCAATGTTGAAAAGAAAATAAGTTTTATTTTTAAAATATCTATCAGTTCTTTATACACTATTTATCCATAATCATAGCTTTAAGCTCCGCTTCGCTTACAAGCTCGCCGTCCACATACGCTTCACCCTTAAGCTGCCATATTTT
>JAMOQT010000045.1 GCA_027063865.1 Nautiliaceae bacterium
TTTACTGCCGGGTTGGCACCAAATATAATAATAGCTTTTGAATTTTGAATGTCTCCAAGATGGTTTGTCATAGCGCCATAACCCCATGTGTTCGCGACCCCCGCGACTGTTGCGCTGTGTCAGATCCTTGCTTGGTGATCTATATTGTTCGTTCCCCAAAATGCTGCGAATTTTCTGAAATAATATGCCTGTTCTGTGCTCATTTTAGCACTACCTAAAAACATTGCAGCATCAGGTCCGCTTTCACGTCTAATTTGAAGCATTTTTTCACTGATTTCGTTTACTGCTTCATCCCAGCTGATTCTTTTCCATTTTCCGTTTATTTTTTTAAGAGGATGTTTAACTCTCTTTTCAGTTCTTACATAATCGATTGAATCTATACCTTTACAGCAGTGGCTTCCGTGGCTGATAGGATGGTCTTGTGCGACTTCCTGTCTAACCCACACACCGTTGTGAACTTCTGCTATAATTCCACACCCAACTGAACATGTAGTACATACAGTTTTAACTTTTTTACTTCCAGGGTACGGGTCTTTGATTTCTTCATCGGTGGCATTTCTAACAGCAGGTGCCGCATTTAGCATTGTAGCACCGGCTACACCTGATAATGCCGCCATTTTCAAAAAGGCCCTTCTACCCACTTTCGGATTCATTTTCTCTAGTGAGCTCATTTTTTCTCCTTAAATGGCGTTTTTGTAATAAATTTCCCAGTTTTTGGTTTTGCGATAAAGAATCTCTTTTTTCGGTGAGTGTCCTCTTACCACACCGTTGTCATTTTCCGGCTGAGCGGATTTTGCAAACGCTAGTGTAGAAGAAGCGACACTCAGTGCTCCGATTCCAAGAGCTCCTTTAAGAAAGCTTCTTCTTTTCATTTTTGCTCCTTTTTTAAGTTTACCCCAAAAAGTTTTCAACTTTTCGGGGACTCCAGATTTTTACCCCACAAAATATACATTTTGCAGGGGCTCTGATTTTTCGGATTTATCTCCTAAGAGATAACGGCAGGACTCGGTTAAGCCCTGCGGTTATCTCTTAAAGCCCCACAAAACTTACGTTTTGCGGGGAAATATTTAATTTTCCATTTTCCATTGAAATATTTTCCATTGTCCTTTTAAACTTCATCCTCAACATCTCCGCCTTCTTCAAGGTTACATACTAGGCTTTCGCTTTCTTTTTTCTTACGTTTTTTTCTAAGTGCCGCTTCTTCATCCGCTATGCAAACGTCGCAGACTTCTTTTTTAACTTTTTCAATTACCGGTTTTGGTTTTTCAAGGAATATTCTTTCACTTTCAATAAACGCTTTTAAAACAACTGCAATGTCTTTGTAAAGGTTTGCAGCCTGATGCATATAAACGTTTTCTATAAAATCATCTATGAAAGTATTTAGAACGTCAAACGTTTTTCCTTCAAGCCATTCTGATTTTTCATCGCCTTTTAACTTTTCTAAAATCAGATACTGCATAAAAGGGAAAATAAAGCCGATATCATCCTCACTGTCCTTATATTCCTCGTTTTTTCTGAATTTAGAACTGAGCACAATATCAACCATTTTTACTTTCATTTTGCCGTTTTCGATTTCTTCGTCATAAAATGATGCGGTTGTAGGGACAGGGTCTTGTGATAGGTCGTAAAAAATTTCGTCAAATTCTTCGGCAAGTTTTTGAGGGTTGTAATTTTGTACAAAATGTTCAAGCGCTTTTTTTGAATTCTCTTCAAGTGCGTAGTTTTTTAAAATTTCAGCGGCTTCTTTTACTCCCGAGAATCTATCTTTATCATAAGTAAACGTAAAAAGTTTTGAAAAAAAGCCGTAATAAAAGGCCCTTGATTGATTGATTTCTTTATTTTGCATTTAATTTCCTTTCTAAATAGTCGTTAAAGACAAGTTTGGCTTTGCATTCTTCGCAGCAGTAAATTGATTTTCTTTTTGTTTCGTCGGTAAACATAGGTAAAAGCACGGAAGCGATTTTTTCGATAGATTTTTTAGGTGCGAACGGTTTACCGCACATAATGCAGTAGAAAGGCTCATCTTTTGCCATTGTTTTTTGACCGAAATATTGAGGATTAAGTTCTAATTTATCATAGATTACGTTTATGCATTTTTCAGGACAGGCTATTTCACAGTATCCGCAGTCTGTGCAGACACCGGCGTCAAATTTAAGCGAATTATCTTCCGGATGGGCGGTTAGGGCACCGGCATTGCATACGCTTACACATCCCATGCATAATGTGCATTTGTCTTCTTCAATTTCTATTTTTCCGTAATGGATGTATTTATTGCCGCTTAAGTCTATTACGCCTAAATCATCCTCTCCTATAATATTTGAAAGTCTTATTGCGACATTTTCTCTTTTTTTAAGGTTGTGAGTGTTTGTGGTGTAATGTGCTTCGGGGATAAGTTCGGCTTCTTCAAGCGCTTTTTTAAGCTCGTCTAAATTTTCGGCAAGTAAGATAGCGTCTTTTTGATATTTTCTGTTTGAAATTTCATTAATTAATTTTATTGCCTCTTTTTCGCCTTTTGAAAGTCTGTTTGTGTAAAAAACGATTTGAGAGCCGCTTTCTTGAAAAAGAGTTAAAAAATGGTTTTCGTCTAAAAACTTGGCACCTTCTATTGCAAGAGGCAACACTTTTTCTTTAAGTTTTATATCCAAATTTTCTACTAAATCTTCAGGAATTATAAACGGAATATGTCCTTCATAAAATTTTGCAATTTCTATAAACGTATCTCTTGGAATCGCACTGAAATCAAGCGCCCCGCTTGGGCACACACTCACACATCCTCCGCATCCGTCGCAGTCGATATGGGAAAAGAGCAGTTTTTTTTCTTCGTCTATTTTCATTATTGCGTTTGTGGGGCAGACATCTACGCAGTTTCCGCAGGTTTCTGCTAATACCCTGCCGTTATATTGGCATATATTGACATCATAAGTGATAAAATTTCTGTATTTGTATATTCCTGTTCTTTTATTTAATATTTCTTGTGCTTTTTCTATGCCGATATCTAAAGGGTCGATTATTCCTCTTTGTTTGTATGCAATTTCAGCAGCATTAAACCAGACGGCCTGGTCTACAACTAAAGGAATGATTTCCCCGTTTTTGTCAATTGTAAATTCAAGGTTTCCTATAGTGCCTTTAATTTCTTTTATCCATTCGGGAAGTGCATAGTAAACTTCGAAATTTTCGGGATTTATTTTTTCTGCTTCTTCTTTTGTGCCAATTATTAACACTCTGTTTCCTATTTCTTTTTGGTATTCGTTGTATTTGGCATTGTCTAATTTAACAGCCCTTATTTCATAAAGTTTACCGATGGCATCTATTTTATTTAAAACAGTGTCTTTTGAATTTTTTATGTAAAAATCAATTTCGGGAGCGTAAATTTCACATTCTATTTTCTTAGAGTTGGATATAATTGCCTTTGTGGAAGTGTCGTTTGTATGAGTTATGTTATCCGGAAGCGGAAAATCGAGCTCATTTGAAAAATATACGAATTCATGCATTTTAAACCTTTATATTTGATTAAAAGCATTATAACATTTAAAACCTTAAAGAAAGCTTAAATAGTAAAGCAAATATATAATAAAAAGTACTTTATCGCTACATTTTTTGGTTTTAATAATATGAAAGGTATGAAAATGAGAAAAATATTTATTTTTTCACTGTTAATTTTACTTATGATTTTTTATTTGTATACAACATCTAAAAAAGAATATATTATAGGCTCATCCCTGCCGCTTAAAGGCATAATGTCTAATATGGGAACATCCGTAAAAACGGGAACTGAAGTCAGTTTTGAAAAATATGGGGACGGACTTAAAGGTAAAATCAAATATATTTTTTTAGATGACAGGTATGAGCCTAGACTTACAAAAGAAAATATAAAAAAACTTTATGACAATAATCTTTTTTTGCTTTACGGAATAGTCGGAACACCGACGGTAAAAGAAATTTTACTTTTTCTGAATAACAATTCAATTTTTCTTTATGCACCGTTTAGCGGAGCGGAGTTTTTAAGAAAAAATAAAAACGTCTTAAATTTCAGGGCATCATATAAAGACGAAATAAGAAAAATAATAAATTACCTTTTAGATAGACACATTACAAAAATTGCAGTTTTTTACCAAAATGACGAATACGGAAACGAAATATACTATGATACTTATGAAGTTTTGAAAAAAAGAAATTTGAATTTATTGGCGGCTGGGGCATATAAAAGAAATACATTTTTTATAACTTCGGCGTTAAACGAAATAGCAAAAACAAAACCTCAGGCTATAATAATGGGAAGCACGTCAAAAGTGAGTGCCTTGTTTATTAAAAAATACAGAAAAATAGACCCCGATGCTCTGTTTTGCACGGTATCGTTTGTTAATCCCGACAGTTTGGTAAAACTTCTTAAAAACAGGGATAATTTAATTTTTTCGGAAGTTGTGCCGTATTATAACGACAAATCAATAAAAGAGGCGGTCTTGTTTGAAAAGGATTTTAAAAAATTCTATCCGAATAAAAAACCTTCTTTTTTTGCGTTTGAAGCCTATCTTGCGAATAAGATTCTTTTAAGGGCTTTTGAAAAGCTTACTTTTCCGTATACGCCTTCGCATTTGGCGGAAATTATAAAAAACACTCCGCAAAATTTTTTAAAAGGCATTAAAATAGAGTATAAAAACAATCAGCTTTTAAACAAAACGTATCTTTTTAAATATGAAAACAACACTTTTAAAGAGTTAAAATGAATACCAGGTTTTTAGACAGGCTCGGATTTTTTACAAAAACAAAACTTTTGATATTTGTAATATTTTTTTCAATGATAACGATTATCGTTTCTTCGCAATATTCCATATTTATTTTTAAAAACGACATCGATACCCTTTTTCAAAAAAGAACGCTATCTGTTGTAAAACTTGAAAATATAAAGGATTTATACAAAATAAACGTTTTTGAAACCGTTAATCAATACAAAAGCGGTGAAATAAATCTCAATCAGGCAAAAGAAGTTATAACGCTTGCAAAAGAGCTTTTAGATAAAGAGTGGGAGTGTTATTTTCAAAAACAGTATCCAAAAAAAGGATTTGAATCACTTGTAATTGAAAACGTTTTGAAACTTAGAAAAAGGATAAATTCTCAGATTGAAAAATTTTTAAATACATCGCAGGTTGATTTTAAAGAGCTTAAAAACGATGTAAACACTATAAATATTTATTTGTCCGAGCTTATCAATTTTAATATAAAAAAAGCCGTCGAGCAAAAAGAAAAAACGGATAAAAGATTTTCATTTATAATCAAAGCTTCGGTTTTAAGTATTGTAATTGTGTCAGTATTCAGTATTACGCTTATAATTTTAATAGTGGAAAATTTTAAAAAGGTTCATATCGACCTTGAGGAGAAGGTAAGAGAAAAAACAAAAGAACTCGAAGAAATTAATAAAAATCTTGAAAAAAGAATAAAAAAAGCGGTTGAAGAGAACAGACGCAAAGATAAAATAATGTTCCAGCAAAGCAAGCTTGCGGCAATGGGTGAAATGCTTCAAAACATCGCACATCAGTGGAGACAGCCGCTTGGGAGTATATCTTTAATTCTTCAATCTATTAAACTTAAAAACGAAATGAATAAACTAACCCCGGAATTTGTAGATAAAAAAACGGATGAAGCATTGCTTCTTGCTGAAAATATGTCAAAAACGATTGACGATTTTAAAAATTTTTTCAGACCCGATAAAACCAAAAAAACGCTCAGTATCAAAGAATGTATTTGCCATTCGAAACAACTTGTATCCCATATGCTTGAAAAATATAAGATTAAAATAGATGTGAGTATCAAAGAAGATATTACTATTTTAGGCTATAAAAATGAACTCTCACATGTCTGTTTGAATATTTTAAATAACGCCATAGATTCATTAAAAACAAGTGATGTTGAAGATAAGAAGATACTGATTATAGTCAAAAAGGAAAAAAAGGGTATAATAATCAGTATAATAGACAACGGAGGGGGTATTAAAGAAGAAAACCTTGAAAAGATATTCGAGCCTTATTTTACAACGAAGCTTAAGGATAAAGGCAGTGGAATAGGGCTTTATATGGCAAAACAAATTATAGAAAAACATATGGGAGGTAAAATAAAAGCCCTTAATATAAAGCATAAAATGGGAACAAATATTATGTATAATTGTGCTATGTTTGAGATTTTTATTCCGATAAAGGCTGAAAATGAAAAATTATGACATTTTAAAAGAATTTAACGTTTTGTATATCGAAGATGACGTTAATCTTCTTAAAAATCTGAGTGAAATTCTTGTGGATTTTGTAAAAAATATATATACAACGGACAATACGACGGATGCATATAAAATTTTAAAAGAAAAACATATTGATGTGATAATTAGCGATATTTTAATCGGCGATAAAAACGGTCTTGAATTTATCTCATTTCTAAAACAAAACGGAATTGAAGTGCCTTTTATACTGACAACCGCATATACCGAAACCGATTACCTGCTTGACGCTATAAAATTAAAAGCTGCGAATTATTTGGTAAAACCGATTAAAATAAAAGAACTCCTTGACAGTCTGTATGAAATTTTACTGCCTGTTTATCAGGAAAAAGAGCTGCTTGACAGTACCCTTTTGTTTAAAATAGCTTCTCTGGTATGTGAGAGCAAACAGCTTGAGGTTATTAAGATGATTGTTAAAAATATGGATGATGAGTATACTTTTTCACTTTCTTATAACGATATTATGGAAAAAATCAATATCAGTAAACCTACTTTAATAAAATTATTCAAAGATTTACAAGATAAGGAAGTTATTCAAAAACTTCCTAAAAGGAGATATAAAATAAACATAAACAAATTAGAAGAAAAATTTTTAAATTCTACTAATTAAAAATATCGTTTCTTTCACTAAAAGCAGCGTTAAACGGAATAATTTTCAGTATTTCGTCTTTTTTTATTATTTCTTTTCCTTTGTTTAAAAGCATTAAAGAATTACTTTTAAGTAGGGGGGTTAGCATCCCCGAGCCGTATTTGTATGCGTTAAACACTTCCCATTCACCGTTTTCATAATATCCGAGTATTGTATGGTCTTTTTTGGAATTTACTTTAAAATCGCTTTTGTTTTTGGCATAAATTGTTTGAAAATAATATTTATTTGCTCCGTTTAGTTTTTTTAATGTTGGAATTGCGAGTGCGAATGTGTTTATGTATGCGCTAAGGGGATTTCCGGGCATTGCGAATACAAATGTGTTATCCATAATTCCCGCCATTGTAGGACGACCCGGTTTTACCATTATTCCGTGGAAGAATTCTTTTAATCCGTTTTGTTTAAAGGCTTCGTATAAAAAGTCGGCATCCCCGAAACTTATCCCGCCGCTTGTGATAATTACGTCGTAGCGGTTTTTTAAGTTTTTAATATATTCCACTGTTTTTTCTAAAGAATCGGGAATTAGTCCAATTATGTCGCTTTCAAAACCATGTTTTTTTAAAAGGGCATGAATCGAGTATGAGTTTACGTTGTAGATTTCCTCTTCATCGGCATATTCCCACGGCTCTTTCAATTCGTTGCCGGTTGATAGGATTGCAATTTTGAGCTTAGTATATATGGGTATGTTTACAATTCCCTGGCTTACAAGCATTGCGATGATTTCTGGGGTGATGGTTTCGCCTTTTTTTATTAAAACTTCGCCTTTTTTTATTTCTTCGCCTTTTATTCTGACGTTTGCGCCTTTT
>JAMOQT010000046.1 GCA_027063865.1 Nautiliaceae bacterium
GAAATTATGAGGGCTACTATATCTTTCAAATCAGTCCTATTACCATTTTTATTGCGATTATATATAAAAGTATTCCGATTATTTTTTTGATGTGGTGCTGTTCGAGTTTAAAATGCATAAAATAGTTCCCGATATATCCTCCGGCTATTGCCCCGAGTGTTGCAACTCCTAATACTATCCAGTCTATTTTTACAAAGCTCATATACGTTAAAAACGCCGCAAACGTTGAAAAAGGAATTACAAAACTAAGAGTAACAGCCAGTTTTTTAGCATCAAATCCCAAAAGAATCAATACCGGCATAAGTAAAGCACCTCCTCCAATTCCAAGAAGTCCGCTTATAAAACCTACAACTGCTCCTATTAATACCATAATCCATGGTTTTGTGAAATGAAATTTTTGCTCTTTTTTGCCAAAAAGAATCATACTTGCACTAAAAAATAAAAACAGGGCAAAAAGCCATTTTACTTCATGAACGGGTACATGTTTTGAATACATGGCCCCCACAGGGGCAAAAGCAGCAAGTGATATGGCAAGCGGCAGGGCAAATTTAATATCCAAAACTTTTCTTTTAATATTCATAATTGTAGCCGTTACGGTTGTGGTTGTATTAACAAAAAGTCCGATTGCTTTTGCAAAGTTAAAATCAATCCCCATCCAGTGCAATACCGGAATCAAAGCAACGGCGCTTCCCACGCCTCCAAGAGCGAAAAATGCACTTAAAACGGTTGAAACTATAAAAATTTCAAAATAAAACATTTTTCTTCCTTTATGTAAAATAAAAAAAGAGAAGATTAATCTTCTAAAAATTTTTTTGCGTTTGCCGTTTTTAATGTTTTCATAAGCTCGATTAAACCTTCTTCAAGATATGTGGCGTTAAATCCTTTTTCTCTTAAAAATGCAGCTGCAAACGGTGAACGGGTGCTTCCCGGACATGCCGCTACAATCAGTTTGTCTTTTGGAAGTTTGTCAAGGTTTGATTCAATTTCATCTGGTGCTAGTTCTATTGCGAATTTAACTCCCCACACTTTTTTTTCAAACGGCATTCTTATATCAAGTAATACCGCTTTTTTTTTCTTTGTAAAGTTTTAGAAATTCTTCAATGTTTGTTTTTAACTCTTTGCTTCCTGTCGGTGTTGCGTATTTAATCATTTTTGCTCCTTTATTTTTTTATTGTCCGGATCAGTTGAATAAGCAAGCATTGGAACGTATATTAACG
>JAMOQT010000047.1 GCA_027063865.1 Nautiliaceae bacterium
AACCTATTGCAAGAGTAGGGAAAGGATATGCGAAACTGACAGAAATGAAAAGTGAAAAATGAAAAATGTAAAGTTAAATGGAGTATATTATGAATAATAAAATTGTATGTGTCGGGCGTAATTATGTGGAACACGTCAAAGAGCTCAATAACGAAATACCGGCTGAGCCCGTTTATTTTATGAAACCTCTTAGCAGTGTAAGTGATGAAATATTACTTCCCGGGTATTCTCCTATGCATTATGAAGGTGAGATATGTTTTTTAATGGGAGATGTTTTGAAGGTAGGGTTTGGGTTTGATTTTACGCTGCGTGAAATTCAAAGTAAGTTAAAACAAAAAGGACTTCCTTGGGAGAGGGCTAAAGCGTTTAAGGGGGCTGCGGTTTTCAGTGAGTTTGTGGAATTTAATGATATAAACACTTTAGGGCTTGAAGTGTATAAAAACGGCGAGCTTGTACAAAAGGCGGATGTTGGTTTGATGATGTACAAGCCGGAATTTTTGTTTGAGGATATTGAGAGGATTTTTGGCTTAAATTCAGGGGATATAGTAATGACCGGGACACCAAAAGGCGTTGGGGTTGTAAACGGAGGCGATGAGTTTGAGGGCAGGATTTTAGAAGGTGAGAAAGTGCTTGTGGGTAAGAAATGGAAAGTTAAATAATGGAGAATTGAGAATTGAGAATTGAGAATGAAAAAGATAAAAATACTGGGGTCCCCACAAAATCTTTAGAATTTGTGGGACATATACCCGTTAGTGAAATATTTTATTCCATTCAGGGTGAAGGCAAATATGCGGGGCATCCGAGTGTGTTTGTTAGAGTTGGAGGATGTAACCTCAGATGTCCCGGATTTGGAAAGATGGGGTGTGACAGTTACTATGCCGTCGATAAAACGTATAAAAGCGAATGGCGGTTGATGAGTGTTGAAGAGATTAAAAAAGAAATTTCAAAATACAAAGATAAAAAACCCCACTTAGTAATAACGGGAGGGGAGCCTACGCTTTATTATAAGGAACTTTATCCGATAGTCGAATGGTATGATGGATTAATAACTGTTGAAACAAACGCCACAATCGATATAGATTTTGAAAAATACCCTAAATACAGGGACGTAGTGTTTGCTATGAGCGTTAAACTTTCAAATAGCGGGGAAAAATATAAAAAACGTGTAAAAAAAGAGGTTATCAAAAAATATGCATATAATGCAAAAAAAAGCTTTTTTAAATTTGTAATTGATAAAGATTTAAAAAGCGAAATTGATGATATTACCGAAAATATCGATTTGCCAATTTTTTGTATGCCGCTTGGTGCGGATAAAGCCGAACTTGAAAAAAACGCCCCGTTTGTATTTGAATTTTGCTTACAAAACGGATACTGTTACAGCGACAGGATACATATAAGGCTATTTGGGAAGAAAAAAGGGGTGTAATATTACATTATCAAAATTAAATGAAACATTTGTTTTTAAGTAAAAAAAGCGAACCTACCAACCATAGGTGAAAAAGGGTGAAAAATGTAAGGTTTGTTTTGTGTTTTGATGTTAGTTTTTTGTTTGTTGTCTATATGATAGTGCCAGACACTGATTTTAAATAAAAATTATGGTAAAATAAAAAGATAAAAGAACAAAAGGAAACAGGTGATAATCAGAAAACTTTTCAAGTTTGAAAATGCACATATAGTAAGAAACTGTACGAGCAGACGCTGTAGCCGTTCTATTCATGGACACAGTTATAAAGTCGAGGTGAAACTTGAGTCAAATTATCTGGATAACGGTGAGATGATTTATGATTTCGGGCTTATGAAGGTTACTATAAAAGATTTAATTGACAGTTTTGACCATGCTATTACGCTTTGGGATAAAGACGATAAAGAATATATTGAATATGCTAAAAAATTTAGCGAAAGGTGGATAATCCTGCCTGTAAATCCGTCTGCAGAGCAGTTTAGCAGGGTGTTTTTTTTAATAATAGACAGGGTTTTGGAGTTAATGGAGTTTAATAACGGCGAACGAGAAGTGAAAGTGCATTCAATAGTAGTTCATGAGACGGATACAGGGTATGCAGAATGTTTCAGGGACGATGCTTATAATTTTGAGGGAATGGGTGAAATAAAACTCATTGATATTGTATTTAGCAACCGCATCAAAGAAGAGTGGAATGATCAAACGTTATGGGATAAAATAATAAAAGGAGAAAAATTAATATCTCCTAAAGAAGTTTGATTTTTTTCTTTTAAGAAGAAAATAGCGCCAGACACTTAACATTGGCAAATAATGAATAATTAACATTTTATTAAATAAACTTGACACAAAAGCACTAAATTAATATAATTATAAAAAACTAAAAAAGGATGAATTATGATAACTGAACTTAGACGTGAGCAACTTTTGAATACTTTAGTGTTTGAAACATTGGGACAACCGGAGAAAGAGAGGGAATTTAAGATAAAATCCCTTAAAAAATGGGGGTTTGATTTGGTTTTCGGTAAAAAAGACGGCGTTGAAACATATTTTGCCGCAAGTGATAAAAAAGCCGGAGATAAATATACTGAAAACGATGTAGAACATGAGGTTGTGGAAGTTTTAAAAGAACTTCCTAAAAACAAAAAAATGTTTGCTAAAATCGAAATGATTGAAGGCAGGGCTTATTTATACGTTTATTTAAGAGAAGAGGATATTGATACTCCGGTATTGCATGTACCTGCGGGAGAGCTTTTGATTGCGTTTTTGAAAAAACATAAGTTTGTACATATCATTGAAGTATTAAGAAACATAGGAAGTGCCGCAAGTCTTGTTAAAAAACACGGAGATGAGGGTAAACCTTTGGCTTTTGAAGATTTGCCGCCGGTGCCTAGAAGATTTTTAAGAGAAGCTAAAAAAATTGAAAAAGAGATGGGCTTTGGTAGAATTGCTTTAGCGTATTTCGGCGAAAACAAAAGCGGTGATGCGAGATACTGGATGGAATGGATGGTGCCTACAATTGCGCTTTTTGATGAAAAAATAAGTGAAAAAATAGATAAAGCCCTGGCTGAATTTAAATAAGGAGGGGAAATGCTTATATTTTGGAGCGGGACGTCTTTTGAAAGAAAAAGTTTCCCGGAAGATGAAAAAGGTAAGTTTATACCAAGAAACGTAATACTTGAAGCGCTTGAGAGTGCCGTAGTGTTTTATTACATCAAAAAAGATAAAGAAATTGAAAATATAGTAAAAAAATATTTAATGCAAAAACCTAAACTTAAAGAAATAAGTAAAGAGGTTAAAAAAAGGGTTTTTAAAAAATATCCTGTTTTAGAAGGGATTGAAATTCCTGAGAAAATTTATCTGCCTAAAGAACATATTTCAAAAGAACTTGTAAAAGTTTATGATCTGGAAAAGAAAGAATTTACTAAAAGCTTTAAAACGGAAATATTTAAAGGTGTACTTGAAAATGCAGAGGTAAAGAGCGAAAACATTGAAAAAATTAGAACCGCCTGCAAATCGTATGCTAGGGCTCTTGCGGAATATGAGCATAAAGAGCTAAAAGGAAGCGAATTTGAGGATTTGATTATAGAAATTCAAAACAGTATTGCAAACGAGTGGGATATTCCTGTGAGAATCGGGCATTGGACGAATACTCCTTATAAGGGGGATTTATTGTTTTTTTGGAGAATTAAGGAAGTAAGGGAATATCTCATTAAAGAGCTTGATATTGACATAAGACCGAAAGATGTGCTATATTTACCGCGTACAAACGAATTCCTCGGTTGGGGAGAAATAAAGGATTGATATGAGTATAAAATTAGCGGTACCTGTTGAGGGTGAAAATCTGGTAATAGTAACAAGAACGGGGAGGGCTCCGTATTTTGCAATATTTGAGTTTGACGGAAATGAGTTTAAACTTTTAGGGCTTAACGAAAACACTCATGCCGGTGAGCATGAACACGAACACGGCCATCAGGAAGAACATACAGCAGATGAGGTTGAGCATCATCACAAACACGTAAAAGCAAGCAGGGTTGATAATTGCGATTATATTGTTGTAAGAGCGGTAGGTCCGAATATGAAAGACGCTCTTGAAAAGGCGGGTGTGAAAATTATAAAAGTCAGTAAAAAAGACGGAGATACAGCACCGGAAGTACTTGAAAAAATCAAAGGAGAGTTGAAATGAGAGTTGTAATTCCTACATCAACACCTGACGGGCTTTTGGCAAAAAGGGGTGCGCATTTTGGAAAAGCTCCTTTTTATATTGTTGTAGATATAGAAGACGGTGAGGTTAAAGACGTAAACGCCGTTCAAAATCCGGGACATGCGGGAGGTGCATGCGGTAATGCGGTTAGTAATATTCAAAATCTTGGGGCTGATGCATTAATAGTTGCAGGAATAGGCGGTAGACCGCTTGAAGGGTTTAAGCAGGTTGGCATTAAAGTCTATTTTGATAATGTATCACCGACGGTCGAAGAAGCGGTTGAAAAATTTATAAAAGGAGAAATTGAAGAAATCAGACCCGAAAATGCATGCGGAGTGCACTAAAGAGTCTTGTTTTAATCTCTTCTTTTGTTTTTACAAATTCTTCATAATCTTTCCCGTCAGGGTCTTCAAAAGGTATGTGTATTGTTTTAGTCCCCGGTATTACCGGGCACTCTTTTGCCGCATTGTCGCATACCGTAACTGCAAGGTCAAACGGGGCATGGTTTAATACTTCTTCTATTGTTTTTGAATGATATTCGTTTTTCCATGCTTTTTCTTCAATCAATACCTTCTTTGCATTAGGATTTACCCTGCCGCTTGGATTGCTTCCTGCACTGTATGCTTTAATATCGGGGAAATATTTGTTTATCAAGCCTTCCGCCATGATTGACCGGCAGCTGTTTCCCGTGCATAAAATCAAAACTTTTTTCAAAAAATATCCTTTTTTGCTTGAATTTTAAAATAATTTTGATATAATTTCAATCCACACAAATGGAGAGGTGGGTGAGTGGCTGAAACCGGCGCCCTGCTAAGGCGTTGTACCCACATCGGGTACCGCGGGTTCGAATCCCGCCCTCTCCGCCATTAAAAATTCACTAAACTTACATATATTTAATGTTTTTGGAAAATCTGCTTTTTAATATGTAACCCGCTTGTGCAACCTACGAACGTAGTAAAGATTCTTTAATCTCATCATCAAATGCATTCACAACTTATACATAATTTTTATCGTAAATCTTCGTAAGATACCAAAATTCACCATTTTTATAGTGTGTCTTAAAAATGATTTTTTTGGAGTAAAATAATGAAATAAAGCCTTTTAAAGAGGGATTTTTTATAAAACATAAAAAGTTTTATTATGATAAAATTGACAGGCTTGAAATTAAAATTCACAGATATTACGCAAATCTTGAAGATTTCGAGATATATATAACGTTGAATAACGGTAAAAAGATAAAAAAAAGAATAAGAAAAAGCGACCTAAATGAAGCGGTAATACTTTTTATTAGTTTTAAGTTGGCAAAATGCGAAGATATTAAAAGTTGTATTGATAGAAGTTAAATAACAAATATGCAATTATGTTATAATAATTAAAGGATTTATTGGGCTCGGGTTTAAAATATTATAGGAAACTTTTTGAAAAAAATAAAATCTAAGTTAAGTATATTAAGGATCAAAATGAATGATTTAATATTAGGTGCTATTAACAAATCAATTGGCAATAAAAAATATCATTTGCATAATATTGATGAATTAATTCAAATTCTAAAAAAAGAAAAACATACTACAATAGAAAAATATTATTTAAAAGAACTTTTTTCAATTCCAACTCCTATTTTAGAAAAAAAATTATTTAAATATTTAGATAAAGATGAAAAGATTATATTTTTACAAAAAGCAAAAGAATTTGGTGCTTTTAATGAAAATCTCAAAAAACTTGCTTCAACATTTTAAACCTCAAATAGAAACTCTTGAGTTTTTGTTAAAAAATATATTTTCTAAAATTCCAAAAGAATTTAAAAATTATTATGCTTTTGGAGGAGGGACTGCTTTAAGTTTATGCTATTTTCAACATAGGCTGAGTTTTGATGTGGATATTTTTATTTATGATGCACAACTTATGAATTATATTAATCCGCAAATATTTTTTGAAGATATTGAAGATGAGATAGAAGATTATATGTGTATGTCGCACCAAATAAATATGATTACAAAAGATGGAATTTATGTAAATATTTTAAGTGTTAAAAATTTAAATCCAAATAAAAAAGATGTATTAAAATTAAATAATAATTCAATACTTGTAGAAACACCGGAAGAAATAATTGCTAAAAAGATAATTTTTAGAAAAAACGAAAACAAGGTTAGAGATTTGTTGGATATAGCATTTGCTATTCATAATGATAATGATTTTTTGAATAAATTAGTTAAAATAGACTATATTACAAAAAATGATTTAGAAAAATTATATGAAGCAATTAAAAGAGTTGATGAAAAAGAGATTAAAGAAGAATTGAAAATCATTTCTCCGTTTAAAAAGATAAATAATATAATTTTTATTATCAGAAATGCTATAGAAAGCTGTAACATTTCGTAGCAGTTTTTGTAATTGCGATAAATTTAGCAGTAAAAAATTAAATCTAATTATTTAAAAATACCTGAAAAATATCATTTTTTTCAAACAGCAACGCTTAGGTTCCCGAAATTTCGAGCATTACGCTGCAGATTATTTCTCAAAATGATATTTTTTCAGAGGGTTTGGTTATAATTTTTTAATTGTTTTTTCGATAATCTCATCTTCGCTTTTTTCACTGTCAAACTCTAAAATTATTCTGTGTCTTAAAATCGGTTTTGCAAATTTAATTACATCGCTTGGCATTGCATAATCTCTGCTGTTTTCAAAAGCCACGACTTTGCTTATTTTATAAAGCGCTATTGAAGCCCTTGGGGATGGTGCGATTGCTATTTCTTTATTGTTTCTTAAAGCTATGATGAGTTTTGCAATAAACTCTTTTGTTTCTTTTTTAACTTCTACTTTTTCAATCTTTCTTTTGGTGTTAAAAAATTCATTTTGGCTGAATTTTTTAAAATCAAACTTTTGGTCAAACACTTCTAAAATTTTAATTTCATCTTCTTTTTTGGTTGGATAATTGACTATTACTTTCATCAAAAACCTGTCAAGCTGGGCTTGGGGAAGATTATATACCCCTTCTTCTTCAATAGGATTCATTGTAGCCATTACTAAAAAAGGCTCTTTTAAATCATAGCTTTTATCGCCAATGCTTACCTGCCGTTCTTGCATAGCTTCAAGAAGGGCTGACTGGACTTTTGCAGGGGCCCTGTTGATTTCGTCGGCTAAAATCAAATCCGCAAAAATAGGACCTTTTTTGATGTAAAATTCATCCTTTTGCATTGAGTAAATCTCACCTCCAATTATATCGCTTGGGAGCAGGTCGGGAGTGAATT
>JAMOQT010000048.1 GCA_027063865.1 Nautiliaceae bacterium
GGTGTTTGAATGACAAAAAACTGATTTTTTTCTTTTAAGGCGATATCAAGGGGGTTTGATGTTTTTTGCAAATCTCCTATATCGTAATTCGTGTATTCTTCAACCACAATCGGAACTTTATTAAGATTTCTGTTAATAAATTTAGCTGCTTCTTTTGTATTGTTTTCAAGAGGCAATTCATCTCTTTTTTCGCTAAACAATCTTTCAAAATCTCCGATTATTATATCGTCCTGTTTAAATCCTGCGGTATTGACATTTGCAAGGTTGTTTGATATAACATTTAATCTGTTAAACTGAGTAACCATTGCACCGGTTGCATCATAATAACCGTTTATCATTAATAGGCCTTTTTGATAAAAGGTAGCAATAAGCGTTCCAAAAAAATTTAGTATAATTCCTCTCTTGAAAAGCTAAAAGCTCAAAGCCTAAAGCTGAAAGCTAAATAGGTTAAAATTAAAAAAATGATATTAAAAAGCTTTATGCTTTTAGCTTTAGGCTTTAAGCTTATTTAAAAGGAGCATTAATGGCACTGCCAAAAGAACTTGAAAAACTCTTTAAATCCAACAAAAACGGAATAGTTACTTATGAAACAATTGTTAACATTTTACCAAAAGTCCCTACAAAAGCCCAAAGCAAGGAAATTCTTAAAGCCGCTAAAGAAAACAATATCAGACTTATGACGGCTGCAGAGGTTGCAAGGTTAAAAAACCTTGAAGACGTTGTAAAAAATGAAGAGGAAAGAGAAAGAAAAAAAGAAGAACTTGCCGAAGATATTTTAAAAGATAAAGAGCTTCTTGAATGGAGCCGCTCCGACAGTCCCGTTAGGATGTATTTAAGGGAAATGGGGCATATTCCGCTTCTTGATAAAGATGAAGAAATCGAGATATTTAGAAGAATTCAGCTCGGTGAAGAAATTATACTTGATGCGATATGCTCGATTCCGTTTTTAATCGATTTGGTATTAAAATATAAAGAGCCTCTTTTAAACAGGGAAAGAAGGGTAAAAGAGCTATTTAAAAGTTTTGTTGAAGAAGAAGAGGTTGATGATGAAGATTCCAAAGAAGGAAAAAGACAGAAAAAAATCTCAATCCGCGAAAAAAGAATTAATGAGCTGTTTAAAAACCTTGAAAAAGCAAAAAAAGACTGGGAAAAAGTGCTTGACGAATA
>JAMOQT010000049.1 GCA_027063865.1 Nautiliaceae bacterium
AAACCTCTAAAAAATCACCCTGAAGACATCGAAGCATTTATTGAACTGTTTAAAAAACAGGCAAAAAAAGAACTGAAAATCGACAGAAACATCAATATAACAAATCCCGATATAAGCGAAAATCTAAACTCACTCAAAAGACAGGTTTATTCAATGCTTTTAATACCTCAAAATAAAAACGAAATATTCGAAAATTTAAGGTACTATTATGAAAACACCGATGAAGAACTGATTTACGAAGAAGAGTTGAATAATTTTGAAAAAACGCTTTTTAGCGCAATGCGAACAAAATATAAAAGCAAACTTCAAATCGCTAAGCATTTGAAAATAAACAGAGTCACCCTTACAAAAAAAATGAAGGCTCTTGATGTTTGAATTCTGGTGTGAATATGACATAAACCCTATTATTATCTTTAACGAAAAAGGACATATAAAATACTGCAACCAGGAAGCCGAAATTTTCCTTTCTTACGTTAATAAAAAAGAGGTTTATAATTTTGTTATCAATAACGCTCCCTCCAACCCCGGAATTAAAACGGAATTTAAACGGATAAAATTTAACGATTTTGAATTTAACGGCTTTTCCATAGGTTACAGGGATGATAAGAATATAGGCGTAAGGTTTTTTATCAATACTAACACCCGCTCAATCAAACTTGCCGAACTTGAAAAAACAGACCTGTCAATGCTTATAAATTTTGCGGTTGAATACATTACCCTTAAACACAACATTGCAATAACAACTATATTTGATCCATCAATCCCGACTATTCTTGTACATAAAAAGGCACTTTTGGATATAATTTTCGATATGCTTGAAAAGCAAAAAGAAGCTATAATTTCAACTAAGGTAAATGCAGGAGAATATATCAAAATCAATAATAAAAAATATCAGATTATTGAAATAGGAATAAAAACAAAACCTTTAAAAACAATCAAATCCCCCTACTTTGAAATTTTAAACAAAGACGGGGGATATATTATAAAAATACCACTTATTAAGGAAACAGATGAAAATAATAATGCTTGATACAGAAACAACAGGAAACAAAGAAGAAGACAGAATATGCCAGTTAAGCTATCTTGTAATGAACGAAAACTTAGAAATAGAAGAAATACACAATGAGCTTGTAAAACCACCTCTTCCGATAAGCTACGAAGCCATGGCGGTCCATCACATTACAAACGAAATGGTTGAAGACAAACCTCAAATCAAACACACCGATGCATATAAAAGATTAAAAGAGTTAAACTCTCCGGAAAATTTAATTGTCATACACAACGCAAAATTCGACTTAGACATGCTGAAAAAAGAAGGATTTAATTCATTTTTCAAACTTATAGACACATTTAGAATACTCAAACACTTGCTTCCGGAAGGCAAGTTTTCACTTCAATACAACAGATACGCCTTAGGTCTTTACAAAAAAGAAAAGGATATTTGTAAAAAATACAATATCGAAATAAACGCACACGACGCACTAGGGGACGTAATAGTTTTAGGACTGCTTTTTGAATATATTGTCCAAAATTTTGACAAAAGCATTGAGGAATTAATTGAGCTTACCACAAAACCGGTACTTCACGATAAATTTTATCAGGGCAAATACAAATTTGAAAAAATAAAAGATATCCTCATCAAAGACCCGGATTATATAGAATATATGCTGAGCCTCACAGACCTTGACCCAGACGTTAAATATTCAATCGAACATCATCTTGAAAATCTTGATAAGCCTATGGAATTCAGATTCGGAGTAGGAAAATATAAAGGTATGAAAATAGAGGACGTTGCCGAAATTGATTTACAATACCTCAACTGGGCGTATCACAATATGAAAATGGGAAAATGGATGAGGGCTAAAATCGGAGAGATTTTAAATAAACACTAACCTCCTAAATATTTTTTCTTAATCTCATCGCTTGTAAGAAGAGTTTTTGCGTCATCTTCCATAACTAAAAGCCCGTTTTCCATTACATACCCCCTGTGGGCGATTTTAAGCGCCGCGGCGGCGTTTTGTTCTACTAAAAGAATAGTAACATCGTCGTTTTTATTTAAATCCGTCAAAATCCCAAACAAATCTTTTACGATAATAGGTGCAAGTCCTAAAGACGGCTCATCAAGCACTAGCATTTTCGGTTCGCTCATCAAAGCCCTTGCAATTGCCAGCATCTGCTGCTCACCGCCGCTTAGGCTTCCTCCGTAATTGTTTCTTTTCTGTTTGAGTCTTGGAAAAAGATGAAACATTTCTTCTTTTAAGTTTTCGTAATTTTCTTCGTTTGTGTATGCGCCGATTTTAAGATTCTCTTCTACTGTCAGGTTTATAAATATTCTTCTTCCTTCAGGCACAAGCGCTATTCCGTGCTTTACTATCTTATCGGTTGAAAGTTTTGATATATCGCCTTCTACAAACTTAACTTCACCTTCTTTCTTTACAAGATTAAAAATAGCGCTGAGCGTTGAAGTTTTTCCCGCTCCGTTTGCCCCGATAATTGTCACTATTTCACCTGCTTTAACTTCAAAGTCTATTCCCCTTACGGCTTCAATTACACCGTATTTTACTTTTAAATTTTTAACCTTCAACATCGATATCTCCTAAATAGGCTTTTATTACCGCTTCGTCTTTCATCATATCCGCAGGTTTACCTTCAAAAATAGTCTTACCGTAATCCAATACCATTACCCTGTCGGCAATTTTTTGAACGAATTTCATATCATGCTCAATAAAAAGTATCGTTTTTTCTTTTTCTTCTCTTAATCTAAACACCGTATCGGCAAGTTCATCCGTTTCTTTAGGATTCATTCCGGCGGCCGGTTCGTCTAAAAGCAGCAGGTCCGGTTCAGTCGCCAATGCCCTTGCTATTTCCACTTTTCTTTGGTTTCCGTAACTTAAAGCTTTTGCGTTATAATCGGCATATTGATCTATTTTTAAAAATCTTAAAATCTCCATTGCCATTTCTTTATAAATTTTTTCCTGGGAGAAAAATCTCGGAAGTCTGAAAACGGCTTCAAAAAACGTATATTCAATATAATTATGAAACCCAATAAGCACATTTTCAAGCACACTCATAGAATTAAAAAGCCTGATATTTTGAAATGTCCTTGCAATTCCCCTCTCTACGATTTTAACGGGATTTAAACCCGTAATTTCCTCATCTTTAAAATACACATGTCCGTTTGTAGGCTCAAACGCACCTGTTATAATATTAAAAAGAGTGGTTTTACCTGCTCCGTTAGGACCTACCAACGCAAATATCTCACCCTGTTTTACTTCAAAATTGACATCTTTAATGGCAACAACTCCGCCAAACTGCTTTGTTACGTTTTTAACTTTTAACATTTTTCTCCTTTATTAAAAAAGCTAAAAGCTTAATGCTTAAAGCTGAAAGCTAATATGATTATTACACCTATTAAACTTCTCATTTTCCATTTTTCATTTTCCATTTTCCATTTTTAAATATTCTTCCCCTTCTCTTCTAGCCCATTTTATAAATAATCTTTTAGTGTCTATAACACCTAAATCTTTACCGTTTACGATATACTCTTTTAACATTTTCGCACAGACATAGGCATTTGAGAAACCTCTGCCGCCCATTCCGTTTATAATATAAAGCCCCTCAATATATTGCCAAAATTTAGGAATTTCCCCTTTTACCACCCTAGAATTTTGCCTAAGAGTTTCATCTACATCTATAATTTTACCAACCACAGGGAAATAATCAACACTCGCAGCCCTGAATCCTCCTATAATTTTAGTTATTTTAAAATTTTGTATATCAACAATTTCTTTTGCTTTTTCAATAAGTTCATACGCTTCTTCTTCATTTTCCCTGCATTCAGGACAGTTTCTTTTATGAGTTGCACCTATTTTCATAAGCCCGTCAATTACCCCAACCGAACAATTTTTATGAAAATGACACGGTAATTCTCCTTTTATTTCTCCATTCTCAATTCTCCATTCTCCATTGCCTTCAATCCTCTCCCCCCAGACAGAGCGGATATTTATATACGGAATATCAATTAATTTCTTATGTCCTGTCGCCAGAATTACGTTTTTTGTCCTGTATTCCCCTACTCTCCAATATTCTCCTTCTTTATAAATCGAATCTATTTTTTTAATTTCAAAATTGATATTGATTTTTTCTTTTACATCCTCGGGGAAAACCACCCCGCCGTCTTTAAAGAAAAAACCTCCGTATTTCTTTTCAAAGGGAAGCCGTATTTCATTTTCATATTTTTTAAATTTTTCTATATCCCTTTCATCCCTAGGAAGCAGTGTTACGCCTATTTTATGGGTATCTATTCCCATTTCTTCATAAAATTTTAAAGACTCTATAATGGCATTATTGATAAATCTTGTATAAACGGTATCAAACCCGACTTTTGGAAACAAAAACGCCCCTGCAGCCGCACTGGCACCCGAAGTTAAAATTCCGTCTTCATCTAAAAGAAGCGTTTTGTAACTTTTAAGCATATACGCTGTCAAAAGTCCGGCAATACCGCCGCCTATTACAATAAAATCAAAATGTTTCATTAAACGCTCTTTCAAACACCTTTTTATCAATATTTTTATACTTTTTCGATAAAAAATTTTTAAATTCTTCTTTATCAAGTTTTACCTGAACATAAATCATTTTATCTGTTTTATCAAACCAGCTCTCACCTTGAAGAGCATTTAAAATTACAAAATCTTTAATATCGGAATCGATTTTTTTATCTTCAAGTCCCAGCTTTCTTAAAAAAAGTTTGGTTTTGTTTTGAAGTTTGCCAATTAATTCGCTGACACCCAAAGAATATGCTTCTTCTTGTTTTAATCTGCTCAATTTTTCAGAATGAACCTTACCTATACTTAAAAAAGAAGAGTTATAACAAATCCAAAAAGGAGCGGGTATTTTATGTACATAGCATTTTGAGAAATTATTTACCTTGCTAACTGTATTTGATACAGTACATCCAAAAAAAAACAGCGGAATTAAAAAATATAATCTCCTCATTATTTTTCCTTCTCAATAATCTCCAAATCAAAAAAAAGTTCCCGGCTTTTTTGTTTTTCTTTTGCAAGATATAAAGATTCGCCTTCTATAATTACTTTATTGTCTTTTTTATAAATATCTACTTTAGGTTTTGACATATTCATATTTACAAGTTTTGCAACCCAGAAAATATTACAGAGCTTTTCTATGATATTTTTTTGAGGTAAAAGGCATTTATACTTTTCAATCTCTTTTTTTCTGATCTTTTTTCTTTTGTAAAAACGTATGATTTTTGAAATCAACAGCCTGTCGCAATGCCTAAAGCCGTAATGCAGGGAATTTAAAAGAATATAGTCGGTATGTTTGTGCGCTTCGTAAAAATCTATAAGTTCACCTGCGCGGGAGAGTTTAATCGCATATGTTAAATGCAGTTTATATTTTTCATCAAGATTAAAATCATCCTTTAACAAATCAAAAAGTTCCAAAGCGACTTTTGTTTCATATGAGGAGAGTCTGGTGTCTATTTGATACACATCGATTATGGTTCTCACAGACGGATTGAAATTTTCCGGAAATTTATAGTTATCGTGCCTTAAAAGATCCGTTAAAAAAACACCTTCCCTTACCCCCACACCGCTTGTTATAACCTGCTTTGATTCCAGAAACTCCAAAAGCTCGGTAAAAATAAGCACTCCGGGACGTATTACATCCAGCCTTTCAGGCTTTACACCTATTTTTAAAAGTTCTTCGTCTTTCATTTTAATGATCGATTTTAAGAATTTAATGTGATCTTTTACATCATATGTAAATCCGTGAAGTATATCGAGAGGATATTCGATTTTTTTCATAATAACCTGTGAAAGAGCCCTGATTGTACCGCCTATCCCAAATACTTTATTCTGTTTAAAATCATTATCTAATCGTTTTATTTCTGCTCTTATATGTTTTCTAGCGCCTTCAATATCGTCCTTGTCAAAATAGAGCTCTTTAAGCCTTACGGTTCCAAGCTTAAGAGAAATTGTTTTTTGTATGTTTTTTCTTTTAATTAAAGCAAGTTCGGTAGAACCTCCCCCTATATCTATAGTAACCCCGCTTTTTTCATATAAAAGATTGGCAGCCGCAACACCGCCGAAAAAAGCTTCCTTATCCCCGTCGATTACTTTTATGTTTATTCCTAGTTCTTTTCTGACTCTACTTAAAAATTCACTTCTGTTTGGAGCATCCCTAACGGCGGAAGTAGCAACCGCAAGTATTTTTCTTACTTTCAAAGATTTTGCAATTAAAAGAAACTCTTTAAGTGCATTTATAGCTCTTTGAATTGCAAAATCCTGGAGGTTTCCTCCGTTTTCATAAGCACCTTCACTGATTCTGACTTTACTCTTTTCTTCACGAAGAAGATAAAATCCAAAACGGCTGGTTTTTTTAAAAACAGCCATTCTGACTGAGTTTGAACCTATATCAATTACAGCCGTTATTTTAGCCATTATTCTTCTTCGTCTTTATGAATAAGTTCGGCTTTTAATTTCAGCTCTTTTGCACTTTCTTGATTATCCGGGTCTGGAACAATTGCATCAACAGGACATACCTGAACACATTGAGGCTCACCCCCATGTTCAATACATTCGGTACAAAGGTCCGGATCTATCTCATATATCGGATCTGCAGGTTCAATCGCCCCGTTTGGACATTCATCCACACATGCATCGCATGCAATGCATTCTTCATTTATCATCAGTGACATGCTACTCCTTTGGATAACAAAATTTATAGCCTCTGCGGCGAATGGTCTTAATTGTATCAATTTTAAAAACTTTGTCAACCTTTTGACGTATTTGATTTACTGCAACTTCAATGACATTCGGTGTTACAAGCTCTGGTTCTTCCCAAATGGCGTCAAGCAACTGCTCTTTTGATATTACCTGATTGGGATATCTGGCTAAATGAGTAAATACTTCAAAAGCCTTACCTTTAAGATAAGTTTCTTTTCCGTTATAAATTATTTTTTCTTCATCTTTTATAATTATTAAATCTTTTATTTTAATCTGTGATTCTTTTCCGCTTCTTAAAGCCACATTTATTCTTGTTATCAATAAGTCAAAATTTAAAGGCTTT
>JAMOQT010000050.1 GCA_027063865.1 Nautiliaceae bacterium
GAACTTTCCCTAAGCGATATAGAAACAAATTCGATTATGCTAAAAAACTTTCCTGAAGTTAAAGAAGTTGAAAAACCTGCGGATTTTGATATGATTATCGAAGCTATTGTATCTCTTAGAAGAATCAAAGCCCTAACCGGTGCTAAAGAGATTAAAAAAGCATATGTATTGGCAAATCTTCCGGACCTTGCAAAAGAATACATTAAAAAACTCGCACGTGTAAACGAAGTGGAATTTGTAAATTCCCAAATTCCAAACGCAATCAGGGATATAAGCGACAATCTTGAAACAATGGTAAGCAAAGACGAGGTTGACATAACGCCTCTTATCCAAAGACTTACAAAACAAAAAGAAAAACTAAATAAAGAAATAGAAAAACTTGAAAAAAAACTTGCAAATAAAAACTTTATAGAGCGAGCACCTAAAGAAGTGGTTGACAAAAATAAAAACGAACTGCAGGAATTAAAAGAAAAATTCAATAAAGTAGAAGATGAATTAAGGAAATTAAATGATTAAGAAAATTACATTAATTACGGTTTCAACTCTTTTTTTCTTTGGATGTTCTTCAAAAAACAACGTAACGCATTCGGAGAACCTGACGGCTTTAAACTGGCATTATAAAATTCACAAAGATATTGAAGATTCAAATCTGGACCAGGCGGATGAAGACTTTTTATCCCTGCAGGCCGAACATCCTTCATCAATTTATATTAAAACGGACTTATTAAGCCTTTATCTTGCACACCAGCAAAACAAAGAGTATGACTTAGCCCTGTTTTACCTAAGCGAATATGAAAAAAGATATTCATCAGTTGAAGAAATCCCATGGATAGAGTATCAAAAAATAAAAATGAACTTTTTAAAATACGATACGCCTTTTACAAACCAAAAAATGCTTTTAGATATAATCACGATGTGTGACAACTATCTTAAAAAATACCCGAATTCAAACTACGCCCCTGAAGTTTCAACCATACTCGCAAAAACGGAATTGACAAACAAATACTTAAATGCTAAAATAAGCAGACTGTATAAAAAACTGGATAAACCAAAAGCTTCAAAACTTTACGAAACCAAAATTCCGAGTAATTCCAAACCTCCGGTTATTC
>JAMOQT010000051.1 GCA_027063865.1 Nautiliaceae bacterium
GTAAATGAAAAAAATATATTTATGCGCAATCAGTAACATAAGAAGCGGTGCGTGTAATGAAGACTGCAGATTCTGTACTCAAAGTGTAAAATGGGGGGCGGATATAAACCGCTATAAAGAAAAGAGCATTGAAACCATAGTAAACGAGGCAAAACTGGCTAAAAAAAACAGAGCTTCAGGATTTTGTCTTGTAACAAGCGGAAAAGGGCTTGATGAAAAGACGCTCGAATATGTTTGCCGTGCGGCTGAAGCGGTAAAAAAAGAAGTGGATATTACACTCATAGCCTGTAACGGAACGGCGGATAAAGAATCTTTAAAAGAGCTTAAAAACGCGGGTGTAAAAATATATAATCATAATCTTGAAACAAGCCGTGAATATTATCCGAAAATCTGTTCGACCCATACGTGGGATGAAAGGTTTGAAACCTGTGAAAATATAAAATCGGTCGGGCTTAGGCTTTGCTGTGGGGGGATATTCGGGATGGGCGAAGGCGAGGAAGATATACAAAGTTTGATAAATTCGCTTAAAAAATTAAAACCCGACGGAATTCCCCTTAATTTTTTTATTGAAAATCCTAAACTCCCTTTAAAAGCCACACATAATAAAGATTTTGCTATAAATATAGTAAAAAAGTTTGCAAACGAATTTAAAGAAGCTATAATAATGTTAGCTGGAGGCAGGGAGTTGGTATTTGGAGATAGTTGGACTGAAGCTCTGAAAAGAGGAGCTAATTCGATTGTAATAGGAGATTATCTTACGACAAAAGGCGAAAAACCAGATAAGGATTTGGAAATATTAATTAAAGAAGGATTTGAAATAGCAAATGAGTGCTGAATTACTTATAATATCCCTTTCGGTTATACTGCTTGTGTCCCCGTTTTTAAGCAATTCGTTGAAACTTCCCGTTTCCATGGTTGAAATTACACTCGGTGCGGTTTTCAGCGCACTCGGGCTTATCCATCATAATGAGATGTTTAATCTTTTGGCGGAAGTCGGGTTTTTGTATTTGATGCTTCTTGCCGGAATGGAAGTAAATTTAAAAGAACTTTTAAAAATAGAAAAAAGCTTTTTTAAAAAAGGGGTTTTGTTTT
>JAMOQT010000052.1 GCA_027063865.1 Nautiliaceae bacterium
CCGAATACCAGCATCGGTTTTTTTATTTCTTTAAACTCCTCCGCTTCAATTCCAAGTCCAAGCGCCGTTTTTTTGATTTTTTCAGGCTTTTCTATTCTTTCGTTATCCACTTTTATAAGATAGAGTTTATTGATTTTGGGTTTTAAAATTTTAAGTATTTCTTTGTAGTCTTTGTCCGAATAGGTGTTATAAACTAAATTGACTTTTTTAGGAAGTGTGTTTGCAATTGCCCTTGCCGCAAGGGGATTGTGTCCTACGTCTATCCACAAATCTTTTTCGATTTCCTGCATTCTTCCAGGAAGCGTCAAATCTTTAATATCTTTTATATCAAAAGGAATGTTTTCTTTTTTTAAAAAGCTCATTGCAAGCAGGTAATTGTCAAACAAAAACGGAGCAAATTTAAACTCTTTTTTTAAATTTTCAATCTCTTCTTTTTTAAAAAACTTTAAATAATTATAGATTTTTTTACCTTCATTTTCCATTTTCCATTTTACATTTTCAATTTCAGGATGTATTTGTCTTCCTATTATCGCTTCTTTATCTATTGAATTAAGTTTAGTGGTAGCAATTTCTTCTATCGTGTTTCCCAAAAACGCCTGATGGTCGTAATCTATTGTGGTAATTAGTGAAATTTTTTTTTCAAATACGTTTGTAGCATCAAATTCGCCTCCGAGTCCCGCTTCCATAATTACATAATCAAGTCCCTCAAAAGCAAAAGCGGCAAGAAGGGTTGTGTATTCGAAATAACTCAGTGAATTTACTACATTTTCAGATAATATTTTTTGCAGTTTAAGATGTATTCTCTCAAGCGATTCGTTGTCTATGTTTTTGCCGTTTATCCATATACGTTCATTGAATTCCAAAATATGTGGAGAGGTGTAATGTCCGATACTAAATCCTCTTTTTAACAGCGTATGGGCTAAAAACCTGCCGGTTGAGCCTTTGCCGTTTGTGCCTATGATATGAATAACGGGAGGGATGTTTATTTTGTCTTTTATAAGATTATAAGTTTTCGGCATTCTTTTAAGGTCGATTTTTTTATAAAAAAGAGGTTTTTGGTTTAAAAATTCAAATATACTATACTTTTCATTTTTCATTTTTCACTTTTCACTTTTAATTGCATTCATCCTCTGCACAAATTCTGTTTCTTCCGTTTTTCTTAGCCAGATAAAGTCTTTTGTCCGCTAATTTTAACGTTTCTTCGCTTGAGTTTGTTTCATTTCTCGCTGCAACTCCACCGGATACGGTTACATTAATTCTTGTATTTTTATACATAAATTTTGTTTTTTGAATAATCTCTCTTAGTTTTTCCGCAAATTTATAAGCGCCTTCTTTGTCAGTGTTAGGAAGAATTGCTACAAATTCTTCTCCCCCGAATCGTCCGATCATGTCGATATCCCTGGCATATCTCTTAAACAGTAATCCTAGCGATTTTAAAATAACATCTCCTGCGTCGTGACCGTAGGTGTCGTTTATGTTTTTGAAATGGTCTATGTCAAAAAATACGATTGAATAGTTTGTCCCGTATCTTTTAAAAATAGATTCCTGTTTTTGCAATTCTTCCATTACGGCTTTTTTGTTGGCAATATCGGTTAAAAAGTCTGTTTTGACTTCTTTGCTGAGCTGTTTTAGTTTTCCTTCTAAAAACTGAACTTTTTGTCTTAATTGCTGTATTTCCTTATCTTCTTTTTTCATCTCTTCTGAAAATACGTTTAATTCTTTATCAATTGATGTTGCTATTGCAAGCAGTTTTTCTTTTATTGTTTCAAAATCCCCTTCATCTTTTCTCCAGTTTTGCAGTTCTTCTGTTATGTTTTTAATTTCATAGGAAGAACCGTCGGTTTTTTCAAGTATTCTTAATATTTTTATGGAAAGTCTCTCAGCGATTTGATCAATATCCTTTAGTTTTCTTTTAAGTTCCTCTTTGTCTAATTTTATTCTTTTTTGCGTTAAAATTTTAAGATCTTCCGCAAAAGCCTTGCTTAAAATAAACGAGGAGTTTTCTTTTATCTGTTTTTTTAAAATTGCCACTTCATTGCTCATAAATGGGGCATAACTCGGCGTTAGGGTATATATTAACGAATCGACTAAAAAGTCCAATTCCGGGTTTTCTTCAAATTTTTTAATTAAAGCATCGATTACTTCAAGGGCGTCTTCGCTTTTCACACCAGCAACCATTGCTCCTTTTTTTACAATTGAAGCGTCAAATTCACTTAAAAAATCCATCCATTCGCTTCTGAGTTTATCAAATTCCTCTTTTTCCATATTAGGTTTTAAAAAGTCAAGATGTTTTATGGCTATAGTTTTTGATTTAACAATGGGAAGGACTGCTATTACGTCAAGAGCCCTTTTTGTATATAAAAATATATTTTCAATATTTTCTTTTTCCCTGCTTGCGTCTTCACGGTTTAAATAATTTATTAAAAAAACAATTAATTCGTCAATGTTTTTTATGTTGTAGTTTTTAGCGATAAGCTGATATTTTTTATCGAGTTTGGCAATATATTCGGCAACTTTATTACAGTCTTTAATTATAACTTTGGCTTTTTTTGCTTCCGAACAAAAAACTTTTTTGTATTCATCCGGTGTAAATACGTATCCGCTTTCTTTAAATTTTGCAAGGGCTTTTTTGGCAATGTCTTTAATGGTCATTTTTAACTCCGTCTTTTGTAATTTCAGCTAACAATTTATTAAGTGCGTCAATTGAAGCCTGTTTAAAAGAATCCAGTTTTAATTGGTTGTTTATAATACTGTTTGGGGAAACGGCAAAATCATAATTGCCGCCTACTTTATAAAAACGAGTTTTTGAAAATTTGTCAATAACTTTAGCTTTTAACGTTACCTTGCTTCTGTAAAGTATGGGAAATCCATTTTCATCGTAATCTAAAGGGTCTAGGGATGAAGAATCTATTGAAAGTATTATTTTAGTGTTTGCCTTTTTATTTACTAAATTCGCACCGAATACGGTATATATGGCTTCATTTAAAGCATCTTTTAAAAATGTGCTCTTTTGTGGTCTTTTTGGGGATATTTCAACTTCAGCACTAATATCTTTTCCGATAATTTTGTTTTGGTAGGTTGAACTTGGTTTATAACCGCAACCGGATAAAACAATGTAAAATGTAAAATGGATAATGGACAATAATATTGTATTTTTAATAATTTTCCATTTTCCATTTTCCACTGTTTTTATCCTTTAACGACGATGTTGACTATTCTTCCCGGGACAAATATTTCTTTAATTATTTCTTTGCCGTCAATATATTTTGATACGGCTTTTTTTGCTTCAGTTAAGACTTCATCTTTAGAAGCGTCTGCATTTACGCTTATTTCCGCTCTTTTTTTACCGTTTACGCTCACAGGGTAGTTTATTTCGTCTTTTTTTAAGGCTTCTTCGTCTATTTTGATAGGTTTAAAGTTGTTTCTGTTGAAAAGCTCTTCGCTAAGTTCGCTTGCAACATGCGGGATTATCGGCTCTAATACGTTTAAAATTATCCAGTATCCTTCTGTAAATACGTCTTTGTTGTTTATTTTATTAAGTGCGTTTAACGCTTCCATCGCACTTGCTATAAGAGTGTTGAATGCAAATGTTTTTTCATATGTTTCTTCGCTTCTTTTAAGTGTTTCGTAAACTTTTCTTCTGGCTTCCTTTTCCTCTTTTGAAAGTTTTGAAGCGTCAATATTTGGAATAGTATTGGTTTTGTATGCTTTTTGCGCATTCAGGTATAGTCTGTTAATAAATCTGAAAGCCCCTTCAACTGCAGAATCGCTCCATTCAAGCTCCTGCTCAGGCGGGGCTGCAAAGAGTATGAAAAGCCTTGCCGTATCGGCACCGTATTTGGCCACTATTTCATCAGGGTCTACCACATTTCCTTTGCTTTTACTCATTTTGCTTCCGTCTTTGAGCACCATACCCTGGGTTAATAGTTTTGCAAAAGGCTCATCAACGCTTACATATCCTAAATCCCTGAGTGCTTTTGTAAAAAATCTTGCATAAAGCAGATGTAATATAGCATGTTCAATACCGCCGATATATTGATCAACCGGCATCCAATACTTTTCGTCTTCTTTTCTGAAAGGAACGTCAGGATATTTGTGAAAATCAGTCGTAAATCTAAACTGATACCAGCTGCTTTGTACAAACGTATCCATAGTGTCAGTTTCACGCTCGGCATCCGCACCGCATTTAGGACATTTGGTGTGTTTCCAGGTAGGGTGTTGTTCTAGCGGATTTCCGCTTCCTGTTATTTCAACATCTTCGGGAAGTGTAATAGGAAGGTTTTGCAGTTTTTCAGGAACGATTCCGCAGTTTGGACATTTAACAAAAGGAAGAGGTGCACCCCAGTATCTTTGGCGGCTGATACCCCAGTCCCTTAATCTGTAATTAATTTCTTTATGTCCGATTCCTAGTTTTTCCATTTTTTTAATAATGGCTTCTTTTGCTTCGGTGTTTTTCATTCCGGTAAATTCACCGCTGTTTATTAACACACCTTCGCCTGTATAAGCTTCATTTTCATTTATTTCACCATCAAACGGTTTAATTACCCATTTAATAGGAAGATTGAATTTTTTAGCAAACTCAAAATCCCTTTCATCGTGGGCGGGAACGGCCATTACCGCACCGCTTCCGTATTCAACTAAAACGAAATTCGCAAGCCATACGGGTACTTTTTCGCCTGTAAGAGGATGGACTACGTCTATTCCGAGATAAACGCCGTCTTTTTCCATGGCCTGTCTGTCTTTAGGTAGGATACTTCTTATGTGTCTTACTTTTTCTTCCGTTTCTTTATCAAAAAGAGAGTTTTCCAGCATATAATCAACTATAGGATGTTCGGGTGCCAGGGCTGAATATGTAACTCCGTAAATTGTATCAGGTCTTGTAGTAAAGACTTCGTATCCGTCAAATTTTCGGTTTAATTTGTTTTTACTCTCATCCGAAAGATTGAATTTGAATTTAAGTCCCGTAGATTTTCCAATCCAGTTTTTCTGCATTGTAAGGACTCTATCGGGCCAGTTTCCTTTCAGCTTCGTATCAATATCTTCAAGGAGTTCGTCTGCGTATTTTGTAATTTTAATATACCATCCGGGAAGTTCTTTTATTTCAATCGGATTGTCGCATCTCCAGCAGCAACCGTCGATTACCTGTTCGTTTGCAAGGACGGTGTGGCATGTTTCGCACCAGTTTACTTTTTGGGTCCTTCTTTCAAGCAGACCCGCTTCATACATTTTAATAATAAATTCCTGCTCCCATCGTGTATATTCCGGGTCGCTTGTTGCAAACTCCCTTTCTTTACTGAATGAAAGACCTAAATTTTTAAGCTCTTTTCTCATATAATCAATATTTTCGTAAGTCCATTTTTTAGGATGGGTTTTGTTTTTAATTGCAGCGTTTTCAGCAGGCATTCCGAAGCTGTCCCATCCTATAGGGTGTAATACGTTATATCCTTTTTTTCTGTAATATCTGGCAATTGCGTCACCTATTGAGTAGTTTCTCACATGTCCCATGTGAATTCTTCCGCTTGGATACGGAAACATTGAAAGTATATATTTTTTCGGTAAATTATAGTCGTTTTTCGGCTCAAACGCTTTTTCTTTTTCCCAGATTTCCTGCCATTTTTTTTCGATAATGTTTGGTTTGTATTCTCTCATTTACTACTCCCAGTCAGATTTTGTTTTTGCTAGTTCGATAAAACTTAAAATCAAAGTAACTATGTTTGCAATCACGGCACCTATTGCCATTGCGTATGCCGCGTCTAAATTGTTTTTTATTTCCAGGTAAATAAATGCCGGTATCAGATGTAAATCCGCAACCAGACTTGCAGCAAACAGCTCGGCGGCAAGTATGTTTTTAACACCGATTTTAAGAACGGTTGAAATTAAATTCAGGCTAAGAGCAATAAAAAGCGCTATTTTGTTGTGGTCGTACAAAAATCCGGCTACACTTGTTAAACTCATAAGCTGAAAAAACACATAAATTACTTTACCCCAATCCATAATTATCCTTTGATGTAAAATGTAAAATGGAAAATGTAAAATGAATAATAAATTTTACATTTTTCATTGAGTAATTTTCCATTATTAAACTACTCCCCCCTGATACATTTGTCTTAATTTTTCTTTTTCTTTTCTTATTTTTTCTTTTTCGGCAAGTCTTTTTCTGTAATCGTCTATTTTAAATCCAAGCCAGATAAGAAGAGGTGATGCAATAAAGATTGATGAATATGTCCCTGCTATTATACCTACTAAAAGTGTGAAACTAAACGGCTTTATAATTTCTCCGCCAAAGAGATAAAGTGTTAATACAACAAAGAATGTTGTGAGTGAGGTTAAAACCGTCCTGCTTAGTGTTTTTGATACGGCTTCGTTTATAAGTAGTGCCAAATCCCTTATTTTAGAATCTCTAACTTGTTCTCTGATTCTGTCGAATACAACGATTGTATCGTTAAGGGAATATCCCATGAGAGTTAGGATTGCTGCAAGTACGTCAAGATTTACTTCCACCTGGAAAAAACTTACGGCACCGAGCGATATGATGGTGTCGTGAAAAAGTGCCAAAACGGAAGCTACGGCAAAGCGCCACTCAAATCTGAATGCCACGTATATCAAAATACCAATTATTGAAAAGATAAATGCTTGAAGTCCTTTTTCTTTAAGCTCGTTTCCTACTTTCGCACCAACTATATCGACTCTTCTTACGTCGATTTTCCCAAGGGGTTTTAAAATTTGGGCGATTTGATTTCCAATGTCGTTTTGGACGTTTGTCGAGGCGTTTTGAACGTTCAGTCTTATTAAGACTTCATTTTCATTACCAAAAGTCGTAATATTGGC
>JAMOQT010000053.1 GCA_027063865.1 Nautiliaceae bacterium
CGAATAAAACTTGCGCCGTGCGGAATGGCAAAAGATAAGCAGTTATCTTTTGCTGGTCATTCCTACTCGTGCAAACCTAAAAACATGAAACGGTTGTTTTTTAAGCTTCACTTCTTGCAGGTTATATTTCAATAACTATACAATGCAAATAGAACATTCCTAAGGCTGTTACTGCTAATGCTATATAAATTTCTATTTTGTCAGTTTTTTGAATTTTCGTATTTACGTAAAGGTTTGGTGTCAATCCACATAAAATAAAAAAAAGCAATAATTGTTGCAAATCCAATTCCATATGCCAGAAATTCCATTATTCTTCCTTTTCTAAATCTTCTAAATCAATTTGATAATCTTTTACTAAATCGTTCAATCTTGTTATAGAAATAATTACTCCTATAAATCCTGCAATAAGCAAATATATAACTCCCCAATTTAAATATATTTTATTTTGGGTTAAGCCAAATAAAATTCCAATAACTCCTGAAACTATCCCAAATATAACATATCTCCAAAATTTTATCTTTTCAAGCAGTAAATCAAGCTCTTTTTGTAATCTTTCTTTTCTTCCCATTATATTTCTTTTTTAATTGATTATAACATATTTAAAAGGAAGTGAGTTAATGCTTGTTTCAAAATCAAAATTTTCCTGTTGAAAAAAAGAATTTATACCAAAACCAATAATTTTAAAGTTACATACTTTCTTTTTTCTACATCTATTTTTTGGATTGGTATTACAAGGTGTAAGTGAACGAGGCAACCGGAGGTTAGGAAGCAAACTGCTTTGCTTCCGTGCCGAAGTGAGGACGGATTTTATGTCGCCTGCGACAAAATCCGGCTGGGTACCGATTGAAAAAAATTTTTAAGGTGTGGGCGTCAAGTTATTCGCAAGCGAATAAAACTTGCGCCGTGCGGAGCTACAAACGACAAGCAGTTGTTTTTCCAAGGTGTTGCCGTTCTGTGGTGTTCGCTTTGCTCACACATCACAGCCGTCGTGCGAGCCTAAAAACGTGAAGCAGTTCACGTTTTCTTTACGGCTCTCCTCCCCTTAACGGGCGAACGAG
>JAMOQT010000054.1 GCA_027063865.1 Nautiliaceae bacterium
ATTACAAAATGCAAAAATATTGACGAAGCACTTTTTTATGTAAAAAAAACTATTGAAAACGGCTATTCAAGAGCCGTATTAATTCATCAAATTGAGAGCAATTTATATGGCAGAAGCAATAAAGCGATAAACAATTTTGACAAACAATTACCGGCGATTCAATCGGATTTAGCAAAAGAGCAGTTAAAAGATCCTTATTGTTTTGATTTTCTAAGTCTTAGCGAAAAATATAATGAAAAAGAGCTTGAAGATGCTTTGATGGATAATTTGACTAAATTTCTTTTAGAACTTGGAAGCGGTTTTGCTTTTGTCGGGAGGCAGTATAGGCTCGAAGTCGGAGGAGAAGAGTTTTTTATCGATTTGCTTTTTTATCATATAAAGCTAAAATGTTATGTCGTAATTGAGCTTAAAACTACAAGATTTAAACCTGAATTTAGTGGAAAACTTAATTTTTACATAACTGCTATTGACAATATTTTAAAAGATAAAAATGATAATCCTACTATCGGGATACTTATATGTAAATCGAAAAATGATACGGTTGTGGAGTATGCTTTGAAAAATATACAAACACCGATGAGTGTGAGCGAATATAAACTCTCAAAAGAACTTCCGAATGAATTAAAAAACGCACTTCCTTCAATTGAGGAAATTGAAAACGAACTTGAAAAAATAGAGGCTAAAAATGAAAGCGTTTAAATTTAACCTAAGCGGAAAATTCGCACATTTTAAAAAACCTGACGTTAATCAAGACGTATATTTTACATATTCTCATATCCATAAAGTTGCTTTGCTTGGGATATTCGGAGCGATTATGGGACTTGAAGGATATCATAAAGATATTAAAGATTATCCGGAGTTTTATAAAAGGCTAAGGCATCTGAAAGTTGCGATAATTCCAAAAAAGCCTTATTTCAATAAAAAAATCCAAGCATTTAACAATTCGGTAGGATACGCAAGCGGCGAACAGGGCGGTAACCTGATAATAAAAGAGCAGTGGCTTGAAAAACCAAGCTGGGATATTGTGGTAATGGATGACGGAAGTGA
>JAMOQT010000055.1 GCA_027063865.1 Nautiliaceae bacterium
ATAAGTTTTATTTTTAAAATATCTATCAGTTCTTTATACACTATTTATCCATAATCATAGCTTTAAGCTCCGCTTCGCTTACAAGCTCGCCGTCCACATACGCTTCACCCTTAAGCTGCCATATTTTCCCTCTGTGTTTAATCGTCGATACCTTGTATACAAGTTTGTCACCGGGAAGGACAGGCTTTCTGAACTTTGCCTTATCGATACTCATAAAATATACCACTTTATCGTTTAATTCTTCTTTATCCATAACGGTAAAAGGCAAAATTGCCCCCGTTTGCGCCATACCTTCTATAATCAGTACGCCTGGATATATCGGATGCCCAGGGAAATGACCCTGAAAAACCTGGTTTGTAATTGATATATTCAAATACCCTTCAACAAATTCACCCTCTTTAACTTCAGTAATTCTGTCAACCAACAAAAACGGATATCTGTGAGGAAGCATTTCCTGAATCTGATTTACATCATAAATCATCATATTCCTTTTTTATTAAAATTTTACCAAAATTTCTCTCACATCAGGATAGACTTTAGCCTCAATATCCACTTCATACCTATCTTTAATCTCATCCACTACGATTATAGGCGATAAAGAATATTTGGTATTTGTAATTTTTTCCCTGGAAATAATCTCTTCGTCAATACTCGGTGGATTTTTCATTATTTCCTTAACATTTTGGTATTTTTTATTTAAAACTTCATTAAATTTGGAAAGTTCCACAAAAATTACCTGCATTCTGTTGAAATACCCTATTCCGTTTTTTACAAATTCAATTCTGCCCCTTGCAGGTCTTTGAAGATACGAATAAAACAATATATAACTGTCCTCAATTTGCCATTTTCCCTCTTTACCCCAAAAAGGCTCACAACTTTTCGGGGACCCCGAATTGTTCACTTTACACTTTACACCGCCTCTTAGCAGTCTGTAGTTTAGAAAATTTTCTTTAATTATTTTATATTCAACGCCTTTATCTTCATATTCAATTCTTTTTTTGTAAATTTCAAGTCTCTCTTCTATACTCGCGGGAAGCGTCTGT
>JAMOQT010000056.1 GCA_027063865.1 Nautiliaceae bacterium
TCCTTTAAAGTTCGTCGGCTTTGTATGAGCTTCTCACAAGCTTACCCGAAGCCACCGTAAAGCCCATGTTTTTTGCCATGTTTTCAAGTATTTTGAATTCTTCGTCGCTGTAATATTTTTTAACCGGGTAATGTTTTGGGGTGGGTTGCAGATACTGGCCGATTGTAAGCTGTTTTACCCCTGCATTTTTTAAATCAACAAGCGTTTTTTCTATTTCTTCAAAACTTTCTCCAAATCCGACTATCAGGGAAGATTTGGTGATTTTAAATTTCGAATAGTATTCGAGTACTTTTAATGAAAGGTCATAATCGCTTTTTGGTTTAAGTTTTTTATGAAGTCTTCTTACCGTTTCGATATTATGTGCGAGTTTATACGCACCTGAAGTTGCCATCAGGTTAAGTGCGTTTATATCGCCCTGAAAATCAGGGGTTAGGCTTTCTATTTTTGTATCGGGGTTTAACTTTTTTATTTTCTCTATTACATTATAAAAATGTCCGCTTCCGAAATCCTCCAAATCATCCCTGTCAACCGAAGTAATTACCACATATTTAAGCCCGAGTGTTTTTACGGCTTCGGCTATTTTTTTGGGTTCGTTTTTATCAGGAAGATGAGGTTTTCCGCTTGTTACGTTGCAAAAACGGCAGTTTCTGGTGCAGATGTTTCCAAGAATCATAAACGTAGCGCTTTTTTTGTTAAAACATTCATAAATATTGGGGCATTTGCTTGAATAACAGACGGTGTTGATGTTATATTTTTGAATAAGTTTAAGTGTTTCGTTGTTGTTCGGGGCTTTAACTTTTGGTTTCATCGTTTTTCCTAAAATGTTTTTTTGTAAGAGATGTTATTTTTTCAATAATTTTCTCTTGAGTGATTTCAATGCCTTCGTTTTTTAAAGAGGTGGCGGTTATGTCTTTGAGGTTGCAGGGGTTTATTTTGTTGAAATTTTGTAAGTTTGGGTTTAAATGGATTGAGACGCCGTGTTTTGAGATGTTGTTTTTATAATTAAATCCAAGGGATGCTATTTTTCTGTTTTGGATGTAAA